>NZ_JADGHH010000063.1 GCF_019689535.1 Pigmentiphaga sp.
CACTTGCATGGGGTGCAAGGGGTCGCGAGTTCGAATCCCGCCGCCCCGACCATACATCAGTTCCTGATTCGTATAGTCGGAACCCAAAGCCCGGTAGCCACAAGCTGCCGGGCTTTTTTCATTGGCTTTGCAGCCTTGCCTTTTACGGCAACGGGTTAACCCCGCATTTTGTTCTTGAATGTTTCAATCGCAATGCACCGATGAATGCCGGCGGCGGCATGGCAGGATGGCACTTTACGCGGGAGGCCGATTGCACACGGGCAAATCAAAACAATGAGGAACGTTGCCCCACGGATCCGGCGCTTTCGTCTTTGCGATGATCTTTTTGGTGAAGGAATGCGCGGCCCTACGCCCAGCAGCCTGCCGCGCAGGAAAAAACCGTTCGCGTTGCGGGCGAACGGTCATGCACAGAAACTATCAGTTTCGAGCTATCTATTGAGCTTGATCTAGGCAGCCTCGCCGCCCTAGCCCGCCTTGGGCTCAGCCCGATCGCGCCTGGCTATGCTCCTGGGCCGCCTTGAGCATGCTGACGATGTCCGCGAGCTCGGCCCGTATGGCCTGCAGCTCCGGTTCTTCGATCGGGTAGGTCTTGACCTGCGGCGCCTCTTCCACTTGCCCGCGGGATTCATCCAGGCGGTTGCGCGCCCCGCTGATGGTGAAACCCTGTTCATACAGCAGTTCGCGAATCCGCCGGATGAGCAGCACCTCGTGGTGCTGGTAATAGCGGCGATTGCCCCGTCGCTTGATGGGTTTGAGCTGCGTGAACTCCTGCTCCCAATAGCGCAGCACGTGCGGCTTGACGCCGCATAGCTCGCTGACTTCGCCTATGGTGAAGTAACGTTTCGCAGGAATGGGGGGAAGAACGACGGGGGGCTCGATGCGCGCCATAAAACCTCTCAAGACCGATTCTGTTCGCGCAGCGCGACTTGTTCGACCATGCTCTTGAGTTTCTGGCTCGCATGGAAGGTGACGACCCGGCGGGCGGCGATCGGTATTTCTTCGCCCGTCTTGGGATTGCGTCCCGGGCGCTGCGGTTTGTTGCGCACCTGGAAGTTGCCGAAGCCCGAGAGCTTCACCACGTCTCCGCGCTCTAGCGCGTCACGGATCTCCTCGAAGAAGGTCTCGACCATGTCCTTGGCTTCGCGCTTGTTGAGGCCTACGCGCTCGAACAGGAGGTCGGCCAGTTCCGCCTTGGTCAGGGTGCGCGCATCGAGCGTGTTCTGCGGCGCCTCGACGCCCGGGGCGAGCGCGTCCGGGCGGGCGTAGCTGTCGGAAACGAGAGAATGCATAGACACGGATGGAGAACTCGGTGTTAAACCCTCAGCCGGGCACCGTGCTCCGTTTCCAGCGCGGTACGGATGCGGGCCAGGCACGACTCGACTCGGGCGTCGTCCAGGGTTACCGAAGTATCCTGTAGCCAGAATCGGAAGGCAAGGCTTTTTTCCTTTCCTAACAAGGACTTATCCCGCCAAACGTCGAAAAGACGTACATCTTTCACCACGGCCAGTTCGGGCTCCGAGGCGACGACCCTGCGAACCGTATCGAGCATTTGCTGGGCCAGCACTCCTTCCGGGACCCACATGGCCAGGTCGCGGATGACCACCGGTTGGCGCGAGATCTCGGACAGCGCAGGCAACGGGTGTGCCGCGGCCCGCGTAGCATCCACTTCGAATACGATCGGCGCGTGGGGAAGCTCGGCGCGCTGCACCCAACGCGGATGCAGCTCCCCTATCCAGCCGATGGTTTCGCCGTCCATTTCGATGCGGGCGCTGCGGCCAGGGTGCAGCGCCGGGTGCTGGTCGGGCACGAAGCGCGGCCCCTGCGCGCTGCAGCCGGCCAACAGGGCTTCGAGATCTGCCTTGACGTCGTAAAAATCGACCTGCCGGGTCTGCGTACCCCACTGCTCTTCGACGACCGGGCCATACGCCAGCGCCGCCAAGCGCATGGGTTGTGCGACGCCGGCCACGTCCAGCGGACCGTCTTCTACGGAGGCATCGCGCCGGAACACGCGCCCCAGCTCGAACACGCGCACGCGGGAAATCTTGCGGTTGACGTTGTATTGCGCGTTCGCCACCAATCCGCCGATCAGGCTACTGCGCATGACCGACAACTGGCTGGCGATGGGGTTGAGCAAGCGGATCGGGTCCGGGTTGCCCGCATAGTCGCGCTCCCACTCCGCTTCCACGAAGCTGAAATTGATGACTTCTTGGTAGTCGAGCGCCGCCATGAGGTGGCGCAGGTCGTGGAAAGAGCGACGCTCTTCCTTCGGCGCACGGACCTTCGCCCGCGCCACGGGCGGCACGTCGGGTATCCGCTCGAAACCATAGATGCGTGCCACCTCCTCGATCAGGTCCTCCTCGATTTCGATGTCGAAGCGGAAGGACGGAGGCGTGACGACGAAAGCGCCCGGCTCGCGCACGAAAGGCAGGCCCAGGCGCGTAAAAATGCTGGCGATCTCTTCTTCCGGCACGGGCACCCCGAGCACCTTGTGGCAGCGCTCGACCCGCAGGCGCACCGGCTTGCGTTCGGGAAGATTCACGACTTGGTCGTCGACAGGACCGACTTGCCCGCCGCAGACCTGCACGATGAGGCTGGTCAGGTATTCGAGGTCGGCGGGAATATTCGCGTAGTCCACGCCGCGCTCGAAGCGATGGCTGGCATCAGTGCTGAAGTTATAGCGGCGCGCGCGGCCCGCGATGGCGGCGGGCCACCAGAATGCCGCCTCGATGTAGATGTCGCGGGTCTCGGTCGAGACGGACGTCGCTTCGCCGCCCATGATGCCGGCCAGGCATTCCGGGCCGTTGTCGTCGGCGATGACGCCGACCGAGCCGTCCACCTCCACCGTTTGGCCGTTCAACAGCAGGATCTTCTCTCCGGGGCGGCCCCACCGCACGTGCAGGCCGCCGTGGACTTTGGCGAGGTCGAACACGTGGCTCGGGCGCCCCAATTCCAGCATCACGTAGTTGGAAATATCGACCAGGGCGGAGATGGAGCGTTGGCCCGACCGCTCGAGCCTGCGGCGTATCCAATCCGGCGTGGGTGCGCTGGCATCGACGCCCCGGATCACCCGGCCGACGTAACGCCCGCAGAGGTCCGGCGCATGCACGGTCACAGGCACGCGATCGTCGATGGTGACCGGCACGGGCTCCAGGCGGGGCGCCTCCAAGGGGGCGCCGGTGAGGGCTGCCACTTCGCGGGCCACGCCGAGCACGGACAGGCAGTCCGCCTTGTTGGGCGTCAGCTTGAGGGTGAAGAGGGTGTCGTCGAGCTGCAGCCATTCGCGCACCGGCACGCCGACCTTGGCGTCGGGGCCGAGATCGAGCAGGCCTGCGTGGTCTTGCGAGAGTCCCAGCTCGCGCGCCGAACACAACATGCCGAACGATTCCACGCCGCGCATCTTGGCGACGCCGATCTTGATGCCGCCCGGCAGTTTCGCGCCGACGGTCGCGAGCGGTACTTTCATGCCGGTCGCCACGTTGGGAGCGCCGCACACGATCTGCAGCGGTTCCCCCTGTCCAGCGTCGACCTTGCAAACTCGCAGCTTGTCGGCGTTGGGGTGCGGCTCCACCGATAGCACCTGGGCCACGACGACCCCGCTGAACTCGGGGGCCACGGGAGCCGTTTCCTCGACCTCGAGGCCGGCCATGGTCAATTGATGAGCCAGTTCGTGAGTCGAAATGGCGGGGTTGGTCAGCGACCGCAACCAGGATTCGGGAAATTGCATGACTAGCCCATCAGTTGAATTGCTTGAGGAAACGCAGATCGCCTTCGAAGAACTGCCTCAGGTCGTTGACGCCATACCGCAGCATGGTCAAGCGCTCCAGGCCCGAGCCGAAGGCAAAGCCGATGTAGCGTTCCGGATCGAGGCCGAAGTTGCGCACGACGGTCGGATGCACCTGGCCCGAGCCGGAGATTTCCAGCCAGCGGCCTTTGTTCGGGCCCGAGGTGAACATCATGTCGATTTCCGCCGAAGGTTCGGTGAACGGGAAGAAGGACGGCCGGAAACGCAGCACCAGGTCGTCGGTCTCGAAAAACGCGCGCAGAAAATCCGTATAGACGCCCTTGAGGTCGGCGAACGAGATGTTTTCGTCGATCCACAGGCCCTCGACCTGGTGGAACATGGGCGAATGCGTGGCGTCGCTGTCTACGCGGTAGGTCCGGCCCGGGGCAATGACCTTGATGGGCGGCTTGTGGGCGCGCGCATACCGTACCTGCATGGGACTGGTGTGCGTGCGCAGCAGCAGGGGCAGTCCCTGCGCGTCCTTCATGTCGACGTAGAACGTATCTTGCATGGAGCGCGCCGGATGGTTCTCCGGGTTGTTGAGCGCGGTGAAGTTGGTCCAGTCGTTCTCCACTTCGGGACCGTCTGCTACGTCGAAGCCGATGGACCGGAAAATCTGTTCGATGCGCTCCCAGGTGCGGATGACCGGATGGATGCCGCCTATGCCGCGTCCGCGGCCGGGCAGCGTCACGTCGATGGTCTCCTCCGCCAGTCGTGCCGCGAGCTTGGCGTCGGCCAATGCCTGGCGCCGCTCGTTGAGCAGGCTCTCGATCTTGGCCTTCGCTTCGTTGATGCGGGCCCCTTCCGTGCGCTTCTGTTCGGGAGCCAGGCTCGCGAGCCCCTTGAGCAGCACCGTCAGGGCGCCCTGCTTACCCAGAAACCGGGCTTTCTCGTTCTCGAGCGCGTTGGGATCCGACGCGGCCGCGAAGGCCTCCCCGGCTTGGCGTATCAGTTCGTCCAGATTCTGGGACATGGCGGATTCGTATCGATAAGAGGAAAAAGAGGCGCTGCAAAACCCTTCGGCGCTGGCTGCCCATCGCGGCAAGGCGGCCTAGGTTGCGGTGCGAAGTCCCGTGGGCGCCCTGCCGGCAAAAACACGAACGGGGCTTCGAAGAAGCCCCGTTCGGGTGTTGCACTCCTAGCTTACCGCCGCTTCCGGCTTACGGGCCGGACCGGCGCTCAGCGATGCGAGTTCAGGCTGCCAGGGCGTTCTTGACTTGTTGCACGATCGCGGCAAAGCCCGCCTTGTCGCGCACAGCCAGGTCGGCCAGGACCTTGCGGTCGAGGTCGATCGCCGCTTTCTTCAGGCCGGCCATGAACACGCTGTAGGACACGCCGTGCTCGCGGACGGCAGCGTTGATACGGGTGATCCACAGGGCACGGAAGGTGCGCTTCTTGGCGCGGCGGTCGCGATAGGCGTATTGGCCGGCGCGCATGACCGCTTGCTTGGCGACGCGGAATACGTTGCCGCGGCGGCCGCGATAACCCTTGGCCGCGCTGATGACTTTCTTGTGACGGGCCCGGGCGGTTACCCCACGTTTGACTCTAGGCATTTGAAAACTCCAATATCAGCGGGTTGGGTTCAGGCAAACGGCATCATTGCCCGCACGGCCTTCACATCGGCCTCGTGGACCGCGGCGGAGCCGCGCAACTGACGCTTGTTCTTGGTCGTTTTCTTGGTGAGGATGTGGCGCTTGAACGCCTGGCCCCGCTTGATGGAACCGCTACCGCGGACCTTAAAGCGCTTGGCGGCGCTTTTCTTGGTCTTCATCTTAGGCATGACTGCTTCCTGTTGCGTTTACATGCTCACGGGTGCCGGCTGCTGCTGCCGGACTTGACGACCCGCATTCACTTGTTTTACCTGTCCCGTCCCCCGGACGCGCACCGCGGCGGCGCAGCGCCGCACACGAATTTGAAAGCGTTGCCGGGAACCGGATTGCTCGCCGCCAGGACTTTCGCGCCGAGCTTCGCCAGCGTGCACGGGAACCCGTGCACATTCTGGAAAACCGTAGATTATACCGCGTTAATCCCCAGTGCCCTTGCCGGGGCTGGCGGGCTTTTTCTTCGGAGCCAGCACCATGACCATCTGGCGGCCTTCCAGCTTGGGCATGGCTTCGACCGCGCTGATCTCGCCCAGGTCGTCACGCACGCGCTCCAGGACCCGCATGCCGAGCTCCTGGTGCGCCATTTCACGCCCGCGGAACCGCAGCGTCACCTTGGCCTTATCGCCCTCTTCCAGGAAGCGGCGCAGGTTGCGCAGCTTGACCTGGTAGTCGCCCTCGTCGGTTCCAGGCCGGAACTTGACTTCCTTGACCTGGATGATTTTTTGCTTGAGCTTGGCTTCGTGCTGACGCTTTTGCTCCTGGTACTTGAACTTGCCGTAGTCCATCAAGCGGCAGACCGGAGGCTGCGCGTTCGGGGCAATTTCGACCAGGTCAACATCATGCTGCTCGGAAAGCCTAACTGCTTCGGCCAGCTTGACGATGCCAAGCTGTTCGCCGTCGACCCCAATCAGGCGCACCTCCGGTGCAGTGATTTCACCATTGATGCGATTCGGCTTGTCGGTAGCGATGTCTGAAACTCCTGAATTTGATTAAAACGGCCGCCCGCGGCGGAACTGCCCCGCCGCCAGCATGGACCATGCCCGGAACGGACGCCTGCCCTCGTTACGATTTGGCGGGCGCCTCGACATTCCGGCGTTCGGCCACGTCGGCTGCGAGCCGCGACGAGAAAGCATCGAGCGGGAGCACCCCGAGGTCGATGCCGCCGCGGGCGCGTACGGCCACCGATGCAGCTTGCCGTTCTTTTTCACCTACGACGAGGATATAGGGAACTTTTTGCAAGCTGTGCTCCCGGATTTTATAGGTGATCTTTTCGCCGCGCAAATCTGCTTCCACCCTAAACCCTTGTTTTTTCAAGGTTTGCGCCACACTCTGCGCATATTCGGCGGTGGCCTCCGAAATACTGCACACCACGGCCTGCACCGGGGCCAGCCAGGGGGGCATCGCGCCGCCAAAATGCTCGATCAGCATTCCGATGAAGCGCTCCATGGATCCGAGGATGGCACGGTGCAGCATCACCGGGGTGACGCGCTGGTCGTTTTGGTCGACGTATTCGGCGCCCAGGCGGCCGGGCATGGAGAAATCCACCTGGATGGTGCCACACTGCCAGTGGCGGCCGAGGGCGTCCTTGAGCGTGTACTCGATCTTCGGTCCGTAGAAGGCCCCGTCTCCCGGGCTGATTTCGTACTCGCAGCCGGAGCGGCGCAGGCTTTCCATCAGGGCGTGCTCGGCCTTGTCCCAGACTTCGTCCGAGCCGATGCGGTGTTCCGGGCGCGTCGCGACCTTGTAGAGGATGTCCGTAAAGCCGAAGTCGCGGTAGACACGCTGCAACTGAGATGTAAACGCTACGCATTCATCGAGGATTTGGTCCTCGGTGCAGAAAATGTGGCCGTCGTCCTGCGTAAAGCCGCGCACCCGCATCATGCCGTGCAGCGCCCCGGAAGGCTCGTTCCGGTGGCATTGGCCGAACTCCCCGTAGCGCAGCGGGAGATCCCGGTACGAGCGCAGGTTGGCCCGGAAGATCTGCACGTGCCCCGGGCAGTTCATGGGCTTGAGCGCGTAGTAGCGGTTTTCGGACTCCGTCGTGAACATGTTCTCGCGGTAGTTTTCCCAGTGCCCCGTCTTTTCCCAGAGCAACCGGTCGAGGATCTGCGGCGCCTTGACCTCTTGGTAGCCGCTCTCCCGATAAACCCCGCGCACGTATTGTTCGACCTGCTGCCAGATGGTCCAGCCCTTGGGGTGCCAGAACACCAGGCCTGGCGCCTCGTCCTGGAAATGGAACAGGTCGAGTTCGCGGCCGAGCTTGCGGTGGTCGCGCTTCTCGGCCTCCTCCAGCATCTTCAGGTAGGCATCCTGGTCTTCCTTCTTCGCCCAAGCCGTGCCGTAGATGCGCTGGAGCATTTCATTCTTGCTGTCGCCGCGCCAGTAGGCGCCGGCCACCTTCATCAGCTTGAAGACTTTGAGCTTGCCAGTGGACGGGACGTGCGGCCCGCGGCACAGGTCGACGAAGTCGCCTTCCCGGTAAAGCGTAATCTTCTCGCCGGCGGGGATCGAGGCAATGATCTCGGCCTTGTATTTCTCGCCGATCGAATTGAAGAACGCCACGGCGTCGTCGCGGTTCCACTCTTCGCGCGTCACGACTTCGTCCTTCTTGGCGAGCTCCAGCATCTTGTTTTCGATGGCCGCCAAGTCTTCCGGCGTGAAGGGGCGAGAATAGGCGAAGTCGTAGTAGAAGCCGTTCTCGATCACCGGGCCGATGGTGACCTGGGCCTCCGGATACAGCGACTTGACCGCGTAAGCCAGCAGGTGGGCCGTGGAGTGGCGGATGAGGTCCAGCCCCTCAGGGTCCTTCGCGGTGATGATGGCGAGGCTGGCATCGCGCTCGATCGTATGGCTGGTGTCGACCAGCGTGGGTTCGCTGCCTTCGTACGTGATCCGGCCGGCCAGCGCGGCCTTGGCCAGCCCGGCGCCGATGGATGCGGCGACGTCGGCCACCGTGACGGGAGCCGGAAACTCACGCTGGGAACCATCGGGCAGCGTTACCTTGATCATTGATGCGACCTCGAAAATGAAACACGGCGCGCGCCGACAAATACCGTCGCTCGCCGCGACGCGCGAAGCAGCGAGCTCGGCAACATAAAAAAACGCGGCATCGGGGCCGCGTTCTTGCATTCTGCAGGGTTCCGGGCAGGGCCCGGCGGACAGGACGATGCGATGCAGGAAACCCACGCGGCTAGCCGGCGATGTTCCCCGTGGTAGTTCGTTCGTGCAGAGAAGGAACGCGCATGCGCGATTCGTCCTTGGTTTGCTTTGGCTGCATGGATGTTGCTCACGATTTTAGCACAGCACCCCCCTGTGGGACAGGGTGGAACTGCCCGCGGGGCCGGAGGAAAAAACCGTTCAGCCGCTGCTCGAGCGCATGGGCGACCCATCCCGCGGTGCGCCCCATGGCCCATAGTGCGCCCGCACTGCCGGCCGGCAGGTCCCAGGCGGAACAGAGGGCGACCAGGCCCAGCTCGATGCGGGGCGGAACGCCGACCTCCGATTGGACGGCCTCGAGGAAGCGGAACAGCATTTCCGCGCGCCGGGTTGGGCGAGGATGCTCACGCGCCATGCGAATCAATTGTTTTGCCCGCGGATCGCCCTGGGGATACGACCCGATGCCGAAGGCCCAGGATCGCGCGCGGTCGCGCATCACTTGCGAGACCCACGCATCGAGTTGGGCGCGCGTCCGGATCCCGGCCAAGGTGTCTTCGATCCGATCGCACCCGCCCGCCAGCCCCGACCCGGAGAGCACTGCCAAGGCGGCCCCTACGCAGGCATGGAGCTCGGCGCCTACGGAGGCAGCGATGCGCGCGCTGAACGTAGGCGGAGACAGTTCGTGGTCGGCGCTCAGTATCAGCATCGCATTGACGGCCTTGACTAGTTCCGGCACGGGAGCGTGGCCAAGCGCCTCGGCCACGTGCTGCGCCAGCGGCTTGTCGCCCGTTGGCGCACGGTAGCGCCGCCGCGCCGACAGCAGGCTGCAGCAGCCGGCGAAGGCCTGCACGAGTTGCTTGGCTGCGGTGATCGGTGCGCCGTGGCGCACCTCCTCGTCTACCGACTTGCCACCTAGCGCAAGCGCCACGGCTTGGAACGCCCGGATCATGCCGGGCGCCTCGCCCAGGCCGGCCATCAGTGCACGCAGCCGGGCCGCGCTCTCCGCAGGCAGCGGCTCTGCCGGCCAAGTGCCCGGGCCGTTTGGAAGAATGCCCGTCCAGAGCAGTTCCGCCACGTTTTCGAATGCGCCGGGATACTCCACCAGTTCGGCGGCGAGCCGGCCGCGGTACCGCGGCCCGTCGGGCGTGATTTCGGTAATGCCGGTGTCGATCACCGGCTGGCCCCACTGGAGTGCACTGGCAGCCACGGCCCCGTGCCCTGCCCGGGCCAGGCTGCGGCTGCGCAGGCCCTCTATTTCGTCGCGCAAGTACAGCCGTCTTTTCCGGCCGGGTTGGGCGACGGGATGCAGCATGCCCCGGCTCACATAGGTGTAGAGCGTAGCCGCCTTGATGCCGAGGATGCGGCACGCTTCCTTGGCGTCGACGACGCCGCCGGCAGACCACGCCTCGACAATGGGATCTGATAGGTTCACGAAGACACGCCGCGGGTGAAAGAGACAATATATCGATTATGCAATCGAGATTGAATCGACGTAAATCGATCCATAAACTTTTCGCCATCCCGCATTGCCACATCGAAGAATGCCGGTTCCACGCATCCCGGCAAGGTACAGGAGACACGTCATGATCCAACGCTTCGCGGGCCGGGCGGCCTTGGCTTTACTTGTTGTAGGCGGCTTTGCCGCGCCGCTGTTCGCCCAGACCGGCCCCTCTTCTTCCCGCCCCATCACCATCGTCGTGCCGTTCCAGGCGGGCGGCGGCGCCGACACTGTGGCACGCATGCTCGCGACCAATCTCGGCCCTCACTTGAACGGCCAGCCGGTGATTGTCGACAACCGTGCAGGAGCTTCGGGCAACATCGGCGCCAACCACGTCGCACGCGCACCGGCAGACGGTCATACCCTGCTGCTGACGAACAGCACCATGACGATCAATGCGGCGCTGAACTTCACGCAGGGCTACGACGTCAAGAAAGACTTGCAACCCGTCGCGATGTTGGTTTCCTCCCCGGTAGCGGTGGGCGTGAACAGCGGCTTGCCGGCCAAGACGACCGCAGAGCTGGTGCGGCACGTCCGGGACAATCCGGGCAAGGCCAACTACTCGTCCTGCGGCAATGGTTCACCGCAGCACTTCGCCGGCGAAGCCTTCAAGCAGTCGGCCAAGGTCGACATGGTGCACGTTCCGTACAACGGCTGCGCGCCCGCCATCAGCGATGCACTCGGCAACCAGGTACCCATTCTGTTCAGCACCATTCCCAACATGGCACCTCATGCCAAGACAGGCAAGCTGCGGCTGCTCGCGGTGGCCTCGGGCAAACGGCTGTCATTCATGCCCGAGGTACCGGCGCTGGCCGAGACGCCGGAATTCAAGAACCTGGACATCTCGGTGTGGTTCGGCCTGTTCGCGCCGGCGGCGACGCCGCCCGACGTGCGCGCCCGCATCGAGCAGGCAGTGCTGGCCACGCTCAAGGATCCAAAGCTGAAGCAGGAGTTCCAGGCGCGCTATTACGAGGTCGACGCGTTGGGGGCGGACGGCATGGGGCAACAGGTCGACAAAGATCTGGCGATGTACGGCGAGCTGGCCAAGCGTGCCGGCATCAAACTGGAGTAGCACCCTTTCCCTTTCCTATCTGAGTATCTGGAGTGCCATGTCTGCTTCGCTACCCTCTGATAGCGCCTCGCTGGCGCAGCACCTCGACGATCTAGTCGTCGCCAATCGCGTGCTTGCGAAATACGGCGTGCTCGACGGCTTCGGCCACGTCAGCATCCGCCATCCGGAACGCCCTGGGCATTTTCTGCTTGCGCGCTCGTTGGCACCTGAATTGGTCACCGCGGCCGACATCATGGAGTTCGACGAAGACTCCAATGCGGTCGGCGGCGACGCGCGCACGCCCTACCTCGAGCGCTTCATCCACGGCGAGATCTACCGGGCGCGACCGGACGTCAATGCGGTCGTCCACAGCCATTCTCCGTCCGTCATCCCGTTCGCGGGCTCTTCGGTGCGCCTGCGGCCCATCTACCACATGGCCGGTTTCCTGTCGGGCGGTGCGCCCGTATTCGACATACGCTGCTGCTTCGGGGCGACAGACCTGCTGGTGCGATGCCGCGAGCACGGCGAAGCACTTGCCAAGACGCTCGGGGCGCAGAACGTTGCTCTTATGCGCGGCCACGGTTTCGTGGCGGTTGGGAGCGACGTGCGCATCGCCGTTTACCGGGCGATGTACACCGAGACCAACGCATCCTTGCAGCAAAAGGCCATAACCCTTGGGGGCGAAGTCACTTACCTGAGCGAGGAAGAGGCTGCCAAGGCCGACGACACCATGGCGGGCGTGATGTTCCGCCCATGGGAGCTGTGGAAGAAGAAAGCCATGGAGGACTGACCTGGCCCGGCAGGCCGCCGAGGCTCGTGATCGAACACTCGACGGCCTGCCGCAGCGTTGCTCAGATCGTTTGTGGGAACGGCAGGTTACGCAGGCGCTTGCCGGTCAGTTTGGCCACCGCGTTGGCCACCGCGGGCGCCACGGGCGGCAAGCCCACCTCGCCGATGCCGCCGGGCGGATTGTCGGTCGGCGTCAGTTTCACCTCGACCACGGGGGCTAGGTTCGCGCGCAAGAGCGGGTACATGTGCAGGTTTTGTTGTTGCACTTGACCGCCCTTGTAGACCAGGCGTTCTCCGAGTGCGGCGGACAGCCCGAAGATCGCGGCGCCTTCAATCTGCGCCTTGATGTTGGCGGGACTGATGGCATGACCGCAATCGACCGCGGCCCAAAGGTGATGAACCGCCGGCCGGCCGTTTTCGACAGAGACTTCGGCAACCAGCGCGATGAACGAGCTCCACGTGTCGGAGAATGCCAGGCCCTGCGCCCGGCCTGGCTTGACGGGCTTGCCCCAGCCCGCCATGGCCGCCACCTCGCGCAGCACCGCCTGGGCGCGCGGGGCATGCGCGGTCATGTCAAGCCGGTACTGGAGCGGATCCTTGCCTACCGAGGCGGCAATTTCGTCGATCATGGTCTCGATCGCGAACTTGGTATAGCCGGCCCCTACCGCTCGCCAAAAGCTCACGTCTACGCCCCGCTGTTCGCGGCAATGCTCGATGAGCTGGTCGGTGATCTGATAGACGCAGTCTGATCCTTCCATGACGGGAGAGTCTTTCCCGCCTGTCTTTTCGTAGATGGCGGGGGCCGTGCGGGCGGTGATGCTTTCGGATACGAGCCTGTGGCGCCATCCGACGATACGCCCTTGGGCGTCGATGCCCGCGACCAGGTGTTGTGCCGTCATGGGGCGTGGACGGGATCGCAGGAAGTCGTCCTCTCGGGTCCAGATCACCTGGATCGGTACGCCGGGCATGGCCTTGGCAAGCAGCGCGGCTTCGAGGCTGTAGTCCGCCTCGGCTCGACGGCCATACCCCCCACCGAGCAGCGTGATGTTGACCTTGATGTTTTCAGGCTTGAATCCCGCGCCGGCAGACACAACGCCGATGACGCCCGAGGGAGATTGTGACGGCACCCAGATCTCGATCTTGTCACCATCGGCCCGCGCCGTGCAGTTCATGGGTTCCAGCGTGGTCTGCGCTACGTGCTCGGAGGTGTAGGTGGCGCGGAGTACGCGCGTGGCGCCGGCCAGTTTCTGCGCCGCATCCCCCTGTTTGTGCCAGACCGCGCCGGCATCGTCGAGCCGTTCCGCGCGGGCGACGAATTGCTTGAGGGCCGCTTCGCTGTCGTACGACCTCGCTTTGGACTCCGTGCTCCAAGTGACCTTGAGCAAATCCCGCGCCTTGCGGGCCGTGAAAAACGAATCGGCCACCACGCCTACGCCATGGGGCAGGCGCACGACTTTCTTGACGCCCGGTACGGCTAGCGCTTCGGCGTCGGAGACCGTGAGGGGTTTCTCACCCTGCACCGGCGCGTGCAGGATGGCAGCCCAGAGCATGCCGGGCAGGCGGACGTCGATTCCAAATTGTGCCGTGCCGTTGGACTTTGCCGGTACTTCCACGCGCGGCAGGTCTTTGCCGATGAGGGTGAACGCCGACATGGGCTTGAGCATGCCCTTGTCCACCTTCGGCAGCTCGGCCGGCGCCTGCGCGCTTTGGGCCAGCTCCCCATAAGTCATGCGCCGGCCGCTCGGTGGGTGGATGAGCGTGCTGCGCTCGGTGCGGACCTCCGAGGCCGGCACGCCCCATTTCGCCGCAGCCGCTTGGACCAGGACTAGCTTGCCCTGCAATCCCGCCAGGCGCAGCGTTTCGTAATAACCTTTGACCGTGCGCGAGGATCCGGTCACCATGGCTCCCCCGAAGCCCGGGTTGCCGAACCGCTTGGGGTCGCCGGGCGCTTGTTCGACGCGCACTTTGCTCCAGTCCAAGTCCATTTCTTCCGCGATGATCACGGGAATGGAGGTCATCGTGCCCTGCCCCATTTCCGAGGCAGGAGAGTAGATGACGGCCGTGTTGTCGGCGGCGAGGTTCACCCAGGCAATGGGACTGAACGGCGCGTTCGCCGCATGCGCCCCGGGTAGCAGCCACGCGGTGTCGCCGCGGGAGGCTGCCCAGCCTCCCATCACGACTCCCAGGGTAGCCGCGCCCGAGCCGACGAGGAACGCGCGGCGGGATAGTGTTTTCGTCTCCATGTCTGCCCTCCTAGCCCAGCGATTTCCGAGCGTTGACCACCGCATCGGCGATGCGGTTGTAGGTGCCGCACCGGCAAAGGTTTCCGGCCATGCGTTCGAGCACCTGCTCGCGCGAGAGCGTCTTGTCCGGCCCCGTTACCAGGCTGGCGGCGGTCATCAGCTGGCCGGACTGGCAGTAGCCGCACTGCGGCACTTGGTGTTCGACCCAAGCCTGGCTCAGGGCCTGGCCGGCTTTCGTCTCCATGAGTCCCTCGATGGTGGTCACGGATGCGCCCTTGACGGCGCTCATCGGCAAAATGCAGGAGCGCATCGGTTGCCCGTTGAGGTGCACCGTACAGGCACCGCACTGCGCCATGCCGCATCCGAACTTCGTCCCGGTGAGCTGGAAGTTCTCCCGCAATACCCAGAGCAAAGGCTTGTCGTCGGTGGCATCGACCGACACCTGCTTTCCATTGAGCTTGAACTCGATCACTGGATGTCTCCTTCGTGTGCGCCGCGCCTGCGAACGGGATGGCCGCATGGGCGGTGAGGATGATGCTAGCGCACGCGTGACGCAAAATCCACGCGCACCGGGGATTTTTCCCTGCGGGGCCAGGCACGCGTTGAGACGCGCGGTGCCTCACATTGAACAGCCCGGAGGTTGAGCGCCTGGCGCGCGCTGCCTAGCATGAGCCCATGCCGCGACGACCCGTCGCGAGAAGCCTGAGAACTCAAAAGGAAACTGTGTGACCGTAGCGTTCGATTATTCTTTGTCCTCCGATACGCGGGTGCTGATCACCGGTGGTACTTCCGGCATAGGCCGCGCCGTCGCCGCGGCGTTTGCGGCGCGCGGCGCGCGCGTCACGGCCACCGGTGCGACGCTGCATGAAGTCGAAAGTGCGCGAAGAGAGCCGGGTTTGGAGCGGGTGGAATGCGCCGTCCTGGACGTGCGCGATGGGCAGGCCGTGCGAGATTTCGCGTCCTGCTTCCAGGAGCTCGACGTGCTCGTCAATTGCGCCGGCATTATCCGGCGTGGCGCCGAACTCGTCGATCCGGCGGTATTCGTCGACGTCGTGGATACGAACTTGAACGGCACCATGCGCATGTGTGCCGCGTTGCGTCCTGCACTGGCCACCCGCCGGGGCGCGATCGTCAACACCACGTCCATCCTGAGCGTTTTCGGTGGCGCCCAGGTGCCGGGTTATTCGGCTTCCAAGGGGGGCGTGGCGCAACTGACCAAATCGCTGGCCATTGCGTACGCCGCCGACGGCATCCGGGTCAATGCCATCGCCCCGGGGTTCGTGGAAACGCCCATGGTCCGCGACATGACGGCGAACCCAGCGCGCTACCGGGCGATCGAGGCGAGAACCCCGCTCGGGCGCTGGGGGCAGCCGGAAGACATGGTGGGGCCGGTAATGTTCCTTGCGTCGCCAGCCGCCGCCTTCGTCACGGGTGTCGTGCTACCCGTGGACGGCGGCTACTTGGTCATGTCCAGCGACGCCGCGGGGTGAGCCCGGCGGCGCTCCCCTGCTTACTCCGCTTGGATGGCAAACTCCTTTACCCGCTGCGAGAAACTGCGCCAGTCCGCCTCGACAACCGATTGAAGGCGGGCCGGCGCGCCGCCCTGGGGTTCAATGCCCAGGCCGCGCAGCCTTTCCGCGACCTCCGGCATGCGCAACACTTCATTCACATGGTGATTCAGGCTGCTGAGGACGTCAGCGGGCAGGCCTTTCGGTCCGAACAGGCCGTACCAGGGCACGATGTCCACGTTCTTGTAGCCGAGTTCGGCAAAGGTTGGGACCTCGGGCAGCGTGGGCCAGCGGGTTTCGCCCGAAACCGCCAGCGGTCGCAGCTTGCCGGAGGGAAGCTGCTGGGCGACGGCGCCTGGCGACAACCAGGCGACCGTGACTTGGCCACCCACGAGATCGACCAGCGCCGGCGCGACGCCGCGGTATGGAATGTGGCGGATCTGCACGCCCGCGTCATGATTCAGCACTTCGGCTGCCACGTGCATGGGCGATCCCATGCCCGGGCTGGCATAGCTTACGTTCTGGTCCTTGCGGGCGAGCTCGATGAGCTGCTTGAGATTCTGCGGCCCGTCGCCCGCACGGCTGAGCAGCAGCAAAGGATTGATGCCTAGCTTGACGACGGGCGTAAAGTCCTTGCTCGGATCGTAGCTGACGCCGGGCCCGAGCTTGAGCACCAAGGGCGTGATCGCCATGGTCTGCGGCGCCACCAGCAGCGTGTAGCCATCGGGCGCGGCGCGCATCACGCTGGCTGCGCCGATCGCGCCGCTGGCGCCCGGCCGGTTGTCGACCACGACGCGCTGCCCTGTCCGGGCAGTGAGTTTTTCGGCCAGGATGCGGGCCAGTACGTCCGTGTCGCCTCCGGCCGGATAGGCGACGACGATCGTGACGGCCTTGGACGGAAACGACTGCGTTTGCGCCTGGGCGCCAACGGCAGGCAGCATGGCGGCGACGGCCGCGGTCAAGAATCGAGAGAAACGCAATGTCATGAAGCTTCCTTGATGCGCCAAACCGGGCGCGTGCCCGCATTCTTCTGCTGTAATGGCGCGCCAACAACAACTCAGGCGATCGAACAAAGGCACCGAGCGTCTCAACTTGCTCGGCGCCGAAGCAAAGGTGCTCTGCGTGGATGCTTTGAGCGAAGTTCTTTCTATTTGCCGCTGTGAACGGGCGGTCACCGCCCGCTTCACGCTGTCCGAACCCTGGGCGTTGCAGTCCAAGGGGGTCAGCGGCGCCATGATCCGCATGGTCACGGGCAAGCCATACTGGATGCAGGTCGAAGATGCCCCGCCTTTCCTCGTGCAGCCCGACGACCTGGTGATGCTCCCGCACGGCAGCGCCCACGTCATGTCGTCCGACCCGGGCGTGCCGCCGACGCCGTTCAGTGAATTGATCGCACGCTACCGCGGCGGCCCGGAAGAAGACACGCCCTTCGTCATGACCTGGGGCGGAGGTGGCGGCACCTCGACCATGTTCTCCACCTTGGCTTGGTTTTCGGCCTATTGCCGCAGTACGGTCATGGCCATCCTGCCGCGCTGCATACACCTGCGGGCCAGTGAATTGAGCGTAGGCGGCGGGCTAGCAGGCGCCATGCACCTGCTGGTGGACGAATCGTTGGCGCGGCGCAGCGGCTGGAAGCTCGCCGCCGCACGCTTGGCCGACCTGCTCCTCGTGCACATCCTGCGCGAGCACCTGGAGGGCGAACACCCGCGCCAGGCCAATTGGCTGCGCGGACTCACGCATAAATCGGTGGCGAGCGCCATCGCGCTCATGCATCGCGAGCCCGCACGCGATTGGACGCTGGCGGAACTGGCCGAGGCCGTCCACATGTCGCGTTCCCGCTTTAGCGCCTTGTTCGCGAGCCTGGTCGGGCTGACGCCGATGGAATACCTGTTCCGGCACCGGATGTCGGTGGCGGCCGGCTTGCTCGAAGAACGTAGGATGCCGTTGATCGAGGTGGCCGAGCACGTGGGCTATACCTCGGAAAAGGCGTTTTCGCGCGCGTTTGCGCGATGGGCGGGGTATTCGCCCGCACGGCACGCGCAACGGGTAAGCCGCCTGGTATCGTAACGAGCACGCCGCGGGTCCTGCTTCGGGACCGGCTTTTTCTATGTGGCCGCACGCGGCGTGCCCGACCTGGACTATGACGCGCCGTACACTGCCTGCCTAACTTCCAGTCGGAGGTGAATCCGCCGAAT
>NZ_JADGHH010000291.1 GCF_019689535.1 Pigmentiphaga sp.
ACACCTTCATCTACACAGTGATTATCTTCGGCTGCTTAATTTGTGATTAAGCCTACTATAAAGATGCGTCTGCCTTCGATAACTCGAATATTCAACCTGAACGACTCCAACTGGGGGCGGGGAGGCGGCGGCTCCGGCAACGAGCCTCCTCGGCGTCCGCCCAACGAAGGACGGAACAACAATAACGGCGGTCCGCCCGACCTGGACGAGTTGTGGCGGGACTTCAACCGCAAGCTCAGTGGCTTGTTCGGCCGCAGGCCGTCAGGCCCGCCGGGCGGCAACGACGGCCGCGGGCGTTTTTCTCCCTCGCCACGCGGCACCGGTGTGGGCCTGCTCGTCGTGGTCGGCATCGTCGTCGCCCTGTGGCTGGCCTCCGGCTTTTTCATCGTGCAAGAAGGGCAGGTCGCGGTCATCACGCAGTTCGGCAAGTACAAGGAAACCACGCGCGCGGGTTTCCAATGGCGCCTGCCGTATCCCATCCAAAGCCACGAGATCGTCAATCTCTCCCAGCTGCGCACGATCGAGGTAGGCTTTCGCAACACTTCGCGCAGCAAAGTGCTGCCCGAGGCCCTGATGCTGACGGACGACGAGAACATCGTCGACATACAGTTCGTCGTCCAGTACCGCCTGAAGGAAACCGGCGCGAGGGACTACCTGTTCAACAACCGCGAGCCCGACATAGCAGTCAAGCAGGCGGCCGAGACGGCCATGCGCGAGATCGTGGGCAAGAAGAAAATGGACTTCGTGCTGTATGAAGGCCGGACCCAGGTTGCGTCGGAAGTGGCCGCGCTGATGCAACAGATCATGGATTTGTACGGCACCGGCGTGCTGATCAGCACGGTGGCGATCCAGAACGCACAGCCGCCCGAGCAGGTGCAGGCCGCGTTCGACGACGCGGTCAAGGCCGGCCAGGACCGGGAACGCCAGATCAATGAAGGCCAGGCCTATGCCAACGACGTGGTGCCCCGGGCCGCCGGCGCGGCGTCCCGCCTGTTGCAGGAAGCCGAGGGCTATCGCCAGCGCGTCATCGAGAACGCCGAAGGTGACGCCGCACGCTTCTCGCAAATCCTCGCCGAGTACAGGAAGGCGCCGCAGGTCATGCGCGACCGCCTCTACCTCGAGACCATGCAGGAAATCTTCGCCAACACCACCAAGGTGCTCGTGGATACGCGCAGCGGCAGCAACCTGCTTTATCTGCCGCTGGACAAGCTGATGCAGCAGGTGTCTCAAGAGGCCGCCGCGGCCGCCCGTTCGGCCGCCTCGGCGACGGGCAACTCGAGCAGCGCGCCCCAGCCGTTGACCGGCGGCGTGTTGCCGGATGCCGGTCGTGACGCCCTGCGTTCGCGCGACCGCAACGCCCGTTGATGCCTGCGCGCCGTTATAAGGAAGGAATACCACCATGGACCGTTTGATTCCGGCGGTAATCGGACTGATCGTCGGTTTGGCCGTGATGTCGTCATGCGTCTTCGTCGTGAACGAACGCAACTACGCCGTCGTCTTCGCTTTGGGCGAGATCAAGGAAGTCATCGACGAACCCGGGCTGTACTTCAAGCTGCCGCCTCCGTTCCAGAACGTCCAGCAGTTCGACAAGCGGATCTTGACGATCGACACCGCCGAGGCCGAGCGCGTGCAGACTTCGGAAAAGAAGAACCTGCTGATCGACTCTTTCGTGAAATGGCGCATTTCGAACCCGCGCACGTATTTCGTCACGTTCGGCGGCAACGAGCGCGCCGCGCAGGAGCGCCTGCAAGCCCTCATTCGCGACGCCTTGAACGCCTCGATCAACCGCCGCACCGTCAACGACGTCACGTCCAAGGAACGTGACAAGATCATGCAGGAGATCCGGGCCAACACAGAGGCCGCCGCCAAGCTGCTCGGCGTGGAGATCGTAGACGTGCGCCTCAAGCGCGTGGATTTCGTCCCAGAGATTTCGGAGTCCGTCTATCGGCGCATGGAGGCCGAACGTAAGCGCGTCGCCAACGAGCAGCGCTCCATCGGTGCCGCGGAAAGCGAAAAGATCCGGGCCGACGCCGACCGCCAGCGCGAAGTCATCCTGGCGGAAGCCTATCGCAAGGCGCAGCAGATCAAAGGCGAGGGCGATGCCAAGGCTTCGGCCATCTATGCGCAAGCCTTCGGCCAGGACCGCGAGTTCTACCGCTTCTACAAGAGCCTCGAGGCCTACCGTTCCTCGTTCGGCTCGAAGGGAGACATGCTGGTGATCGATCCCAGCTCGGAGTTCTTCCGCTTCATGAAGTCGGCCGAGGGCAAATAAGGCCAAGGCGCAGCAGGGCCCCCCCTTCCAAAAAAAAAGCAGCCCGCAGGCTGCTTTTTTCATGATGCGAGGAACGCGAGAATCGCCCGTTTATTCGGCTTGGATGCCGGCGGCTTCGACGACGGCGCGCCATTCGGGAATTTCGGTGCGAATGCGATCGGCCATTTCCTGTGGGGTGGTGGGCAGCAGCTCCACGCCCAGCTCGAAGAACTTGTCGTGGGTCTCGCGCTGCTTGAGAATGCGGACCACTTCCCGGTTCAGTTTGGTCACGACGGCTTCAGGCATGCCTGCCGGCCCCGAGAGCCCGAACCAGACGTTGGCGTGGAAGCCGGGCAGGGTTTCGTTCACCGTGGGCAGGTCGGGCATGATCTCGGTGCGTTTCTCCCCGGTCGACGCAAGCGCGGTGAGCTTGCCCGCGCGCACATGGGGCAGGGAAGAGGCTCCGCCCTCGAACATCATGTCCACCTGGCCCGCGATCAGGTCGGTACTGGCGTTGGAGCTGCCTTTGTAGGGCACGTGCAGAATGTCAATGCCGGCCTTTCTCTTGAACATCTCCGCCAGCAGGTGGTGCGAGCTTCCCGCTCCCAGTGACGCATACGTGTATTTGCCCGGATTGGCCTTGGCCGCGGCAATGAGGTCGGAGACGGTGCGCATGGGCAAGGATTTGGTCACCACCAAGTAGGTGGGCGTGTCGAACAACATCGAAATCGGCGTGAAATCCTTCAGCGGATCGTATGGCAGTTTCTTGCGCAACACCGCGTTGAACACCATGGCGCTTTGGGTGGCGATGAGCAGGGTATAGCCGTCCGGCTGCGCCTTGGCG
>NZ_JADGHH010000292.1 GCF_019689535.1 Pigmentiphaga sp.
GAGTGGGCGGACCGCAGGCAGGCCGCCCGTTCGGAGGCAGGGAGATGGGCGGCCGAGACATGGGGCGCGGCTCCATGGGACCACCTGCTGGAGGCGGTCGCGGCGGGCCGTCGTCAGGGGGCGGGCGGCACGGAGGCCGCCTCAACTGAACGACCCGCAAGGCGGTCAGAAGCCGGCAGGGCGCATTGACACGATGCCATACACCACGGCTGCGACGATGGCGGCGATGGCGAGGGCGAGCAGTCTCGTTCCTGTCGTGTCGCGCGTGGAGTCAGCCCCGGGGGCGAATTCGGAGGCAGGCGCATCGCCGGTGATCATGGCGCGCGTGAGCTTCTGTTTTTTCGCTACGCGATACCAGAGGATCGCGGCCACGTGGAGCGCAACCAGGGCAAGAATGATCCACTCGTTCAGCTTGTGAAGACCGGTGAGCCGGTCGGACCATGCTTTGTCGACCAGGCTTGCCAACGGGCCTTCGGTGAAGATGTCGTCGTTGGCGAAGAGCCCCGTGACGGCCTGGTAGCCCAGCAGCAGGATCATCGCCAAGACGGACCATGCCCCCAAGGGGTTGTGGCCAGGGCGGCGGGGCGTCGTTCCTTTCAGATACGCCAGGACCGCGCACGGTCCGCGCAGGAAACTCGAGAACCGCGCATGCTGGCTGCCTACGAAGCCCCACACGATGCGGAACAGGATCAGCCCCAAGACAGCATAGCCGAACAGCATGTGGTACTCGGTCCAGAGGCCGCCGGCCTTGATGGTCACGTATGCACCGACGACACAGGCGACCAGCAGCCAATGGAAAATGCGTACCGGAAGGTCCCAGACGCGGATTTTGCTTGGAGTGGACATAGACAAACCGTCGAGGTCAAAGGTGCCTTATTGTGCCATCGCCCAACTTATCCGTAGGCTGCCACGCCGCTATTCCTGCAGTTCGATGTTCGCCTCGCGGATGACCTGCGCCCACTGTTCCGTCTCTTTCTTGATTTGGGCGGCGAACTCGGCGGGGCGGGATGCGACGATCACCATTCCCAAGTCTTCCACGCGCTTCTTGACCGCAGGCAGGGCCAATGCCGCCGCGGTATCGCGTTGGATCTTGTCGATGATTGCCGCAGGCGTGCCCGTGGGGACGACCAGCCCGATGAGCGCCTGGACGGAGAAGCCGGGATATTTTTCCGCGACTGCCGCATAGTTGGGATAGGCCGCCTCGCGCTGCGGGCCCGTCGTCGCAAGCATTTTCAACCTGCCGGATTGAATGTGCGGCATGAGAGAAAAGATCGGGTCTATCATGACCATGACGCGGCCGCCGATGACGTCGGTATGTGCGGGGGCGCTTCCCTTGTAGGGAATGTGGGTGATCTGGATGTCCGCCTGGCGCGCGAGGAGTTGGCCGGCCAAATGCGAGGTGCCTCCGGTGCCGGGGCTCGCGTAGGTGAGCTTGCCCGGATTGCGCTTCGCATAGTCGATCATTTCGTCGAGGGTATTGAAGGGTGCATTGGGATTGGCGGCGATGGCCAGGGGCACCCGGATCAATTGGGAGACGGCCGTCAAATCCTCGTTCTTGTAGAGCAGTTTTTTCTGCAGGCTGGGATTGATCACAAATGCCGAGTTCACGACGCCGATGGTGTAGCCGTCCGGGGCCGCCTTGGCGACCGCCGCGGTGCCCAGCATGGTGCTCGCGCCAGGCTTGTAATCGACGATCACCGGGTGTTTCCAGGTCTCCGCCAATTGCTGGCTCACGATGCGGGCCAGCACGTCCGTGGGCCCGCCGGCGGGGAAGGGCACGATCATCGTGGTCGGCCCCTGGGGGTAGGAAGTCTGGGCGCTGGCAGGGCCGGCCAAGGCAGCTGTGGCCGCGAGCGCGGCAACCAGGAAGTTTCGACGAGCGGTCATACGTGTCTCCGGTTATAGGTATGGTGGGTGAGGCGGCAGGTCGGTGCAGGGGGGCGCATCGCTATGGCTGTTGCGCACGGCACATCAGCCGATACCACTCGCGATAGCCGTCATGAAAGCAAGTTTCGTCTCCCATGGTGCGAGGCCCAAGCCGGCCGTCGACGCGCTGCATGCCGAGTTCTGCACTGTAGGGCGCGAGGGGCGGCATGTCGCGGGTGTCCAGTCCGCGTAGATAACCGGCCGTCCAGCCGGCAGCCTTGGCCGGGAAACCCGCTTGGCTGTACTCGTACGCGACGTTGTCGTCGGGCGTGGCGAGGCCGCTCGCGTTGAAGAAGTCTTCGTAGTCCCTGATGCGGGCGGCGCGCATGTCCTCATCCTCACCCTTGGGGGCGAGGCAGAAAGTCCGCATTTCTGTCTTGTCCACGGCCAGCGGATGGATGACCCGGAGCATCATGCTGGTGACGTTGTCCACGATTTGCAGATTGGGGAAGATGGTCAGGTTCCTGGCGCGCAAGGCCCAACGCAGGCGGGTTTCATCCATCGTGGCGGCGTAGGCTTGCCGGCGCCGGGCAAGGAGCGCAGCCGTCGCCCGGCTTTCTCGCCAGGTCACTGCATGCCCGTGTCCGAAACTGAAGGTACCCTGGGTTTCCGGCACGGCTGGGGGCGGACCGCCCGCGTAAGCCTCTGCCGGCCGGCGCGCCAGGAGCTCCACGTACGATGCGTGCGTGGATGAAAAGTGGTACATGTCCAGCGAATTTTCCAACTGCAGCTTCCAGTTGGCGTCGAACGTGTAGCTAGTACTTCCGGGCACGAACTCCAGGCCCTCGGGTCCCTGGTCGGCGATGAGGTCCAGGAAGACGCGCGCGTCGCCGAGATATTCGGAAAGGGAGGGCACGTCTTCCGAGAGGCTGGCAAAGAGGAAATCGCGGTAGCTGTCGAAGCGGGCGACGGGCGCCAGCCCGTGTTCGGCAGCGTCGAACCAGTCCGGATAGCGGCCCTCTTCCTGGTTGGTGACGTACTGGTTGCTGCCGTCGCTCCCATAGACCCAACCGTGGTAGCGGCAGGTATGGGTACGCCTATTGCCGCTGCGCCGGGACGTAAGCATCATGCCCCGGTGCCGGCACGAGTTCAGCAGGCAGTGAAGCTTGCCTTCGCCGTCCCGCGTGACCAGGATCGGCTGGCGGCCTATCCGGGTCGTGAAAAAA
>NZ_JADGHH010000293.1 GCF_019689535.1 Pigmentiphaga sp.
GCCCCAGCACCACCACCCAAGCCCGGTGCGCGAGCGCGAAGCCCAGCGCCCGCTGGTAGCCCCGGGTCAAGCCGTTCAGGCAGGCTTCGATGAAGTTGTAGACCCGGCCGTGCGAGCTCTGGTGGCGCAGCATCAGCGAACACATCATCGGGGTAAGTGTCAGGGCGACGAAGCCGGACACCAGCACGGCGCCTGCCAGGGCGAGCGCAAACTCGATGAACAGCCGGCCGGTGCGTCCCGTGGCAAACGCGAGCGGCGCGTACACCGTGACCAGGGTCAAGGTCATCGCCACCACGGCGAAACCGATCTCGCGCGACCCGAGCAGCGCTGCCTGCAAGCGCGACTTGCCTTCCTCGATGTGGCGGTAGATGTTCTCCAGCACCACGATGGCGTCGTCCACCACCAAGCCGATTGCCAACACCATGGCCAGCAGCGTCAGCGTGTTGACGGAAAAGCCGAAGGCGTACATCAGCGTACAGGCGCCGATCAGCGACACCGGGATGGTGACGATGGGAATGACGCTGGCCCGCAGGTTGCGCAGGAACAGGAAGATGACCAGCACGACCAGGATGATGGCCTCGACGATCGTCCGGAATACCGACTCGATGGATTTCTCGATGAACACCGAGGTATCGTAGGCCATGTTCAACTTCATGCCGTACGGCAGCGTGGCATTCAGCTCTTCCATCTCGGCCCGCACCGCCTTGGACAAATCCAGCGGGTTGGCCGTGGACTGCTTGATAATCCCGATGTTGAGCGCCGGCTTGCCGTTGAAGCGGGAGGTGACACGCTCGTCCACTGGTCCCAGCCCGACGGTGGCGACATCGCGGATGCGCACGTTGTAGCCGCCCACGTTGGCGATGATGACGTCCTCGAACTGCTCCTTGGTGCGCAAGTTGGTCGCGGCGACGACGGAGAACTCCCGCGACCGTGATTCGATGCGTCCGGATGGGATTTCCACGTTCTGCTTGCGCAGTGCATCTTCGACGTCTTGCACGGTGAGCCGGTAGGCCGCCAGCTTGGAGCGGTCGACGTTGATGCGCATGGCGGGCAGCCGCTCGCCGAACACGCGCACCTCGGCCGCGCCCGGGAGCACCGAAAGCCGCGGCTTGATGAAGCGGTTGATGTAGTCGGACGCTTCCATCGGCGAAAGCGAACCCGATTCCACGGCAAGGAAGATGACGGGCTGCGAGTCAGCCTCGACCTTGGCGATGATGGGTTCGTCGATTTCGTCGGGCAGCCTGCCGCGCACGCGCGCCACCTTGTCCCGCACGTCTGCCGCGGCGGCATCGGGCGATATCGTGAGCCGGAAGCGCACGTTGATGTTGCTGCGTTCCGAACGGCTGGTGGAGGTCATGACCTCCACGCCCTCGATGCCCGAGAGCGAATCTTCGAGCGGCTTGGTGACCTGGGACTCGATGACCTCGGCGGAGGCGCCCTTGTACACGGTGCTGACGGAGATGACCGGCTCGTCGATCTGCGGATATTCGCGCACCGCGAGGCGCGAATACGAGATCAAGCCCACGAGCACGATCAGCAGCGACAGGACCGAGGCGAAAACCGGACGCTTGATGCAGACTTCGGACAGGACCATGATGCTGCCGCCTCGAACTCAGAGAGCAGATGCCGCGGTACCGAGCACCTTCACGGCCGCCCCGTCGCGCAACTTCTGGGTGCCGGCCACGACGATCACATCGCCCTCGGCCAGACCGGACGTGATTTCCGCGTAGGCGTCGCGCCGCTGCCCCACTTCCACCTGTACACGCTCGGCGCGTCCTTCCTTCACCCTGAAGACGAACAAATCGTCCCCGACCGGCACCAGCGCCGCTTCAGGCACGGCCAACGCGTACGTCGGCTTGTCGAGCAGCAGCCGCACGCGCGCGAACATGCCGGGGCGCAGCTGCCCGCCGGGGTTCTTGACCTGGGCCCGCATGACGATGGAGCGCCCCGCCGGGTCGATCTGTGGGCTGATGGCATAGACGGTGCCGGTAAACGTCTTGTCGGGGATGGCGTCGAGCGCGATCTCCAGGGTCTGCCCGGTGCGAATTTGGGGCAGGTAGATTTCGGGGATGCGGAAATCGACCTTGAGCGGATCGATGGCCTCCACCGCCACCAGGTCCTGCCCGACGCCGACGTAGTCGCCGATAGAAACGTTGCGCAATCCGACCACGCCGTCGAACGGCGCGCGGATCTCGTTTTTGTCCAGGCGGACTTGCGCCAGCACCATCGCGGCTTGCTGCACCTTCATGGCGTGGTCGGCTTCGTCCTTGGCCTGCTTGCTGATGAATCCCTTTTGCTGCAACTCGACGGCACGGTCGTAATTGCTCTTGGCTAGCGTGTAATTGGCCCGCGCCTGTTCGAACTCGGCGCGAGGCACGGAGTCGTCCAGCTTCACTAGCACCTGCCCTTTGCGTACCTGCTGCCCTTCCTTGAACAGGATCTGGCTGATGCGGCCTGCCACTTCCGGCCGCAGGGTGACGGATTCGTCAGACCGAAGGCTGCCCACCGCCGTGATGCCCCGCTCGAAGGGCCGCTGGACCACCTTCTGGACCTCCACGACCACGGCCGGCGACGCTTTAGCGCTGTCGGACTTGGCGGGCGCAGCGGCGCCAGGCGCCCCCGCAGGTCCGCCATCGGCCAAAAAGCGCGGGGACAAATAGCCAATCCCGGCCCCGACGACCAGGGCAAGGACAGCGACGAACGGAGCGGAAATCTTCATGCTGACCTGCAGACAATGGACAACGAGGCGTATCGCGCACTGTAACATCGGACCAGGGCGCTTGCGGCTATGCCGCGCCTGCCAATCAAAGAAAAAATCAGGGAAATGGCGGGTTTCTCCCACAACTCGCGCCGCCGGTCGCCGGCCCCTCGGGTAGACCCTTAATCCGCCCGGCGGAGTTCCCGGAAAACGACGCCAAGGAGCGAGGCCCGGACCGCCCGCCCGGCGACGGTCCACCCCTAGTACAAACCCGACTATTCCAACGCGCCCAACGCGCGCAGTACCCGTTCCGGGGTCAACGGCAGGCAGTAGACACGCCGGCGCCCGGCGGCGGCCAACG
>NZ_JADGHH010000294.1 GCF_019689535.1 Pigmentiphaga sp.
CCCGCGCTGTCGCCCATGCCCACGACGCGGACCGCATCGACGCCCAGCTCCGCATGCCGGTCGAACGCCCATCGCCAGGCAGCGTAGACATCTTCGGCGGCGGTGGGAAATCGGTGTTCGGGCGCGAGCCGATACGCGAGGGACAGCACTTTGCAGTGCGCGCCATTGGCCAGCATCCGGCAGATGGCGTCGTAGGTTTCCACGCTACCCACCGTGAATCCACCGCCGTGGGAAAAGATGACGAGCGGCGCGGGTTCGCGGGTGTCGTTGCCGGTGTAAAGGCGCGCGTGTATGCTCCCTTCGCCGACGGGTACCGCGAGCTCCCTGGCTTCCGCAACCGGGGCCGGTGCGATGTCGAGGACTTTGCTGGCCTTGTCGTGGAAGGCACGCGCTTCCTCGGGCGAATACTGCCAGTATGGTGGCCGGTTGGCGCGCTTGATGCGCGCCACGAGATCGGCCACCTGGGGGTCGAGCGGACGCGGATGGGGCGCCTCAGCCATCGCCCCCTTGGTCCCCTCGTTTCTTGATGTACTTGAATGTGCCGCTGGCGCGCGCCACGAGCCCGCCCCCGGCATCGCGCACTTCGGCGTCGCAGAACGCCATGGTGCTCGAGCGGTGGTAGCAGTTGCCGTAGGCCACGAGGTTGCCATCGCCAGGGCGCACGAAACTGGTGGTCATGTCCACCGTGGCGCCGCCGCGCATCTCTGGGTGCAGCGAACGTGCGGCGGTTGCCATGGCGGCGTCCAGCATGGTCATCAAGACCCCACCGTGGCAGACCTGCCAACTGTTGCAGTGATGGGCTTGGACATCCAATCTGACTTCCGAACGCCCGCCTTCGGCCTTGACGAGCTTGGCGCCCAGCCAGGCCAGAAACGGGATGGGTACGTCCGTGACGGTTCGCGGGCTATCCGTGGGCATGCGGCAACCCCGTCGGAGTCGATTCGATTTGGCGGATCATGGCAGGTCTGGTCCTCCAGCGAAAATCAGCGGCTCGCCGTGCGATGACCCAGGATGGACGCCAGGATCAGGGCGCCGATCACGGTGATGTGTTCGAACACGAACATCATTTCCAGGAAGGCCTGTTCGCCTTCCATGTTCCAGAAAGCGTGGGCGATGGGAATGGTCATCACCGTGAACACGGCCAATGCACCCGCGCCGAGCCAAGCCGCGCGGTTGAAGATGATCAGCAGTGAGCCGCCGAGCTGGACGATGATGGTCAGGGCGTTGAAGAGCCATGCCGGTTCGAGCCCGAAATGGCTCATTTCGGCTACGCCGTCCTGGAAATTGATGAGCTTTGTCAGGCCACTAAGCCAGAACATGAATGTCAAGGCAATGCGTCCGAGCAGCAACAACGCGCGCGATTCGAGCAGGGAGCGTATGGGTGCAGGTGTCATGGCTTCTCCGTTCACGTTGGGTGGGAAGTGCGGGCACGTGAGCGTGCTTTCCGGGATCCGGCGCGGCAGCTCGGGCGGCCGCCGCCATCTTACTGGAAACGATGCGAAACCAAACGCCCGGAACTCAGAAAATGCTCTTCCCTACCCACCACGCGGCAGCCGCCACGAGGGCCGAGGCTGGGATGGTGAGTATCCATGCCCAGACGATGTTTCCCGCCACTCCCCAGCGCACCGCATTGAACTTGCGGCTGGAGCCGACGCCGACGATGGCGCCGGTGATGGTGTGAGTGGTGGAGACCGGGATGCCGAGCAGCGCGGTCAGGAACAGCGTCAAGGCGCCGCCGGTTTCCGCGCAGAACCCGCCGACTGGCTTGAGCTTGGTGATGCGCTGTCCCATGGTCTTGACGATGCGCCAGCCGCCGAACATCGTTCCCAGGGCGATCGCCGCATAGCAGCTGATGATGACCCAGACGGGGACATGGTCATGCGCACCCGGCACGTTGGCGGCGATCAGCAGCAACCAGATGATGCCGATGGTTTTCTGCGCGTCGTTGCCGCCGTGCCCGAGGCTGTACATCCCCGCCGACAGCAGCTGCAGCCTGCGGAACCAGCCGTCGACCTTGAGCGGGCGCGCGCGGCGCAGTAGCCACGACACCAATAGCATCAGAAAACCGCCGAGCACGAAGCCCAGCAGCGGCGACACGACGATGAAGGCGACGATGTAGAGGATCTCGCGGAACATCAGCACGGAAGGCCCGGCGCTCGCCAGGCCGGCTCCGACGATGCCGCCGATGAGCGCATGCGAGGACGACGACGGGATGCCGAAATACCAAGTGATGATGTTCCATGCGATGGCTCCGACCAATGCGCCGAACACGACGTAATGGTCTACCACCGTCGGGTCGATGATTCCCTTCCCGACGGTGGCAGCCACCTTGAGATGGAAGACGAAAAGGGCGGCGAAATTAAAAAACGCGGCGAAGACGACCGCGTGGTGGGGTTTGAGCACTCCCGTGGAAACCACGGTGGCGATGGAATTGGCCGCATCGTGGAACCCATTCATGAAATCGAAAATGAGTGCCAGGAGGACCAGGACGGAGAGTGTGACTAGGCTGATTTGAAGCGTGTCCATGAAGTATCCCGACTAGGCGTTTTCCAGGACGATGCCTTCGATCAAATTGGCAACGTCTTCGCACTTGTCGGTGATTTCTTCCAGCAATTCGTAGATGGCTTTCATCTTGATCAATTGGCGCGTATCGGCTTCATCGCGGAACAGCCTGCCCATGCCGCGGCGCATGACCCGGTCGGCGTCTGACTCGAGCCGGTCGATCTCTTCGCAGATCTTCATGATGCTGGCCGTGTCATTCAGGTCGCGTAGCAGGCTCACCACCATGTACAGGCGGTCGCAGCACTGCACGCTTATGTCGGCCAAGGCCTTGGCGTCGGGCGTGACTGAACGGATGTCGTACAGGTTGATGCACTGGGCGGCGTCCTCCATCAGGTCGAGGATGTCGTCCATGGTCGTGATGAGCTGGTGGATTTGATCCCGGTCCAGCGGGGTGATGAAGGTCTTGTGCAGCAGGTCGATCGTATCGTGGGTAACCTTGTCGGCCTTTTTCTCCAGCGTCTCGATGCTCTTGACGCGCTCCTCGGCTTGGTCCAGGT
>NZ_JADGHH010000295.1 GCF_019689535.1 Pigmentiphaga sp.
AGCGTAAATCATGTCCAGCATCCAAGAATCCAGCACCTCGTATTTATTCGGGGGGAATGCGCCATACGTAGAGGAGCTCTACGAGGCCTACCTCGACAATCCGGGCTCCGTTCCCGACAACTGGCGCAATTATTTCGACCAGCTGCAACATACTCCGGCGGTTGACGGGCAAGAATCCACCCGCGACCAGGCGCATGCCCCGGTCATCGAGTCGTTCGCCCAACGCGCACGCGCGAACGCTTTCCTGCCGCGCGCCACGGAAACCAACCTGTCGGTAGCCAGCAAGCAGGTCCACGTCCAATCCATCATCGCCGCTTACCGCTACCTCGGCGCACGCTGGGCCGACCTCGATCCGCTGCAGCGCCAGGAGCGCCCGCACATTCCCGAGCTCGAGCCGAGCTTCTACGGGTTGACCGAGGCCGACATGGACCAGGTCTACTCCGCCACGAATACCTACTTCACGACCGCCGAGCACATGACGCTGCGCGAGATCGTGAAGGCGCTGCGCGATACGTATTGCCGCAGCATCGGCGTCGAGTTCATGCACGTCTCCGACCCGGCCATCAAGCGTTGGATCCAGCAGCGCCTCGAAAGCACGCTGGCCACGCCCAGCTTCACGGCTGACCAGAAGAAGCACATCCTCGAGCGCCTGACGGCCGCCGAGGGCCTGGAGCGCTACCTGCACACCAAGTACGTCGGCCAGAAGCGCTTCTCGCTGGAAGGCGGCGAAAGCTTCATCGCGGCCATCGACGAGCTCATCCAGCATGCCGGCGAGCGCGGCATCCAGGAAGTGGTCCTCGGCATGGCCCACCGCGGCCGCCTGAACGTCCTGGTCAACACCCTGGGCAAGATGCCCAAGGATTTGTTCGCCGAATTCGAAGGCAAGTACGACGACGGCGGCCTGACTGCGGGCGACGTCAAGTACCACAAGGGCTTCTCGAGCGACATCTCCACGCGCGGCGGCCCCGTCCACGTGTCGCTGGCCTTCAACCCCTCGCACCTGGAAATCGTGAACCCCGTGGTCGAGGGTAGTGCGCGTGCACGTCAAGAGCGTCGCGGCCCGGACGGCGGCAAGCAGGTCTTGCCGGTCCTGGTGCACGGCGACGCCGCCTTCATCGGCCAGGGCGTCGTGATGGAAACGCTGAACCTCGCGCAAACGCGCGGCTACGGCACGGGCGGCACGGTGCACCTGGTGATCAACAACCAGATCGGCTTCACGACCTCGGATCCCCGCGATGCGCGCTCGACGCTGTATTGCACGGACGTGGTCAAGATGATCGAAGCCCCCGTGCTGCACGTGAACGGCGACGATCCCGAAGCCGTGGTGTTTGCCACGCGCCTCGCGCTGGATTTCCGCGTCGAGTTCCAGAAAGACATCGTCGTCGACATCGTCTGCTTCCGCAAGCTGGGCCACAACGAGCAGGACACTCCCTCGCTGACGCAGCCGCTGATGTACAAGCGCATCGGCAAGCATCCCGGCACCCGCAAGCTGTATGCCGACAAGCTGGTCGTGCAGGGCGTCATCACCGAGGCCGAAGCCGACGAGTACGTCAAGCGCTACCGTGCCGCGCTGGACGAAGGCCGCCACACGGTCGATCCGGTCCTGACCAACTACAAGAACAAGTACGCCGTGGATTGGTCGCCCTTCCTGGGCCGCAAATGGACCGATGCCGCCGACACCGCCGTTCCGCAGGCCGAGCTCAAGCGCCTGGGCGAGCGCATCACGACGGTGCCTGAGGGCTTCAAGCTGCACCCCATCGTGGAGAAGGTGCTGGCCGACCGCCGCGCCATGGCGCGCGGTGAAATGAACGTCGACTGGGGCATGGCCGAGCACCTGGCCTTCGCGAGCCTGGTGGCTTCCGGTTATCCGGTCCGCCTCACCGGCCAGGACTCCGGGCGCGGCACCTTCACGCACCGCCACGCCGTGCTGCACGACCAAAACCGGGAGCGCTGGGATTCGGGCGTGTATGTCCCGCTGCAGAACGTCTCCGAAGCGCAGGCCCCGTTCCGCGTCATCGACTCGATCCTGTCCGAAGAAGCCGTCATGGGCTTCGAATACGGCTATTCGACCGCCGAGCCCAACTCGCTGGTCATCTGGGAAGCCCAGTTCGGCGACTTCGCCAACGGCGCCCAGGTCGTGATCGACCAATTCATCAGCTCCGGCGAAGCCAAGTGGGGCCGTCAGTCGGGCCTCGTGCTGATGCTTCCCCACGGTTACGAAGGGCAGGGCCCGGAACACTCGTCGGGCCGCATCGAGCGCTTCCTGCAGCTGTGCGCCGACAACAACATGCAAGTCGTGCAGCCGACCAACGCCGCGCAGATCTTCCACCTGCTGCGCCGCCAGATGATCCGGCAATTCCGCAAGCCGCTGATCATCTTCACGCCGAAGTCGCTGCTGCGCAACAAGGATGCCGCCTCGCCGCTGTCCGACCTGAGCAAGGGCGCCTTCCAGACGTTGATCGGCGAGGTCGACGAGTCCATCGACGCCGCCAAGGTCAAGCGCGTGCTGCTGTGCTCGGGCAAGGTGTACTACGACCTGGTCAACACCCGCAAAGACCGCGGGGCGAACGACGTGGCCATCGCCCGCATCGAGCAGCTGTATCCGTTCCCGCACAAGGCGCTCGCGGCCGAGCTCAAGAAGTATCCCGCCGCGACCGAAGTGGTCTGGGTGCAGGATGAGCCGCAGAACCAAGGACCGTGGTTCTACGTGCAGCATCACCTGTACGAGAACATGTCGGCCGGCCAGAAGCTCGGCTATGCCGGCCGTCCCGCTTCGGCTTCGCCTGCCGTCGGCTACTACTCCAAGCACATCGAGCAGCTCAAGGCGCTGCTGGACCAAGCGTTCGGCCGCATCAAGGGCTTCGTGCTGACCAAGTAAACCTTTTCCCGGGGCCGCGATGCGGCCCCGGCGTTCGGCCATGAGCGCCGAGCGACGAACGAACTCTCCCCATTTGCGGAATAACAGACATGGCAATCGTCGACGTTAAAGTCCCCCAATTTTCCGAATCGGTCTCGGAAGGCACGCTCCTGACT
>NZ_JADGHH010000296.1 GCF_019689535.1 Pigmentiphaga sp.
CTACCTCAATGTGCTTCGTTTCCAACGATGGCCTCCTTGCGAACGAGGGGGTCAGTTCCTCGTGTCGCTAGGGGGTCAATTTACGGTGTCGCCTGACACGCGGCCCTGGCATATTTTTTGGTCGTGGCTACTGTAGCAAGGGTCAGATGGAGTGGAGAAACAACATATTTCGATCAGCCCAAAAGAGAGATTTGTTAGTGTCGAGCCGTCCGCGGGAAGTACTCGGAGCCGTAACGGTGCGTTGCCTCGGCCTCTGCGGGTGCCCGGAGCAGGTTCACCTCATCATCCTGACAATTCCTGACAGTGGGCCAAGCTATCCTGGGACGTCGAGATGCTTGGAGGCGATTCCATGCCGATGCCCAACCTGATGCTGCTGTACGTTGAAGATCCGCCCGCGAGCGCACGGTTTTATGAGGCGTTGTTCGAGCAGCCGCCCGCGGCGGTATATCCCACTTATGCTGCCTTCGAGTCGGCGCAGGGATGGCATCTCGGGCTATGGTCGAGCAAGGCCCGGGACTTCGTGTCGGGTGGCTCGGGACACCGCGCGGAAATTACGTTCTTGGTGCCCGGCGACGAGCAGGTATTGGCCCTGTACGAACGCTGGCATGCGCTGGGCGTGGCTATCGAGCAGCCGCCGCACCATGCGGTGTTCGGCCTGACGTTCGTGGCCCTGGATCCGGACGGCCATCGGATCCGCGTTTGCACGCCCGATGGCTGACAAGGGGGGCGCAGCGCAAGCGGCCGCGGCCATGCGCAATTGGCGCGCCGGAGTCAGGCGGATTTTTTCTTGGTGATCATGCCGTAGATCACGAGCAGGACGATGGCGCCTATGACGGAAGCGATCCAGCCGGCGGCTTCGCCGGGTTCGTACCAGCCGAGGGCGCGGCCTGCATAGCCGGCCACGAGCGACCCTGCGACGCCGAGCACGATGGTCATGATCCATCCCATGCTGTCGTTGCCGGGTTTGATTGCACGTGCGAGCAAACCCACGATCAGGCCAACCAGCAGGGTTCCGAGCAGAGACAGCATGGCGTTCCTCCGGAGGATGGGGCCCGGAGCGGGCTCCGCGCAATCATGCCACATTTTGGACGAGCAGGGCATGGCCGGCCGCGCCGGGGCCGTTAACGCAGGGTGTAGCCTTTGGCGCGCATGCAGTCGTTGGCCAGGCCCATCTGCCGTTCAGCATTGGCCAGGCCGTCGCTGACTCCCGAGCCTGCGCCGGCGTTGATGCCGCGCAGCGAAGGGGTGCTCGTCCCGGGCACGCTGAGGCGGGCCTGGCGCTCGCACTGGATGCGATCGCGTTCGAGTTGTTCGGGCAGCGCGCTCTCCTTGCGCCACGCAGAGGGGCTGCCTGCACAGGCGCAGAGTGCAAGCAAGGTCGGGAGGGCGACGAAGAGCTTCTTCATGTTGAGTTCATCCGGGATGCGACCTCGTGGACAGGGCGGTGTCGCGAGGATTCGATTTTATTCAAAGGAGAGGTCGCTTGGACTGCATCAGCCTTCATCGTCATATTCCAGCTCGGCCAGCCGGCGCCGCAGCGCGCGCGCGTCGACTTCGGGCGAGTGACCGTAGTTCAGCGTGAGCTGTCGCAGTTCGACGTCGTAGGGGTCGAGGCTGTCGGCGCGGCTCAACGAAAGTTCGAACGCGGCCAAGCGGCGCTGCCGGAGCTGGCGCGCGTACTGAAGGAGGTGTTTCATGACGGGTTTCATGGCAATCGCACGGCGAAACGCAATGCGACGCAGGTCGTCGCGCTCTCCGTCGTTATAGACGCTTTCTGTAGACTTGACCAGTTGCCGTCGGGGCGCGATTAGGCCGGGTACGTGACTTGCTATCCAGCACTCGCTACGACACGGAGAAGCGCATGTTGGATGATCCAGGGCGCGGGAGCACGCAGCCTCGCCGCTTTAGGCTGTGCATATCGGGCTATCACATTTATGCCGAGGATGATGCCGGTAAGCTGGCGAGGATTGGTGCGATCTCGCTGGCCCGCGGCGAGCTGGCCTATCGCCTGCTATGGGACGACATCGAGGCAACAGGGTTCCTGACGGCGGAAAAACTCCTGCAAGACGTGGCGGCCAAACTGGCCTATGGCTCGCTGCGGCGGTTCGTCGCCACCGCGCCGGCGGTGCCGGGCGAAACAGTCGAGCCGGTCGCCTTGAGCCTGTTTCTTGCGGATGAAGGGGAGCCCGGCGAGCGTGCGCCGCACGGGGCGGCGCAATGAAAGCTGCGATCGGCTTGAGCCGGGGGCAGTGCGCCGACCTGTTGGGCGTGCAGGGCGCTGGCGGCCTGCGGGATGGAGAGGAGAACGAGGTGGGACAGAATGCGTCTTGCCGGGTATTGGTGGTGGACAACTACGTCAGCGCAGCCGAGGCCCTGGCCGAGGCGTGCAGCCGATATCACGAGGTCAAGTTTGTCGGGGGCGGGTCGGCAGCCATGGAAGTCGCCTTGGCCTGGCGCCCGCACGTGATGATCCTGGACATCGACATGCCTTCTCCCAATGGGCTGGAAGTCGCCACCATGATGCGGGACATCGCGCACTTGCAACCGGTTACCCTGATTGCCGTGACGGGGCGCAGCGCGGCCTTCGGGCAGGAGGAAGCGCTGGCCCACGGTTTTGACGATTACCTCACCAAGCCGGTGGATGTCGAGAAATTGCTGGCCCTGATTGCCGCGCGGCGCGGCCCCGCCTCGGCCGACGCGGAGCCGGCCTAGGCGTGCGGTTCGGGGTCGCCCACCGTGCGAGGGCGGCCCGCGCCGTAAGCGACCCAGGCCTGCACGGCAGCCGTGACGATCATGAGGACCAGGACGGGCAGCCAGCTGGCCGTCCAGTCGCGCAGGAACCCGCAGATCACGGGACCGGCGGCTGCGATCAGGTACCCCAGGCTCTGCGCCATGCCGGATAGCGACGAGGCTTGCGTCGGCGTGGCCGAGCGCAGGCTGATGTATGCCAAGGAGAGCAAGAGGCTCCCGCCCAGCCCGAGTCCCGCGATGCAGACCCAGGCCATGATCCACGCGGGGAAGAGCGCCATGCC
>NZ_JADGHH010000064.1 GCF_019689535.1 Pigmentiphaga sp.
TCAGCGAAGCGAGATTATACACCGGTTTGCCGCTCCAGGGCAAAAGCGCGCGCGCCATGAATGTGAGCTGCCTGGGGATCCCTGCGGTAGTGGTCGTGTGCATTGCGTACTTATTTTCCACCAGGAAAATCGTTTACCCCGCCATTCCATAATGATTCCTCACACAGGTTCGGCCGCGTCGACGTCCTGGTCAATAACGCCGCGGTGTTCGCCACCGTGCCCATGTGCCGTTCCCCGTTCGATGAAATCAGCATCGAGGAATGAGACTTGATGACGAGCGTGGATATCAAGCGGATCTGGCTCGCCAGCCGCGCCGTCCTTCCGCAAATATCTTCGAATGCGCAGCGACGCCATCCCCACGCGCGCACTCAAGCGCGTGCAGACCCAGGAAGACCTGATCGGCCTGCTCACCGCCGGCGATCGTCGCCCAACTCTCGAAGGCGGTCGCCGAGATCGTCGCCCAACCCGAGGTGGCAGAGAAGTTCCGGGAATTCCGCGTGGACCCGATCGGCAACACCCCCGCACAGATGGCCGCTTTCCTCCAGGAGGAGCGGGCACGCTGGGGCGCCGTGATAGAGAGGACGAACTCGCGGCTGGATTGATCACGCCGCCCGCGCCCTCGACCACCTGCCAAGAACGAAAAAGCCCCCAGCGCGAACTGGGGGCTTTTTTCGCTGCGGGGCCTGCCCCGCAGCAATGAATCCTGGAGCGGGAAACGAGTCTCGAACTCGCGACCTCAACCTTGGCAAGGTTGCGCTCTACCAACTGAGCTATTCCCGCGTTGTCTCGCAATCAATTCGTTGCGAGACCGAAACTATAGCAAAGAAAAAATCCGCGTGTCAACCAACCCCCGCCATTTGCGTCGCGCGGGCGAACGCCTCGCGCGTCCAGCCCCTTCCCAGCAGGAACATGCGCGTGTGCAGGTCGTTCAGCACGGATTCGCTCACCCGGTCGCCGAGGTAGGTCATGCGCTTGCGGCGCAAATCGACGTAACCCAGCTCATAGCGCCTGGCCAACGATCGCCACAAGACATGGGCCCCGACCGATTGCCGCGCACCACTCAACAGGCACAGCCCCGCATTCAGGGCCCATTCGTAAATCGATGTCGACAGGCCCCTGCCCTGGTAGCCCAGGGCATACTTGGAATGCGGTGCGCGGACATACGGGTCCGCACGCCGGCTGACCTCGATCAGCCTGTTGAACACCGTATAACCAGCCAGCCGCTTCATGGCCACGTCTTCTACATAGACGTAGTACTCGCCGTCCGCCTCGCGATAGCGCAGCACCAGGCCCGGCATGTCGGTCCCCACGACCGGCATGCCGTACATGGCATCGCCGGGCGTATTCATCCTTCCGTACAGGACGTCGAGTTCGCGGGCCACCTCCTCGGGCCCGTGCTGGACGTCGATACGCAAATAGATGAGGTGTGGGATCAGGCGCCAGACCTGATCAAGCGCGAAAGTAGACAGAGGCCGCCTCCTATCGTTCCATGGCAAAAAAGAAGCGCCGCACCGGCGGACCGGTGCGGCGCTCGGTGAGTCATGCATTATTGCAGCGTGCGGGTGAAGACGAACTTGCCTTCGCTCCAGTCGACGGGCACCACGTCCTTGGGCCCGAACTTGCCCTCGAGAATCAACTTGGCGATGGGGTTCTCGATCTCCTGCTGGATCGCCCGCTTCAACGGCCGGGCGCCGAACACGGGATCGAACCCGGCGCGTGCGATCTGGGCGACGGCTTCATCCGACACCTCGAGCCGCATGTCCATCTTGGCCAGACGCTCGGCCAGGCGCTGCAGCTGCACCCGGGCAATAGACTCGATGTGCTTGCTGTCCAGGCTGTGGAACACCACCACCTCGTCTATCCGGTTCAGGAATTCCGGACGGAAGTGCTGCTTGATCTCGTCCCAGACGACCGCCTTGATCACGTCGTACTGTTGACCGGCCATGGCCTGGATCTGCTGCGAGGCCAGGTTGGAGGTCATCACGATGACCGTATTGCGAAAGTCCACCGTTCGCCCTTGGCCATCGGTCAGCCGCCCATCGTCCAGCACCTGCAACAGTACGTTGAACACGTCCGGGTGGGCTTTCTCGACTTCGTCGAGCAGGATCACGCTATACGGCTTGCGGCGCACTGCTTCGGTCAGGTATCCACCCTCTTCGTAGCCCACGTAACCCGGCGGCGCGCCGATCAGCCGTGCCACGGAGTGCTTTTCCATGAACTCGCTCATGTCGATGCGCACCATGTGGTCGTCGGAGTCGAAGAGGAAGTTTGCGAGTGCCTTGCTCAGCTCGGTCTTGCCTACGCCGGTCGGCCCCAAGAAGAGGAAGGAGCCATACGGGCGCTGCGGATCGGCCAGGCCGGCGCGCGAGCGACGGATGGCGTCGGAGACGAGCCGCACGGCTTCGTCCTGCCCGATGACGCGCTCGTGGAGCTTTTCCTCCATGTGCAGCAGCTTGGCACGCTCGCCCTGCAGCATCTTGGAGACCGGAATGCCTGTTGCGCGCGAAACGACTTCGGCGATTTCCTCGGCGCCCACTTCCGTGCGCAACAGCCTGGGCTTGTCGTCCGAGGTCGCCGCCTTTTCCTTGCGCTCAGCCGACTTGAGGCGCGCCTCGAGCTCAGGCAGCTTGCCGTACTGCAGCTCGGCCAGTTTGTCGAACTGGCCCTTGCGCTGCAGCTCGCTCATTTCCGCGCGCACCTTCTCGATTTCTTCCTTGATCGATTGGGCGCCCTGCACCGCGGCCTTCTCGGCCTTCCAGATTTCCTCGTAGTCGTTGTACTCGCGCTGGAGCTTGTTCAGCTCCTCCTCGAGCAGCTGCAGCCGGCGCTGCGAGGCCTCGTCGGTTTCTTTCTTGACCGCCTCGCGCTCGATCTTGAGCTGGATGATGCGGCGGTCCAGCCTGTCCATGACCTCCGGCTTGGAGTCGATTTCCATGCGTATGCGCGCGGCCGCCTCGTCGATGAGGTCGATCGCCTTGTCCGGCAGGAAGCGGTCGGTGATGTAGCGATGCGACAGCTCCGCCGCGGCCACGATGGCCGGGTCGGTGATGTCGACCCCGTGGTGCAGCTCATAACGCTCTTGCAAGCCGCGCAGGATGGCGATGGTGGCCTCCACCGAGGGTTCGTCCACCAGCACTTTTTGGAAGCGGCGCTCGAGCGCGGCATCCTTTTCGATGTACTTGCGGTACTCGTCCAGCGTGGTCGCGCCTATGCAGTGGAGCTCTCCCCGCGCCAGGGCGGGCTTGAGCATGTTGCCCGCATCCATGGCGCCCTCGGCCTTGCCGGCGCCGACCATGGTATGCAGCTCATCAATGAAGACGATGTTCTTGCCGGCATCCTGGGCCAACTCCTTCAGGACCGCCTTCAGGCGCTCTTCGAACTCGCCCCGGAACTTGGCGCCGGCGAGCAGCCCCGCCAAGTCGAGCGACAGGACCCGCTTGCCCTTGAGCGTCTCAGGCACCTCGTCATTGACGATGCGCTGGGCCAAGCCCTCGACGATGGCGGTCTTGCCCACGCCGGGCTCCCCGATCAACACTGGGTTGTTCTTGGTGCGGCGCTGCAGGATCTGGATGGTACGGCGGATCTCGTCGTCGCGGCCGATGACCGGGTCGAGCTTGCCTTGGCGGGCGCGCTCGGTCAGGTCTATCGTGTACTTCTTCAGCGCCTCGCGATTGCTTTCGCCTTCCTGCGAATCGACGGGCGCCCCGCCCCGCACGGCGTCGATGGCGGCCTCCAGGGCGCGGCGTTGCAAGCCGGCCTCGCGCAGCAGCCGCCCCGCCTCGCCCTTGTCGTCGGCCAGGGCCAACAGGAACAGCTCGCTCGCGATGTAGGTGTCGCCGCGGTTCGCTGCCTCCTTGTCGATCTTGTTGAACAAGGCCTGGAGTTCGCGGCTGACTTGGATGTTCGCATCGCCGCCCTGGACCTGGGCCAGGCGGCCGATGGCAGCGTTGACCTCGGCTGTCAGCCGGTTGACGGCCACGCCGGCCCGCGCCAGCAGGCTGGCCGCTCCGCTGTCGGGATCGGACAACAGCGCAGCCAGCACGTGCAGGGGCTCGATGTAGGGATTGTCGTTCCGGGCGGCGAGGCTTTGGGCATCCGCAAGCGCCTGCTGGAACTTGGTAGTGAGTCGGTCGATTCGCATAGTTTTCACGCCAATAAGTGGGGGCCGTCGGCCCGGATACTCTGGATGTGAGGTCGATTCGAGCGGTTTCAATCCCCTACATCGCACAGGGGAAATCCCGTTATACCACCCGTCTTCCGGCGCGACGCCGGCCCTTACGCGCGCAGCCGGTCGAGCGCCTCGTCCAGGCGATCCACGGCCCAGACCTCCATGCCCTCGATGGGCTGGCGCGGCGCGTTGGCCTTGGGAATCAAGGCGATGCTAAAGCCCAGCTTGGCGGCTTCGCGCAGGCGCTCCTGGCCGCGCGGGGCCGGGCGGATTTCCCCGGCCAGCCCGACTTCGCCGAAGGCCACCATGCCGCGTGGCAGTGGCCGGTTGCGCAGGGAAGAGACGATCGCCAGCAGCACCGGCAGGTCTGCCGCGGGCTCCGTGATCCGGACCCCGCCCACGGCATTGACGAATACGTCTTGGTCGAACGCCGCCGTGCCTGCGTGGCGATGCAGCACGGCCAGCAACATGGCGAGCCGGTTGCCCTCCAGGCCGACCGACAGGCGGCGGGGGTTGGGCGAATTGGCCGTATCCACCAAGGCCTGGATTTCCACCAGCAGCGGGCGGCTACCCTCTTGCGTGACCATGACGCACGACCCAGGCACCTGCTGCTGGTGCTGCGATAGAAAAAGCGCCGAAGGATTCGCGACCCCCTTCAGCCCGCGATCAGTCATGGCGAACACGCCGAGCTCGTTGACGGCGCCGAAGCGATTCTTGAAGGCGCGCACCAGGCGGAACGACGAATGCGTATCGCCCTCGAAATACAACACCGTATCGACGATGTGCTCGAGCACCCGAGGCCCCGCCAGGGCCCCCTCCTTGGTCACATGGCCGATCATGACGATGGTCACGCCCGTCTGCTTGGCCATGCGGGTCAGCTGCGCGGCGCATTCGCGCACCTGGGCCACGGATCCGGGAGCAGAGGTCAGCTGCTCGGAATAGAGCGTCTGGATCGAATCGATCACCGCGACTTCCGGCGCATGTTCCGTCAGGGCGGCCTGGATGGCCTCTAGCCGGATCTCGGCCAGCAAATCCACGCTCCGCGTATCCAGGCCGAGGCGGCGCGCGCGCAGGGCAACCTGGTCTCCGGACTCCTCGCCGGTCACGTACAAGACTTTGCGATGGGAAGACAGCGCCGCGAGCGCCTGGAGGAGCAGCGTGGATTTGCCTATGCCGGGATCGCCGCCGATCAGCACCACGGCACCTGCCACCATGCCGCCTCCCAGCACGCGATCGAATTCGTCTATGCCGGTGGGAAAACGCTGCATTTCCCTGGCCTCGATGTCCGCCAACTTGCGCACCGGCGCGCTGGCCGCAAGCGGCGCATACCGGTGCGCGCCTGCGGCAGGACCCGCAGTCGACGCAACCGTTTCTTCCAGGGTGTTCCAACCGCCGCAATGCGGGCATTTGCCTTGCCACTTCGGCGCGGTGCCGCCGCACTCGGTACACACGTAGACGGTTTTCGCCTTTGCCATGGTCACTCCTGGAAATGCACTGGCACCCGCGGCGCGAGGGCGCACAGCAATTCGTATCCGATGGTGCCCGAGGCGGCCGCGACTTCGTCCACGGATAGCCCGTGGTCGCCCCACAGCGTGACGGGCGCGCCCACCTGGGCATGCGGCACCGGGGTTAAGTCCACGGCAAGCATGTCCATGGACACCGTGCCCAGCAGGCGGGTCCTCACGCCCGCCACGACGATGGGCGTGCCGGTCGGCGCGTGGCGCGGATAGCCGTCGGCGTAGCCGCAGGCCACCACGCCGATGCGCATCGCGCCCTCCGCCCGGTACCGCCCCCCGTAGCCCACGGCATCGCCGGCGCGCAGGTCCTGCGTGGCGATGAGGCGGGATTTCAACGCCATCGCCGGCCTCAAGCCCAGCGATTCGGCGCTCTCATCCGCGAACGGACTAGCCCCGTAGAGCGCGATGCCGGGACGCGCCCAGGCAGCCGCCACTTCTGGATAGCGCAGGCTCGCCGCCGAGTTACACAGGCTGGCCGGACCCGGCAGCCCGGCCGTGGTTCGGCGGAACACGTCGAGCTGGGCGGCGATTCCTTCTTCCGTATCGGCCGTCGAAAAGTGAGTCATATGCCCCACCTGCCCCAAGACGCCCCGCCGCTGCAATTCGACGAGCCGGGCGTAGGCGCCGGCATAGGCGGCTGGCGTAAACCCCAAGCGGTTCATGCCGGTGTTGAGCTTGGCAAAGACGTCTATGGGGCGCGGCGCCTTGGCCTGCGCGAGCCAGGCCAACTGGTCAGCATGGTGGACGGCCAGCGTCAATCCGTACCGCCCCACCACTTCGAGGTCGGACGCTTCGAATATGCCTTCGAGCAGCAGGATCGGGCCCTGCCAGCCGGCTTCCCGGCAGCGCACCGCTTCCGCAAGGTCCAGCATGGCCAAGCCGTCTGCCCCGCGGAACCCGGCCACTGCCCGCTCGATTCCATGTCCGTAGGCATTGGCCTTGACGACGGCCCAAACCTTGGCCGAATCGCCGGCCGGACGCGCGGCGTCGAGGCGGCGGCGGACGACTTCGAGATTGTGGGAAAGCGCGGATCGGGAAATGCAGGCGAAAATGGGACGAGGCATGGTGCAGAACGAAACCGGCGCGCGACGCCGGATTGGCAAAAGGAAAGTGTAGCCCCAGCGGATGAGAAAAGCAGGATGCGATGTGCCATGCGCCGGCGACTGCGAACCGGTATCATCGGCGCCGGACCGTTCCCACACCACCATGTCTGCCGGCCACTACGAAAATTTCCCCGTCGCTTCCCTGTTGCTCCCCCGGCACTTGCGCGTCGCGGTGCTCGATATTTACCGCTACGCCCGCGCCGCGGACGACATCGCCGACGAAGGCGATGCGCCGGATCAAGCGCGGCTGGCGGCATTGGCGCGCTTCGGTGCGGAGCTGGACCGGATCGAGGCCAAAACGTGCCGGCCGGGCGCGATGCCGGAGGAGGCCATGCCTGCGGACCTCGCTCCCATCTTCGCGCCGCTGGCGGCCACTGTCGCCCGCCACAAGCTGCCGCTGGAGCCGTTTCGCCGTCTGCTATCGGCTTTTTCACAAGACGTCGTCACCAAACGGTATGCCGACTTCGCCGCTTTACTCGACTATTGCCACCGTTCCGCCGACCCTGTGGGAGAACTGCTGCTGCACCTATACCGGGCGGCAACGCCGGAGAACCTCTCCCAGTCGGACGCCATTTGCACCGGCTTGCAATTGACCAACTTCTGGCAAGATGTCGCCATAGACTGGCGCAAAGGCCGGGTCTATATTCCCCAGGAGGACCTGGCGCGCCATGGGGTAACCGAAGCAGATATCGCCCACGGCCAGTGCTCGCCCGCATGGCGCGCCCTCATGGCCTTCCAGGTTGAGCGCGCCCGTGCGCTGTTACACTCCGGGGCGCCGCTTGCGCGGACCCTGCCCGGCCGCGTGGGTTGGGAGCTGCGGCTGGTCGTGCAAGGCGGGCTGCGCATCCTGGAACGCATCGAAGCCTGCGGCTACGACGTGTTCCGGGCCCGGCCGATGCTCACGAAAACCGAGTGGCTGAGGCTCGGCTGGCGCGCCCTGCGCATGCCGCGCGCTTTGCCCGCATCCTCTTCCCCATCATGACCCCTGACCAGTACTGCCAGGAGAAGGCCGCGCAAAGCGGCTCGAGTTTCTACTACAGTTTCCTGTTCCTGCCCCCCGAGCGCCGCCGCGCCATTACGGCGCTATACGCCCTGTGCCGGCAGTTGGACGATGCCGTGGACGAAACCAGCGAAGGCTCTGTAGCCCGCCTGAAGCTGGCATGGTGGCGGGCCGAGATCGACAAACTGTTCGAAGGCAGGCCCGAACACCCCGTCACGCGTGCCCTCGCGCCCCACCTCGTTCCGTGCGGCATCACGCGCGATCGGCTGCAGGCCATCGTGGACGGCATGGAAATGGACCTCGAGCAGACGCGCTATCTCGATTTTCCTGCCCTACAACGGTACTGCCGGCTGGCTGCAGGCGTGGTGGGAGAACTCTCGGCGGGGATCTTTGGCTACGCCCACCCCCAAACCCTGGTCTTTGCAGACCGCTTGGGCCTGGCGTTCCAATTGACCAACATCATCCGGGACGTGGGCGACGACGCCCGAAAGGGCCGCATTTACCTGCCGGTGAACGAGCTGCAGCAGTTCGACGTGAAAGCGGCCGACATCCTCAACGGACGCTATTCCGAAAAATTCTCGGCGCTGATGCGCTTCCAATGCGCACGCGCCCGGCAAACATATCGCGAGGCGCTAGACCTGCTGCCGCCAGGCGACCGTCGCGCCCAACGGCCGGGCCTGATGATGGCCGCCATCTACTACGCACTGCTGGACGAAATCGAACGTTCAGGCTACGAAGTGCTGCACCAGCGCATTTCCCTGACGCCTTTGCGCAAGCTCTGGCTGGCGTGGAAAACCTACGTGACCGGCGGTCGGGCCCTGTGGCGGCAGATAAAGGCGTAAGCCCAGCGCCGCGCGCCGCCGTCATCGGCGCAGGCTGGGCGGGGCTGGCCGCTGCGCAGCGATTGTCCCGGCGGGGATTCGCCGTAACGGTCTATGAGGCCTCGCGTGAAGCCGGCGGCCGCGCGCGCACCGTGGTGCACCGCACCGGCGAGCTTTTCCCGCAGCCGTTGGACAACGGGCAACATTTGATGTTGGGCGCCTACGAACAGACCTTGGCGCTGATGCGCGAACTCGGTGCGGAGCCCGAGGCACGGCTGCTGCGCACGCCGCTGCGGCTGCCATCGGCCGACGGCGACTTCGACCTGCGGGCGCCGCGGCTGCCCTCCCCGCTCCATGCAGCCTGGGCCTTGCTAAGCGCGCGCGGACTGACGCCGGCGGGCCGCTGGGCGGCGCTTCGGTTCGTGGCCGGCCTCAAGAAGCTGCATTGGTACCCACCCGGGGGCGCCACCGTGGCCGAGCTCGTCGCCAGGCTAGGGCAGCCGCAAGCCGTCGTTGCGCGGCTCTGGCGCCCGCTGTGCCTCGCCGCGCTCAATACCCCGCCCGACCAAGCTTGCGCCCGGCTGTTTGCTGCCGTGCTGCGCGACAGCCTGGATGCGCCGCGCCAACACAGCGATTTGCTCTTCCCGCGATGCGACCTGTCGTCGCTCTGGCCACGCGCGGCTGCGGCGCGGCATGCCATGCGCTATGGGCATGCCGTCCGGCAACTCACCGTGGATGAGAATGCGGTCATCGTCGACGGAGAACGCTACGACGTCGCCGCCCTGGCCACGCCGCCGGGCGTTGCGGCCCAACTGCTGCCGCACCATCCTCGGATGTGCGAAGCGCGGCGTGCGATGCTCAGCTTCCGCTACCTGCCCATCGCCACCCTGACGCTTTGCCTGGCTGCGCCCTTCCCGCTCGACTTCCCCATGCTCATGCTGGCGGAAGCCCCGGCACGCGGCCACCTCGGCCAATGGGTCTTCGACCGCGGCACCCTGCTGGGCCGCGCGGACGGCCGCGGCGAGCTCGCCGTGGTCGTCAGCGCCGCAACGCCCCTCCTGGAACGCGACCATGCGGCCAGTGCCGCTGCCCTGATCGAACAACTGCGGGAACAGCTGTGCAGGCGTAGCGGACGGAGGCTGCCGACGGTGCTGGGATGGAAGCTGCTGGTCGACAAGCGCGCAACCTTTGCGGCCACGCCCAACCTCTTCCGGCCAGACAACGCCACCGCGTGGCCGCGGCTCGCGTTGTGCGGGGACTGGACCGATACCGGTTACCCGGCGACGTTGGAAGGTGCTGTGCGCAGCGGCCTGCGGGCTGCCGACCTGCTGGCCGACGCGCTCGCCCAGGCAACGAGGCGCAATCGATAGGTTTTAGCCCTGCTGCCAGCGTTGCGCGGCCTGGTCATCCGAATCTCGGGCTTCGACCCAGCGCTCGCCCCGGTCCGTCGCCTCCTTCTTCCAGAACGGCGCCTGGGTCTTGAGGTAGTCCATGATGAACTCGCAGGCGGCGAAGCATTCGCCTCGATGCCTGCCCGCGACGCCGACGAATACGATCTGGTCCCCCGCCGTAAGCGTCCCGACGCGGTGGATGACACGCACCGCATTCAACGACCAGCGCCCGTGGGCCTGTTCGACGATGTCGGCCAGCGCCTTCTCCGTCATGCCCGGATAATGCTCGAGCGTCAGCGATGCGACGTGGTCGCCCTCATTGACGTCGCGCACCGTGCCGACGAAGGTGACGATGGCCCCGACCGAAGGATCGCGCCGCATGGCGGCGATTTCCGCGCCGGCATCGAAATCGGACGTCTGTACGCTGACCGACATAGGTGCCTCGTCAACCGCCGGTGACCGGCGGAAAAAACGCGATTTCGTCGCCCGGCTGCAAGGGTTCGCCGGCCGGCACCATGGCATGGTTGCGCGCGGCACGCACGGCGCGCTCGGGCGCGAGCGCCGTAGCCCACGCCCCGCCCCGCTCGGCCAGCCACTTGCGCAACTCGCCTACCGTGCGCACGCCGTCGGGCAGTTCCACGGCTTCTTTCTCCCGACCCAGGGCCTCGCGCAGCGAAGCGAAAAACAGAACGTCGACTTTCATGACTCAGCCCAGTAAATCAGCATAGCTGATGAATTGAACCATATCGCCGCGGCGAATCGTCTGTCCACCCGGGTTGTCGACGACACCGTCGCCCCAGACCGTGGAAGTCAGCACCGAGGACAACTGGTTGGGGAACAGGTCGAGCCCGCCCTGCTCGTTGCGGCGAACCCGCAGGAACTCGCGGCGCCGATCGGCCTTGGGCCAATCGAAGTCGGCGCGCATGGGTACGCGCACCGGGGCGCACGCCCGCGCGCCCGCGAGCTTGAGCAAGAGCGGCTTGACCAACAGCCCGAAGGTCAGGAAGCTCGACACCGGATTGCCGGGCAGGCCGATGAATATGGCCTCGGATCCATCCTCCCGGCGCAGGCGGCCGAACGCGAGCGGCTTGCCCGGCTTGATGGAAAGGCTCCACATGTCGAGCCTGCCCAGCGATTCGACCGCTGGCTTGACATGGTCTTCCTCGCCCACCGACACCCCGCCGGTGGTGATAATGAGGTCGTGGTGCTGCGCCGCCCGCTTCAAGGCGGATTGCGTCGCGACGAAATCATCCCGCACCGCGCCGAGGTCGCTATGCACGACCGGAAGCGAGGCCAGCATGCCCTGGAGCAGGTAGCGGTTGGAGTTATAGATCTTGCCCGGCGGCAGCGGCTCGCCCGGGGTCACGAGCTCATCACCGGTGAACAGCGTGGCGACGCGCAGGAGCGGTCGCACCGACAGGGTCGGTATGCCCACCGAGGCCGCCAACCCGACGTCCTGGGCGCGCAGGCGCGTCCCGGCCTGCAGGATGCGGCTCCCGGCCTCGATGTCGCAGCCTTTGGCGCGTATCCAGGCGCCGGCCTCCACTGGTTTGGTGAATATGACGCGGTCGCCCTCGACTTCGGCTTCTTCCTGCATGACGACGGCATCGGCACCCGGCGGAATCTCCGCCCCGGTGAAAATGCGCGCCGCCGTTCCGGGCTCCAGCGGTTCCGGCACCGCTCCCGCGGGGATGCGCTGCGATACAGGCACGCCTGCAGCAAACAACGCTGCGTCGGCCGTGCGGACGGCATAGCCGTCCATCGCCGAGTTGTCCGCGCCGGGCACATTGATGGAAGCAGTCACGTCGGCCGCCAGGATGCGGCCCACGGCGCGTACCAGCTCGACCTGCTCGGCCGGCCGATTCACCGGCTCGACCGCGAGCAGTATTTCGAGCGCTTCATCCAAGGAAAGCAGATTCGCACGAGGCTTCACTATCGACTCCTTCGCGGCGCACGCGAGCGGGGCGCCGCACTGTCACCGCTGCGCCTTCAGACGGCGTGTGCGGCAATCAAATCCTTGATGGTCTGCACGTCGGGATCGACGGTCTGTACGCGCTGCGGCAGCTGCTCGATATTCTCGAAGCCAGCGGGACGCGGCGCGGGCTGGCCCAGGGCCTCTTCGATGGTGGCCGAGAACTTGACCGGCAACGCCGTTTCCAGCACCAGCATGGGCACGCCCGGCTCGACGTACGGCCGCGCCACCTTGACGCCGTCCGCGGTGTGCGGGTCGATGACCACGCCCGTTTCGGCATGGACGCGCCGGATGGTCTCCAATCGATCGGCATGCGTGCTGGTCCCGGCCACGAAACCGTACTGCTCGAACCGGGGCTTGTAGGCCGACAGGTCGAACGAACCCTTGTCCGCCAGTTCGTCCCACAGCGCTTTCACGCGCGCGGCATCCCGGCCCAGCAAATCGTAGACGAAGCGCTCGAAGTTCGAGGCCTTGGAAATGTCCATCGACGGGCTGGAGGTTTCGTAGGTCTCGCTCGAGCCGCGCGGCCGATAGACTCCGGTGCGGAAGAACTCTTCCAACACGTTGTTCTCATTGGTGGCGAGCACTAGGCGGCGGATGGGCAGTCCCATGCTGCGCGCGACGTGGCCGGCCAGGATGTTGCCGAAGTTGCCCGACGGCACCGCGAACGAAACCGGGGCCATCGGGTCCTGCGCCCCTTCGGTGGCCATGCGCCAGCCGTGGAAGTAGTACACCACCTGGGCAGCGATGCGGGCCCAGTTGATGGAGTTGACCGCACCGATGCGATGCGTGGTCTTGAACGTCAAGTCGGCGCTGACGGCCTTGACGATGTCCTGGCAATCGTCGAACACCCCACGCACGGCGATGTTGTGGATGTTGGCATCTTGCAGCGAGTACATCTGGGCGCGCTGGAACGCGCTCATGCGGCCGGCGGGCGAGAGCATGAACACCGCCACGCCTTTCTTGCCGCGCATCGCATACTCGGCCGCCGAGCCGGTGTCGCCCGATGTCGCGCCGAGGATGTTGAGCGTGGTGCCGCGTCGCGCCAACACGTATTCGAACAAATGGCCGAGGAACTGCATGGCCATGTCCTTGAAGGCCAGGGTCGGCCCTTCGGAGAGGCCCAGCAGGGAAATGCCGTCCTTGAGCGGCTTGAGCGGCGCGATGGCCTCGCCGCCAAACACTTCAGGCCGATAGGTCGCGCGCGTGAGCGCACGCAGGTCGTCCCCCGGGATATCGGTGATGAACAGCTTGAGCACCTCGTACGCCAGGTCGGCATACGGCAGCGACCGCCAGGCCTGGAGCTGTTCAGGCGAGACCTGCGGGATGGCCTCGGGCACGGCCAGGCCGCCGTCGGGCGCCAATCCCTCCAGCAGGACGTCGGTGAACGGTTGCGGCGCCATGCCGCCGCGGGTCGATAGGTATCTCATGTCAGTTTTCCATGCTGCTCGCCGCCCTCAGGGCCGTGGCGTCCCAAGGTACCGCGTATCCGGTTCTGCTATGCCAGGTTCTCGATGCGCAGCCGCGTGACCTTGGACAACACGGTGGGCAGCGCCTCGATGTGGGCGATGGCGACGTTGACGTTCCGCTCCAGCGCCTCGTGGGTCAGGAAAATGATGTCGGCTTGGCCCGCGTCCGCACGCGGCTTCTGGATCATCGACACGATGGAGATCGACGCTTCGGCCAAGATCCGCGTAATGTCGGCCAGCACGCCCGGCTGATCCGTCACCGCCAGCCGCAAATAGTAGGAGGTCGTGATGTCCTCGATCGAGAGGATGGGCCTATCGGTAATGGCTTCGGGCTGGAACGCCAAGTGCGGTACGCGATGCTCCGGATCGGCCGTGTGCAGCCGCGTCACGTCCACCAGGTCGGCGACCACGGCCGAAGCGGTAGGCTCCTCGCCGGCACCTTGGCCGTAGTAGAGCGTCGCGCCGACCGCATCGCCCTTGACCATGACTGCGTTCATCGCACCTTCGACATTGGCCATCACCCGCTTGGCATCGACCAGGGTCGGGTGGACGCGCAACTCGATCCCGTCCGGACGCGCCTTGGTGATGCCCAAGAGCTTGATGCGATAGCCGAGCTCTTCGGCGTAGCGGATGTCTTCCTGGGCCAGCTGCGAGATGCCCTCGACGTGCGCCTTGTCGAAGCGAATGGGTACGCCGAACGCAATGGACGACAAGAGCGTGAGCTTGTGGGCGGCATCCACGCCTTCCACGTCGAACGTGGGATCGGCCTCGGCATAGCCCAGGCGCTGCGCCTCGGCGAGCACTTCGGAGAACGGCTGGCCGCGCGTGCGCATCTCGCTGAGGATGAAATTGGTGGTGCCGTTGATGATGCCGGCCACCCATTCGATCTGGTTCGCGGAGAGGCCTTCACGGATGGCTTTGATGATGGGTATGCCCCCGGCCACGGCCGCCTCGAAGGCCACCATCACTCCCTGTTCGCTGGCCCGGGCGAAGATTTCGTTGCCGTGCTTGGCAAGCAGCGCTTTGTTGGCCGTGACGACGTGCTTGCCATGCGCAATGGCCTCCAAGACGAGTTCCCGGGCCAGCGTGTCGCCGCCGATGAGCTCCACGACGATGTCGATCTCAGGATCGCGGACGATCTGGAAGGGGTCGGCCACGACTTCCGCGGCTTCGCCGACGCGGGCCTTGGCCTTGGCAAGGTCGCGCGCCGAAACTTTGGTGGCGACGATGTGCCGGCCGGCGCGACGGGCGATCTCTTCGGCGTTGCGGGCGAGGACTTTGAACGTACCGCCGCCTACGACGCCCAGGCCCAGGAGGCCTACTCGGATGGGTTCCATGCTGTTTTCGGGCAAAACTCGGGTTCTTCGAACAAAGATGGTTGGTCGATCGGGTTAGTTTCGATGCCGTGCCGGACGGCATCGAGCGGATGCTCGACACGCGCTACTCGAACCGCACCGGGCAGGCGCGGGGCTCTGCAGCGTGGATCGCACGGTTCTGGCCGGACCGCATCTGTCAGGCCCTCCCCTTCTGCGGCCCGTCATGGCCTCGTCGGGGACAAACCTCCAGTGTAACGGACTCTCCCGAGTCCGGGGGGAAGACGGGGTTGAATCCCGCGGCGCACGCGGAAGCCGGCAGGGGGCGGGGCGCGCCAGGCGGCCCCTGCTCCCCGCTACACCTTGATCAATCCGTCTTTGCGGAACATTTCCTTGATGCCGCGTATGGCTTGCCGCGTACGCTGTTCGTTCTCGATCAGCGCAAAGCGCACGTGGTCATCGCCGTACTCGCCAAAGCCTATGCCCGGCGATACGGCCACATGGGCGTCGGCCAGCAGGCGCTTGGAGAATTCCAGCGAACCCAGCGACTGATACGGCTCGGGGATCTTGGCCCAGATGTACATCGAAGCCTTGGGGACCTCGACCATCCAGCCCGCCTCGTGCAGGCCCTTGACCAGCACGTCGCGGCGGCGCTGGTACTGGGCGACGATTTCCTTGACGCAATCCTGGGGCCCCTCGAGGGCGGCAATGGAGGCGACCTGGATGGGCGTGAAGGTGCCGTAGTCGTGATAGCTCTTGATGCGGGCGAGCGCGTTCACGAGCTCCTTGTTTCCCACCATGTACCCCACGCGCCATCCGGCCATGTTGTAGCTCTTGCTCATGGTGAAGAACTCGACCGCCACGTCGCGCGCGCCCGGCACCTGCATGATCGAGGGCGCGACGTAGCCATCGAAGGTGATGTCGGCATAGGCGAGGTCGTGCACCACGAGGATATCGTTCTCGCGCGCCAGCGCCACCACCCGCTCGAAGAACGACAAATCGACGCACTGCGCGGTGGGATTGCTCGGGAAGCCGAGGATCATCATGCGCGGCTTGGGTATGGATTCCTTGATCGCGCGCTCGAGCTCGGCGAAGAAATCCACGCCCGGCGTCATCCGCACCGAGCGGATGTCGGCGCCCGCGATGACGGCACCGTAGATGTGGATGGGATAGCTGGGATTGGGCACCAAGACGGTATCGCCGCGGTCGAGCGTCGCGAGCATCAAGTGCGCCAGCCCTTCCTTGGAGCCGATGGTGACGATGGCTTCCGAATCCGGATCGATGTCGACGCCGTAGCGGCGGCCATACCAGTCTGCGATGGCCTTGCGCAGGCGCGGGATGCCCTTGGACACGGAATAGCCATGCGTCTTGCTGCGCTTGGCTGCCTCGACCAGCTTCTCGACGATGTGCGGGGGCGTATCGCCGTCCGGGTTGCCCATCGACATGTCGATGATGTCTTCGCCGCGTCGTCGCGCCGCCATTTTCAACTCGGCCGTAATGTTGAAAACGTAAGGCGGAAGACGCTTGATACGCGAAAACTCCCGGGGGGAGGAGCTGGACATGATCGAATCCTTAATGGGGAGGGGGATGGTCCTCCTCGCGCGCGCTTCCCCTCGAAGGGGCGACTCCGGCGGACCGAACGGGGCGGGCTCCGCCGCGCAGCGCCCCCGAAGGGACGCGCCAGTGCGCGCCGGGGGACAAAAACACGGGGGCTCTTATAATAATCCACAAGCCGGTCCGACTGAGCCCCTGCACATCCGTACCGGCCGTCGGAGGGCAGTATAGTTGGCCTATCGTCCCGTTGATCCGGAGCTGACCTTTTGAAGTTGCATTCCGACCCCGCCTCGGCGCTGAATACCGTCACGGCCTACGGCGAAGGCTATGTCGAAATCAATCGCGTCCGGTTCGAGCACGCCGTGGTGTTCGGCCCCGAAGGCGACGTCGCCGCCTGGCCCGTTTCCTGTTTCGAGGAGATCGACGGCGCAGCCATGGCCCGCGTCGTCCGCCCGGATGCGCCGCAGCCTCCCGAAGTGCTGCTGGTCGGCACCGGCGCGCGCCAGCGATTCCTCGCGCCCGCCCTGCTGCGCCCCCTGCTGAAAGCCGGCATAGGCGTCGAAATCATGGATACGCAGGCCGCTGCCCGCACCTACAACATCCTGATGGCCGAAGGCCGCCGCGTGTTGGCTGCATTGATTCCTGCCTGACACGATGCGTGCTTGCGTCCGCATTTCCCCGCATCCCCTATCTTTTCCGGAGCCCCGTGCATGAGTACCGTCATCGGACGAGCCGCCCCCGCGTTCACCGCACCCAGCACCGACGGCGAGATTTCCCTGAAAGAGCTGAAAGGACGCATTGTCGTCATGTACTTCTACCCCCGCGACAACACGCCCGGCTGCACGACCGAAGGCCAAAACTTCCGCGATCGCTACGCCGATTTCCAGGCGGCTGGCGCGCAGGTGCTGGGCGTCTCGCGGGACACCCTGGCCTCGCACCAGAAATTCAAGGAAAAGCAAGGCTTCCCCTTCCCGCTCATCGCCGACCCCGAGGAAAAGCTTTGTGAGCTCTACGGAGTCATGAAGATGAAAAACATGTACGGCAAACAAGTGCGCGGCATCGAGCGCAGCACCTTCCTGATCGATGCCCAAGGCAAGCTTCGCCAGGAGTGGCGCGGTGTGAAGGTCCCCGGCCACGTCGACGCCGTGCTCGAGGCGGTCCGCGCCCTGGCCAAGGAGTAACCGGCTGCGCCGCCTTGAACGCCGCCCGCCCCCCACGCCTGCGCCGGCGACCGGCCGGAACCCATTTCCGCGCTGCGCCGGCCGCCCCCGGAATCCGCCGGCA
>NZ_JADGHH010000297.1 GCF_019689535.1 Pigmentiphaga sp.
TCGTAGAGCTCCTCTACGTATGGCGCATTCCCCCCGAATAAATACGAGGTGCTGGATTCTTGGATGCTGGACATGATTTACGCTTCACCTTTCCGGGTGTTTCACCCGTTCGATGCAGGACGTACCTTCCGCGACACGGCTCGGCCGAATAGCGGATAGCGGGTGCAGAAGGCGGTTGATGGAAACCTTGCGGTCGCTCAGAAAAAATCAATAAACCTTGAAAGCATAGCACTTAGGGGCTTTTCCTGCTTGAAAAAAACACGCCATTGTGCGGTTTAACCGACGGATGGCGAGCCGTCTTTCAGGCAAAAAGACAGGCCACGCCGCCATTGGTTCCGGCGCGCCAAGGTGCCCAGTTTTTCCCTGCGCCGCAGCAAAATTCGGCGGTCCGGACGACTGCTTCGCCTGCCGCCAGGACGCACCCTCGGATGTGCGCCGCAACACCGGCGAACATGCCTCCCTCACGCGTGCGGGCGTCGCCCTCTCCTGCTTGCCAGCCGAGGACAAAAAAAGCCGCCAGGGAGCATCCTGGCGGCGTTGCAACGACCGGCATGGCAGGGGCAGTGCCACCTGCCGTGCTCCATCAACGCTTGTCGAGGTCCGGGACGTCGCGGGCCGGAGAACCGGTGTACAGCTGGCGCGGACGGCCGATCTTGTAGTCGGGATCGGAGATCATTTCGTCCCACTGCGCGATCCAGCCCACCGTGCGGGCCAGCGCGAAGATGGCCGTGAACAGCTGGGTCGGGATGCCGATGGCACGCTGGACGATGCCCGAGTAGAAGTCCACGTTCGGGTAGAGCTTGCGCTGGACGAAGTAATCGTCTTCCAGTGCGATCTTTTCCAGCGCCATGGCCAGCTTGAACAGCGGGTCGTCTTGCAGGCCCAGCGCCTCGAGCACTTCGCGGCAGGTTTCCTGCATCAGCTTGGCGCGCGGATCGTAGTTCTTGTAGACGCGGTGGCCAAAGCCCATCAGGCGGACGCCCGAGCTCTTGTCCTTGACCTTGGCAACGAACTCGCCCAGCTTATCGACGCCACCCGCTGCGAGCAGGTCTTCCAGCATCTGCAACGCCGCTTCGTTGGCGCCGCCGTGCGCCGGACCCCAGAGGCAAGCCACGCCGGCCGCGATGGCGGCGAACGGGTTGGTGCCCGACGAACCGCACAGGCGCACCGTCGAGGTCGAGGCGTTCTGTTCGTGGTCGGCGTGCAGGATGAAGATGCGGTCGAGCGCGCGTTCGATCACGGGGTTGACGACGTACTCTTCGCACGGCGTCGCGAACATCATGCGCAGGAAGTTGCCGGTGTACGACAGATCGTTCTTCGGATAAATGTACGGTTGGCCGATCGAGTACTTGTAGGCCATTGCCACCAGCGTGGGCATCTTGGCGATCAGGCGGATGGCCGAGATTTCCCGGTGCTTGGGCTGGGTGATGTCGATGGAGTCGTGGTAGAACGCCGACAGGGCGCCGACCAGGCCGGTCAGGACGGCCATCGGGTGGGCGTCGCGGCGGAAGCCACGCAGGAAGAACTGCAGCTGTTCGTTGACCATGGTGTGATGGCGCACCAGGTGATCGAACTCAGCCTTCTGCTGGGCATTCGGCAGCTCGCCGTTCAGGATCAGGTAGCAGGTTTCCAGGAAGTCGCACTTGACCGCCAGTTGCTCGATGGGGTAGCCACGGTAGAGCAGCTCGCCCTTGTCGCCATCGATGTAGGTAATGCTCGAAGAGCAAGCGGCCGTCGACAGGAAGCCAGGGTCCAGAGTGAACATCCCGGTTTGCGCGTACAACTTGCGGATATCGACGACCGACGGACCGACCGTGCCTTCGTAAACCGGGAACTCGGCCCCGGGACTGCCATCGGAAAAGGTCAGGATTGCTTTCTTGTCGGACACTTTCATCGGATGTTCCTCTTGCTTCAAAATCAAATCATTTGGACTCAGGCCGCTCAAACCGAGCGCAGCCTTTTCAGCAAATCCTGCATGGCAGGCGTAGCCAGGTCACCTTCCGGCTCCTTTCGGGCCAGCAGATAGTCCAACAACTCGTTGTCGGACAGCTCGAGCAAGCGCGTCAATTCCGTTACGTCGGCATCGGTGAGCTGCGACTCGTAGGCGTCCAGGAAACGCGTCAGGATCAAGTCGTTCTCGAGCAGACCGCGCCGGGCGCGCCAGCGCAGGCGCGTCCGGTCATGCAGGGAAAATTCCGGCACCACGGTATCAAATCGCCCGTCGGGCCATCATTTCCTTGATCTTGCCTATCGCCCGGGTGGGGTTGAGCCCCTTGGGACAGACGTCGACGCAGTTCATGATGGTATGGCAACGGAACAAACGATAGGGGTCTTCGAGGTTGTCCAAGCGTTCCCCGGTTGCCTCGTCACGGGTATCGGCGAGGAAACGATAAGCCTGCAACAGGCCGGCCGGGCCGACGAATTTGTCCGGATTCCACCAGAACGACGGGCACGACGTGGAGCAGCAAGCACACAGAATACACTCATACAGGCCGTTGAGCTCCTCGCGGGCCTCGGGCGACTGCAGGCGCTCTTTCTCGGGCGGCGGCGTGTCGTTGATCAGGTAAGGCTTGACCGAGTGGTATTGGTTGAAGAAGTGGGTCATGTCCACGATGAGGTCGCGGATGACGGGCAGGCCGGGCAGCGGCTTGAGCACGATGGGCTGCTTGAGGTCGCGCAGGTTGGTCGTGCACGAAAGCCCGTTCTTGCCATTGATGTTCATGGCGTCGGAACCGCACACGCCCTCGCGGCACGAACGGCGGAACGAGAGGCTGTCGTCCACGTCGTTCTTGATGCGCACCAGCGCATCGAGCAGCATTTTGTCGTTCGGCCCCAGCTCGACCTCGAGCTTCTGCATGTAGGGACGCTCGTCCTTGTCGGGGTCGTAGCGGTAAATCTCAAACTTCACAATGCGTTTGGCACTCATCAGAGCACTCCGAAAAAGGTGCCCTCCCGACGCGCTCTGCGCGCCCCCGGGGCGGCGCCGGCAGTGCGGCGGG
>NZ_JADGHH010000298.1 GCF_019689535.1 Pigmentiphaga sp.
AGCTAATAACTTCTAGTATTGATGAGCCTCCACTCTAGTCATCAGTTTCGACGGGGTAAAACGGTTTATTTTTGTATATTCAACAAGCAAAACTGGTTATTCGAGTTATATGGAAACCCCGCGCCTGACCCTCCGCCAATTGCAGATCTTCGCCGCCGTGGCGGACGCGGGTAGCACCAGCGCGGCCGCCGGGGCCGTGGCGCTCTCGCAGTCGGCCGCTAGCGCCGCGCTGAATGACTTGGAGCGGGCCCTGGGCATGAGCCTGTTCGATCGGGTAGGCAAACGCCTAGTGCTGAACGACAACGGGCGGGAACTGCTGCCGCAGGCGCGCGAGCTGCTGGACCGCGCAGCCGCCATCGAGCGCTGGGCGCGGGACGACCAGGGCCACGTCGGTCTCCTGCGCATCGGCGCCAGCACCACCATTGGCAACTACGTATTGCCCACCTTGCTGGCAGGCTTCCAGCGCGACCTCGAAGCCTCCGGCCAACCGCACTGGACCGCGCACGTGGCCATCGCCAACACGTTGGCCATCGCCACCCAGGTGGTGAACTTCGAGCTCGACCTGGCCCTGGTGGAAGGCCCATGCGAGCAGCCCGAGTTGAACGTCGAGCCTTGGCTTACCGACGAATTGGTCATCGTGGCCGGCGCACGCGACCCCATCGTTCCGGCCAGCGGCATCGTTCCCACCGAGCAGCTGAGGGAAGCCACCTGGCTATTGCGGGAAGAAGGATCGGGTACGCGCGAAATCATTCGCGAAGCCCTTACGCCGCACTTGCTGCACATGAAATCGGGCATCGAGTTCGGCAACTCGGAAGCCATCAAGCGCGCCGCCGCCAGCGGCCTGGGGATCACCTGCCTGTCGCGCTGGGTCGTGGACGACATGCTCAAGAGCGGCGAGCTGGTGGAGCTGCCCACCGCCTTGCCCAAGCTCATGCGCTCCTTCTACCTGATCTCCCATGCGCGCAAACAGGCCACGCCGGGTGTACGCCGGCTGACCGCCTATCTTCGCGGCTTCGCGCAGAGTTCGACGCCGGGCCGGCCGTGACGCGCCCGCTCCGGCGACGCAGCCGGACCCGCCGCGCGCCAAAATGAAGCACAATCATTCTTTCGCTCATGCTTCATAGGATTCCCGGTATGGATGTCACGCTCGCCAACTTCGAGCGCGAGGTATTGCTGGCCTCGCGCGAAAAGCCGGTCCTCGTCGATTTCTGGGCCCCGTGGTGCGGCCCCTGCCGCTCGCTGACCCCGATCCTGGAAAAACTCGAACGCGAATACGGCGGCAAGTTCAAGCTGGTCAAGGTCAATGTCGACGAAAACCAGCAATTGGCCGCACACTTCCAGGCTCGCAGCATCCCGCTGGTCGTAGCCATCCTGAACGGCCGCCCGGTAGATCAATTCACCGGCGCCCTGCCCGAGGGGCAGGTGCGCGCCTTCATCGACCGGCTCCTACCCCTGCCCCACGAGCAGGAACACCAAATGGCGGCGGCGGCCATGCAGGCCGGCGACGTCGCCACGGCGGAAAAGCATTTGCGCGCCGCCCTCATGCTCGATGCGACCTACGATCCGGCGCGGATGGATTACGTCGAGCTGCTGCTCAGCACCGGACGCCCGGAAGACGCCAAGGCCCAGTTCGAGCTGCTTACCCCGGCGGCCAAGGCAGACCCGCATTACGCCAACCTCGAAACGGCGTTGAACGCGGTCGAGCAGGCGCAGGACTCGCCCGAGGAAACCGAGCTGGTCGCGCGCATCGAACAAAACCCGGACGACCTGCAGGCGCGCCTCGATCTCGCCAACAAGCGCATCGCTCGGCGCGCCTGGGCGGCCGCGATGGATGAGCTGCTCGAGATCGTCAAGCGCGACCGCCACTTCCAGGACGAGATCGGCCGCAAGACCATGATTGCGGTCTTCGACATGGCGTCGGCGCAACCGGAGCTGGTCTCGCAATATCGCAAGAAACTGTCGTCGGTACTGTTCTGAGCGTCACGCCCCGACCAGCCGCACCCGCGCTTCGCGGTATTTGTCCGACGTGCGCTCCAGCACGGCCTGGGGCAACCGCGGAGCCGGGGCGGTCTTGTTCCAGGGCTGGGCCTCCAGCCAGTCTCGAACGAACTGCTTGTCGAACGAGGGCGGGCTGATGCCCGGCGCATACGAGTCGGCGGGCCAGAAGCGCGACGAATCCGGGGTCAGCACTTCGTCCATCAAGTGCAGCACGCCGTTCTCGTCCAGCCCGAATTCGAACTTGGTGTCGGCAATGATGATGCCGCGCTGGGCCGCATACTCGGAAGCCAGCTGGTAGATGCGCAGCGAAACGTCGCGGATCTGCTCGGCCAACTGCGGACCGACTTCCTTGACCACATGCTCGAAGCTGACGTTTTCGTCGTGGGCACCCAGCTCGGCTTTCGCGGCGGGCGTGAAAAGGGGCGATGGCAGCTTCTGCGCCAGCACCAGCCCCTTGGGTAGGGCGATGCCGCACACGCTGCCGCTTTCCTGGTAATCCTTCCAACCGGAGCCGATCAGGTACCCGCGAACCACGGCTTCCACCAGCACGGGCTTGAGGCGCTTGACCACCACGGCGCGGCCGACGACCTGCTCCCGCTCGTCGGCGGCCACCACTGTCACGGGATCAATTCCGGTCAGGTGGTTCGGGATGATGTGGCCGAGCCGCTCCAACCAGAAATTGGTAAGCGAATTCAGCACCTCGCCCTTGCCCGGGATCGGGTCGTCGAGGATGACGTCGAAGGCAGACAGCCGGTCGGTGGTGACGATCAGCAGCTTGTCGTCGCCGACGGCGTACATGTCGCGGACTTTGCCGCGTCCGAGCAGCGGCAGGGAACGGATGGTGGATTGATACAGCGGCGGTGCGGCCATGATTGAGAGCTCTACAAAGCGCGTCTGCCAGACGCGGCGCGGGAAGGGCCCGCTTATCAGGGCGGGGGCGGGAGCACCCCGAGGCGCCCCCGATCCCGCGGCGGGCGGCGACCACACCCCCGGC
>NZ_JADGHH010000065.1 GCF_019689535.1 Pigmentiphaga sp.
AGGTTGATTTTGCATCAATAGAAGCGACAGAGGCTTCCCCAGATGTGTGGCATGGCGTCGGGCCCTAGCGATTGGTGAAGGAGACTATCGGCCTACGTCAGCTGATACACGTGAAAGGAACCAGGCCGTCCCTGGAGGCAACGCGCACATGGCCAGTGCCTACGTCGCCACGCTCGCTCGACTAGGAAGACAGCGCACCGCAGGCATTACGCGCGCGTCACGCTCCAGGAAGGACGTTCGTTCAGGGTCTTTACGTCAAAGCCCGCCAACTGCCTATATCGCTGCTCCACGCGTGCCAGCTCGGCAGCGGCGGAAGCGTGATCGCGTGCGCGTGCAAGGTCGCTGACCCGCTTCATCACGTCACCCGCCATGGTACGGTTGGCCTGCTGCACGGCGGCGACGGCTTCCCGGCGATCCCGTTCATATGCCGCCAATGCTGCTTCTGCACTAGGCTGGGTGGCCAAGTGATAGGCCAAGACGCGTGCATCGATGATCGCCTGCGAAGCGCCATTCGAACCAAAGGGATACATCGCATGCGCCGCATCCCCCAATAGGGTGGCCGCTCCGAACGTCCAACGTGGCAGGGGATCGATGTCCGCCATGGGATATTCGTAGGCCGCTTCGGTCCTGCGCACGAGCGCAGGAATATCCAACCACTCGAAGTCCCAGTGTTCGACGTATTTCGCCACGACCTCCGGCGAGATCGGCCGGTTCCAATTGCCCAGTTCTCCGGTTGCGCCCTCCGTGGGGCGCACGATCAACCAGTTCAGGATGCCGGGACCGATGGGATACACCACGCAACGCAAGTGTTCGTCACCCACGATCACCATCGAACGACCGCCGCGAAATGCCGGTCCGGGCCCGGCACCGCGGAACATGGTCCAACCGTTGGTCGCAAGAGGCTGCCCCCCTTGGTACAAGGCGGTACGGACGGCTGAACGAATGCCGTCGGCGCCAACCAGCACGTCGGCCTCGTAGGCGCTTGGCACCCCTTCGGGATCGACGGCCGCGATGCGTACCGTACCGTTCTCCTGGATGACGTGCTGCACGCGACGCCCCGTATGCACGGCCCCGGCGCCCAGCCGGTCGATCACGGCGTTCAATAGCAACTCTTGTAGTTTGCCCCGGTGCACCGAATACTGCGGCCAGCGATAACCCGCGTCCAGCCCCCGAGCCTCGGCGTTGATGAGCTGCCCTGCGCTGTCGATATAGGCAAGCTCTGCGGTGGGAATGCCGAACGAGGCGACCCCTTCGCCCAGCCCCAGCTCGTCCAGCTCGCGTACCGCATGCGGCGGCAAATTGATGCCGACTCCCAGCTGCTGGATTTTGCGAGCTGCTTCCAGCACGGTGACATCGGTAAAGCCGGCAGCGTGCAGGCTGAGCGCAGCAGTCAGTCCACCTATGCCAGCGCCCGCGATAACGATCCTCATGGTGCCTTCCTCCTGCATGCCATCACGGCTGGCGCACCAATTTTGCGAGCTCGACGAGTTTTCGCTCGGAGACGTAATAGTCGGCGGCAAACTTGCCGTATTCCGAAGGCGGGCTAAACCAGTAGGTCTGGCCCAGTTTTTCCAGGAGCTTGGTGTATTCGGGGTCGTCCACCGCAGCTTTGAAAGCGGCCGCCAGTTTGTTCACGACGCTTTCGGGCATGCCCTTGGGCCCGATCAATCCATACGGTGCGGAATTGACGATTGCATAGCCGAGGCTGCGGGCCGTAGGCACATCCTTGAGCAATGGCGTGGGCTCAGCATCGAAGGACATCAGCAGGCGCAGCGCTCCCGATTGCACGTGAGGCAACAGGCTCCCGATCGCGTCCAAGGCTGCCACGGTCTGGCCGCCCAGCAGGCTGACAGCTGCTTCGCTGCTGCTCTTGTAGCCGACGTGAGTCAATTCGGTGCCGGACTCGGCGGCGAACGCTTCCGTCAACAAGTGCATGCTGGTACCGGCACCGGCCGTTGCCACAGACACCTTGCCAGGATTGGCCTTGGCGTACTTCACCAAGTCTGCCACCGTGCGGTAGGGTGAATCGGCCTTGACCGCGAGCACGAAGGTATAGCCGCCCAACCCTGCGATCCAAGTAAAGTCCCGGATCGGATCCCAGTCGACCTTTTGCATATAGGGAACCCGGAACAGGCCTGCCGTCGCCGACGCAATGGTGTAGCCATCCGGCTTGTCCTGCCTGGCCATGGTCGAGGCTGCCAAGGTAGCCCCCACGCCCGGCTTGTTTTCCACAATGATGGGTTGGCCCAAATGCCGGGCTGCCAGCTCCGCCAGTTTGCGGAACGTCAAATCGGTCGGTCCACCGGGCCCGAATCCGACGAGCAACCGGATGGGGCGACTGGGATAGTCGTCTGCCGGTGCCGCGCCCACCACGGATGCTCCCATGCACAACGTCAGGCCGAGCGCACAAATCCTCAGCCGGGTCAGTATGCCTCTCATCTCCACGCCTCCTTCGCCTTAAATTATCCGCTTAGCGGTTACTTATGACCGCTTAATGATCATATTGAGCGAAGGAAATCGGCGTTGTCAAGAAAGTGAGAACGCCAAGGAGGGAAAGCTCCGGACCACGGGTAACGTCATGGAGGGATGTCGCGGGCGCGCAATCCAGCAGTACCGCGACGGCGTACAACTAGCTCTCTTGGGCAATGCCAGGATGACGCGGGCCGGGCCTGCCCCGGGCCGCGAGGAGCCTACGCCAATCGATAATCGCCGTCGGCAAAGGCCCGGATCAGGTGATGGGCGATGGCGAACGGCTTGGGTGCCGAAAGTCCGCCTGGATGCGTGCCGTCCAGCATCCTGCGCGCTTCGTCGCGGCTGAACCAGCGCGCATCTTCGAGCTCGGCTTGGTCCACGACCACGGCGGTGTCGCATGCGCGGGCGAAGCAGCCGATCATCAGCGAAGCCGGAAACGGCCAAGGCTGGGAGGCGAAGTACGCGACTTCGGCGCAGGAAACACCGGCCTCTTCCCGGATTTCGCGGCGCACCGCATCTTCGATGGTTTCGCCAGGCTCGAGAAAGCCTGCCAAAGCCGAATACATGCCCGGCGCGAAGCGGGCCTGCCGGCCCAGCAAGCAGCGGTCGCCATCGACGGCAAGCATGATGACCACTGGATCGACGCGGGGAAAATGCTGCGCGCCGCAGGCGTCGCAGTCGCGCCGCCATCCGGCGGAAGAGACTCGGCTCGGCGCGCCGCAGTTAGCGCAATAGCGATGCCGGGCGTGCCAGCTCAATATGGATTTGGCGGCACCGAGTTCGCCCAGTACGTCTGGCGGGAAAAGTCCCCGCGTAGCGATGGAACGTAGGTCCAGCAGCTCGAGACCCGGCCGCTCGCCCGCGGTTTGCGCCGGTACGCCGTCTAGCGACACAGCGAATAGCGCCACGCCGTTTTCATCTTGTCCCATGAAGATCTCGTGTCCTGCGGGACCGAAACCGCTCCAAGCCTGGGCAGGAAAGAAGGGATTCGGTTGGGCGCCGCGCACGTCGAGCAGGGGAACGTCGTCGATGAAGACCATGAAGCGCGTGGCGGGATCACTCCGCAGGCCCTGGATGAGCTGCTGGTCGCCGCGGGATTCGGAGAGGCGATTCAAGGGATTGAAGCCAAAACCCACTGCGGCGGAGCGATCGAATATTTGCATGGGGAACCCAAAGGCGAACGGTCGAGGGCGAGCACGGGACGCTCGGTGACGGTCGATTCTACAGCGCCCCGCTTGCCGGAGATAACGCTCCTCAGCCCACGGCCGCGCCATCGCCCAGCAAATGGCGCAACTTGCGCCGCATGGGCGTTTCGACCGAGGCTTCGTCGCCCAGTGCGCGGCGTGCGAGAACCCGGCTGGAGCCGTCGCGCACGTTCACTTCTTTGACGATTTGTCCGCCTTCGTAAATAAAGGCGACCTCGGCAAGTTCGAGCACGTCGTCCACATCGTGGGTGATCATCAGCACCGGGATCTTCCATTGGCGGGCGACCTCGGCGAGCTCTTTGCGCAGCGCGCCGCGCAGCATCGGGTTCAATGCCGCGAACGGTTCATCGAGGAGCAGCGCATCCGGTTCGCATGCCAGCGCGCGCGCGAGCGCCACGCGTTGCTGCTGGCCGCCCGAGAGCGCAGCGGGACGGCTACCCGCCATGTCGGTGAGGCCGAATCGCTGCATGAGTTCGTCGACGCGTCGTTCGTCTGCGGGCGAGGGGCGACGGCACCAAGAACCCAATCCGAAGCCGATGTTCTGCCGGACCGTCAAATGCGGGAACAAGGCATAGTGCTGGAACAGGTAGCCGATACGGCGCCGTGGCGGTGGCACGTCGATGCCGCGCTCGGCGTCGAACAGGGTCCGGCCGCCGAGGGCGATGCGCCCGGCCGTCGGCTTGCGCAGGCCGGCCACGGCCTGCAGCGTCAACGTCTTGCCCGACCCGGAGGGCCCGTACAGCGCCACGAACGAAGCCTCGGTGGCAAAGCGAGCGGCAAGGTCGAAACGCCTTGCGCCGTCCTGGATCGTCAGCGTGATGTCGACGTCGATCATGGATTTTCGAATCCGTAACGCCTCAGCGCTTCGCGGCCGGGCTCGGAAAACAGGAAATCGATGAAAGACCGGGCCAACCCTGGGGACCGGCTTTCCGGCGTGGCGGCGACGGGATAAAGAACCGGAGCGTGTCCGGCGACCGTCAGCACGACACGCGCCTTGTCTCGCGCGAGTGCGGCATCCGTGCGGTAAACGAAACCCGCGTCGACCTCGCCGCGGCCGACATAGTCCAACACCTGCCTCACGCTGTCTGCGAGGATGAATTTGGCCTCTAGCGGCGTCCAGAGCCCAGCGGCCTCAAGCGCCTGTTTCGTGTAGCCGCCCACCGGCACGGTGGCCGGTTTGCCGACACCGATGCGTTCGACAGCCGGGGAAAGCAGGTCCTGCAACGTGGCCAGGTCGGGCCCGCCGCGCGCCGGAGCGACCAGGACGACGCTGTTGGCGGCGAAGTTGCGCCTCGTGAGGCCATCGACGAGTTTTTCTGCCGCCGCACGGTCCATCGTGGCCTGGTCGGCGCTGGCGAAGACATCCGCCGGCGCGCCCTGGCGCAACTGCTGGAGCAGAATGCCCGATGCGGCAAAGTTGAACCGGACGACGGTTCCGGGATGCTGCTGTTCGAAGCGCCGTCCGATGTCCCGGAATGCGTTGGTCAGGCTCGCCGCGGCCGACACCATGAGCTCGGCCGCAAGCGTCGACGCCGGCAAGCACGCCATGCACAGGAACACGGTGAAACGGCGGATGAACGGCATCGCTCGACCTTATCGGAAAGACAAATAACGGTTGCAAGCCAAGAGAATGGCAACGGATATGGCTGACGCGATCAACACCAGCAACATCGCCAGCTCGTCCTGGCCCGCCTGGGCCGCATCGTAGATGGCCATGGACAAGGTTTGCGTGCGATTCGGAATAGACCCGGCCACCATGAGCGACGCCCCGAACTCGCCCATGGCCCGGGCGAACGCCAGCAGGGTACCGGCCAAGATCCCAGGCCAGGCGAGCGGCAGGGTCACGCGCAGGAACACCGACCAGCGCGACTGCCCGAGCGTGCTGGCCGCGGCCTCGAGCGTGCGATCGACGCCGGCGAACGCCGCGCCGGCGGACTTGAGCACAAGCGGCAGTGCCACCAATGCCGAGGCCACGACCGCCCCATGCCAGTTGAAGATAAGGGTGTAGCCAAAGCTTTCGTACAGCCATTGCCCCAGCGGGCTGCGCCTGCCGGCGGCAAGCAAGATGCCATAGCCGATGACCGTGGGCGGCAGCACGAGGGGCAGCATGAACAGCGCTTCGATGACGCCGCTGCCGGGAAACGGCTTGCGCGCGAACAGCCAGCCCAGCCCCATGCCTGCCGCCAACGCGAGCAGCGTGGCCAGGGTTGCGACTTTGAGGGACAGAACCAGCGGAAAAGCGTCGAAGCTCTCGAACAGCGCACTCGTCATATTCCAAAGAATATAACGATTCCGGTTGGCGTGAACAGCCCCTGTTTTTTCGCGCACACGTCCGGCGCCGCGGCAAGACGGGCATCGCCCGGAATGGAAACGGCAGCCGAACTAGCAGCGGGGAGGGTTGCCTGGAGGAACAGCGCGCGGCATCAAGGCGCGAGCATCCGGCTCACCGCGTCGATATCGTCCGCGGCGGCGGCATGCGCCGTGGCTTCTATGGAACGGTAACGGCGAATGAGCTCCTTGCCCATTTCGGTCACCACGGTACCGCCGCCCCGTGCGCCGCCCACGGCGCTTTCCACCGCGGGCTCGCGCAGCGCGCGGTTCAATTCGTCCACCAGCAACCAGGCGCGACGGTAGGACATGTTCATTTGCTGGGCAGCAGCAGTGATGGAGCCGGTCTGGAGAATAGCCTCCAGCAAGGCGATCTTTCCCGGACCGATGGCGATGCCGGCATCCCGGTAGACGCGCAGCCGGAACTGGAACCGAGGCGGAGTCGAAGCGGCCATGGCGGGCGTGGACGAACGAACGACGGACATGTCAGGATTGTAGGCTGGGCAAGCCCGTCGTCCAGCACCGCGTGAACGCCCGCACCGGGCCGCGCGGCGGCCCGGCATTCCCTCCCGCAGGTGCGGGCCCGCGCATGGAACCGCCTACTTGGCGGTGGGCATGACGAACTCCGCCCCCTTGCCGATGCTGCTCGGCCAGCGCTGCATGATGCTCTTCTGCCGGGTGTAGAACCGCACGCCTTCTTCGCCGTAGGCGTGCATGTCGCCGAACAGCGACCGCTTCCAGCCTCCGAATCCATGCCAGGCCATGGGAACGGGAATCGGCACGTTGATGCCGACCATGCCGACCTGGATGCGCCGGCTGAATTCCCGCGCCACGTTTCCGTCGCTGGTAAAGCAGCTCACGCCATTGCCGTATTCATGGGCGTTGATGAGTTCGACTGCAGCGGCGAAATCCGGCACGCGGACGCAAGAGAGCACGGGTCCAAAGATTTCTTCGCGATAAATCCGCATGTGGGGCTGCACGTGATCGAACAATGTGCCCCCCATCCAGAAGCCCTTCTCACACCCAGGGCCGGCCGAGGCGGGATCGAAGCGGCGGCCGTCTACCAGCAACTGGGCGCCTTCCTCCACGCCTATGCCGATGTAGTCGTTGATGCGGCGGTGGGCGGCGGCATGCACGATGGGGCCCATTTCGGCATCCAGCTCCATGCCATTCTTGACCTTGAGCGCGCGGGTGCGCTCGATCAACCGAGGCATGATGCGATCGGCCACGTCGCCCACCAACACGCCCACCGAGATCGCCATGCAGCGTTCGCCGGCCGAACCGTAGGCCGAGCCGATGAGCGCATCCACGGCCTGGTCCAGGTCCGCGTCCGGCATCACGACCATGTGGTTCTTGGCGCCGCCCAGTGCCTGCACCCGCTTGCCGTATCGCGCGCCGGCCTCGTAAATGCTTTGCGCAATGGGGGTGGAGCCGACGAAAGAGATCGCCGCCACGTCGGGATGCGCGATCAGCGCGTCGACCGCTTCCTTGTCGCCCTGCACGACGTTGAATACGCCGTCCGGCAGGCCCGCTTCTTTCAAGAGTTCCGCCATCATCAGCGAGGGCGAGGGATCCACGGGGCTGGGCTTGAGCACGAAACAGTTGCCGGCCGCGATGGCAACCGGGAACATCCACATCGGCACCATGACCGGAAAGTTGAACGGCGTGATGCCGGCGACTACGCCGAGCGGCTGGCGCAGGGTCCAGTTATCCATGCCGGTCGAGACTTGGTCGGTGAACTGGGTCTTGAGCAGTTGCGGAATGCCGCAGGCAAATTCGACGATGTCGATGCCGCGCGCGACCTCGCCCTGCGCATCGGTGAACACCTTGCCGTGCTCGGCCGTAATGACGCGCGCCAAGTCGTCCTTGTGGCGGTTCAGCAGTTCCAAGAAGCGGAACATGACGCGGGCGCGACGAATGGGCGGAATATCGGCCCAGGCGGGAAACGCGCGCTTGGCGCTGGCGACGGCGGCATCGACGTCCGCGGCGCTGCCCAGGACGACTTGGCCCGTGACGCTTCCGGTCGCGGGATTGTAGACGTCGGCCGTGCGCGTGCCGGCGGGTTGGGCAGGCGCGCCGTCCACCCAATGGACGATGCGGGAGGGGCGCTGGGCAAAAGTAGCGGGATCGATAGGCATGGCAAGCATCCTGACGAGAAAACAGCAAGGCTCTCAGTCTAGGGCCCCCGTTCCGGGTGGATAAGCCGTCCAAATCCAATTAAAGTGTTCATTATTTTGAACAATCCATCGTCATGGCATCCGATTCGATTTCTCAGTGGGTGGCGGACATTCATCTGCTGACGATATTGGCGCAGACCCGCAGCTTCACCCAGACCGCCCGCCGCCTGGGCGTGTCCAAGGCCTCGGTCAGCATGCGCATCGGCGCCCTCGAGCGGGCGGCCGGGGTACCCCTGGTGCAGCGGACCACCCGGTCAGTGGTATTGACGGATGCGGGCCGCGAGCTGGTCATGGACGCCGCGCCCGCCTTCGAGCGCATCGATGCAGGATTCACCGCGGTCAAGGATTTGTCCGGCACCCCGCGCGGCACGGTGCGTGTCACGGCACCCGTCGCACTGGGCAGGCAGCACATCGCGCCGCGCCTGTCCGCCTTCATACGGCGCTATCCCGACGTCCGCATCCACCTGGACCTGACGGATCAGTTCGTGAACCTCGCCCAGGAGGGCTACGATCTGGCCATACGCCACACCGGCGTCGCGCCGGAAAGCTACGTGGCTTGGCCGTTGTGCGAGACGCGATCACTGCTGGTGGCCAGTCCCGCTTATCTCAAGCGGCGCGGGACGCCGCTACATCCGCGCGAATTGGCGGCACATGATTGCCTACTGTACCTGCGCCCCGGCGCCGACACCTGGAATTTCGTGCCAGAAGACGGCGAGGCAGGCGAGGCGCTGTCCGTCCCCGTTCAGGGGCCGTTCAAGGCCAACAACAGCGAAGTCTTGCGCGAAGCGGTGCTCGACGGCCTGGGCATCGCGCTATTGCCGGACTTCAGCGCGGCGCCCAGCCTGCGCAGGCTGAGGCAGGTCCTGCCCGGCTGGCGCGTGCAAGGTTTTTTCGGCCATCACATTTATGCGCTCCGGCCGTGGGCGCCCAGGGTCCCGCGAGCCGTCCAATGTTTCGTGGAATACCTGCGCGAGGCACTCGCGCAGGGTTTTCCTTTGGTTCAGCAATCCGGAGCTACTTGAGCGCGCGTTCCTGCGCCGAAGGCAGGAATTTGTCGGTGAAGAGCTTCTCGGCGTCGGGATAAGACTTCAACCCGAAAGCATCGGATACCTGCACGATGTTCATCCGCAGGCGGGCCATGTCCACGCCGCCCAAGCCGTCGGCGCGCGTTGCGGGCGTATCGACGCTGGAAAGGAACATGCGCAGGCGGCGCTCTTCGATCGAACTGTCGATGATGCCATCACGCGCCTTCAGGTACTTGATCGCCTCTTTGGGGTTGGCCAACGTGTCTTTGACCGCGCGGTTGAATGCCCGCAGAAAGGCCGAGACGAGAGCGGGATTTTCGGCGGCGAATTTGGGCGAGGTGACCACCATGTTGCCGTACAGGTTCACGCCGTAATCGCTGTACTTCATGATGTTCAGCTCGCTTTCCTTGACGCCGCGCGACTCGAGCGTCAGCAGCGAGGTGTAGTAGAAGCCGGTAATCGCATCGGCCTCGCCCTTGATCAGCAGTGTCTCGCGCAGCGCGGGATCGACGTTGAGCCATTTCACCGAGGACGCGTCGATGCGCGCCGCTTTCGCAAATACCGGAAACGCCTTGCGGCCGGCATCGAATGCGGGCGAGGCCAGCGTCTTGCCTTGTACGTCTTCGGGCTTGGTGATTCCTTTCTTCTTGAGCGAGAAGACCGAAGCCGGCAGCTGCTCGAGCAGCATGTACACGCCGAGGACGGAAGGCGTGGAAGGGTTGTTCGCCATGTACTCGATCATGGCGCTCGTATCAGCGGTGCCCATCTCGTGCGTGCCGCCGATGACCCGCTGGATGGCCGACACGGATCCCGTTCCCGTATCCACGGTCACTTCCAGCCCCTCCTTGGCGAAGTAGCCCTTGCCCTGGGCCATCAACACGATGGCCGACGGGCCGTCGAAGCGCCAGTCGTGGCTGTAGCGGATTTTGGTCAGGGGCTGTGCCTGGGCGGACAACGCGCCGGCCAGGGCGAAGCCTGCGACGAGCACCTTGGCGCCGCAGCGCCGCTGGCCAGCGCAGCCAGTTGAAACGCATCGAGCCAGGCTGTGCGGTCATGCCTCAGGTCGTCGATCCTCAGCCTGGGGCTTTGCCCGCTCGTATCGATGCTGAGGCGAACCGCGGCAAACTCATTGCTCAGCACGGTAAAGCGCGGGTGGATTCCGAAGCCATGGGCGCGCTACGCTAGAGCAAATACGCAATGCATTCGAGCGGCTCTGCGCTGCGCAGCAAGTTGATCTTCTTGCGGCGAATGCGCCAGTGCGGACGAGAGCCGGTCAGCGTGAACTCGCAGCGCGCCGAATGCATGGTCTGCCTGTGGCGCGCCAGTTCCACCAGCAGCATCATGCAGTGGACTTCGCAATCGTTTCCGTCGCCGGATGCCTTCGCCACCTCGACGTTAGAGATGATCCATGTACCCGCGAGGCGGGTTCCTGGGCGAAGGCAAAGCCCGAACGCAGCCGCTTGACTCGGCGGCCCATCGCCGCCTTGTCATCGTGAATGATGGAAACGTGGCGGGTGGGATCGATGTCGTCGCGCCCGGCCGGCGCCCAGTACAGGGCATCGTCGGTGAACAGGTCCAGCCATTCCTCGAAGCGCTGCGTATCCAGCAGGCGTGCTTCGCGATAAAGAAAACTCTCCACGTCGGCGCGCAGTTCATACGGATTCATGCGCGAGCCTCCTGCTCCGCTGTCATCATGCGCAGCCAATTGCGGTACAACCCGCGGTGCTGCGTCTCGTCGGTGATGTCGCCGGTCAAATAGCCATTCTTCATCTGTTCGGTCTCGAGGCCGCGCGAAAAATTCAGCCATTCCACGGCTGAGCTTTGCAGCCCGTACTGCGTGCGCTCGAAGATCTCCAGGTCGTCAGTGAAAAAGGTGCCAGCGGCGCCGAACTCGAACTCTTGATCGCGCATGCGGCGCAAGTTGACGTCTTCCGGCGCACCCTCGAGCCTGACCACCCGTGTATGGATCTCAGTGCGATCGGCCGCAATCGGCCGGATGGTGCGTATCTGGCTTCGCAACACGATCAAGTTCGGGAAGATGACAAGGTTGAATCCGCCCGAGAGGCTGGCATCCAGCGGCATGGGACCGTAGTCCGTGTGGTCGGTCACGCCGTGGCCATCCATGGCAATGACGCAGCCGCCGCCTTGCTGGTAGATCTCCATGGCCTTGGGCGTAACGGCGCTGATGTGCAAGGCGCCGACGTGATAGGGGTCGACGCCGTTCTCCATCTGCAACTTCCAGTTGCCTTGGTACACGCATTTCTGCGATCCCTCGAAGAGCGCGAGCTTGCCACCTGGCGCAGCGTCCACGTAGGCGTCGAGGAAACGCGCGACACCACCCAGGTGCTCGCGCAGGCTCGGCCCGCTCTGGCTCATGCTGCCGAAGATGAACCCCTGGTAGCAATCCACGCGCGCAACCCGCTGCAGTCCCATCGTCTCTTTATTGAATGAACTGCCATACGCTTCGCGCGAAGGCACGCCTATCAATTCTCCCGAGCTGCGGTATGTCCAGAAATGGTAGGGGCACCGGAAATACTTGCTGTTGCCGAACTCGTTCTCGCACACGGTGGGGCCCCGATGCCGGCAGCGATTGATCACCGCGGCGATCTCGCCGTCCGGCTGGCGCGACACAATGACGGGATGCCGTCCCAATTGCGTGGTCTTGTAGTCGCCCGGTTCGGGAATCTCCGCTTCGTGGGCAAGATATACCCAGGTCGTATCGAATATCCTGGACATCTCCAAGTCGAAGATGCCGGGGTCCGTGTACACCGACCGATGGACGGCGCCCGGGCGTATGAGTTGATCGATGGCTGGTCTCATGGATCAGGAAGCCGAAAGGAGTTGAAGAAAGCGATCGAGATCGCCAAGGCACTCGAGATCGCGCACGGCAGCGACGAGGCCGTCGATCGCGCCGGCGGACATCTCCGGCCTCGCAAATGCGACGTTGCGGGTGAATTTGTCGGCGGTGTCTTCGAACGACAGCGGCCGTGCCGGCTGTCCGCGGGCAACCTCGACCCGTTCGCGGTAGACCGAGCCATCGTGACAGCGGAGGGTGACGATGCCCGGCTCGACGGCGCCTGGTGCCGCCAGCTCAGGATCCACGTCGTGTTCGATGCGCGCCGCCATTCGCAGCACGGCTTCATCGGCCCGGGCCTCGGCGTTGAAATCACCGACGCCGACCGAGCCTTTCACCAAGGCCGTCGCCACGGCGTAGGGAATGCTATTCATGGCCGCAGACGCACTGGGAGGCCGCCGCCTGACATCCAAGGGTTCGCACATGGCGCGCCCCCACGGGCCGACATGCAGCCGCACCCATGCGATGTCGGCGGCCGACAGGCCGTAACGCCGCACCAGGTTGAGCGCCGCTTCGCAAAAGGGATGGCTCACCAACGTCCCTGGCTGGGGCTTGAAGCAGCGCCTCAGCGCTTCGTAGCGGGAGCCGAGGCCATCGGTTAGCGGCGCAAGCTCGAACGCTCCGGGAAAACACGCGTTCAGCAGCCCCGCCCGGCCTCCCAGCGGGTCGCCCAAGGCGGCCAGGCCGGCCAAGCTCATCATGGCACTTTGCACGCCGCCCTGGTTGCACAGGCCGGCGTACAGGATTTTTCCGTCGCTCTGCGCGGCATGGACCACCATCTCTTCGGTGCCCGCCGCCTGCATCTGCGAAAGGCCGAGCGCGCTGAGCATGCGCGTCGGGTCGAAGCCGAGGACGCTTCCACAGGCTGCAGCAGCCGATACATAGCCGAACAACTGGCTCGCCAGCATCACCGGTAGCCCGGATCCGAAGCCGGGCGCAATGGCGGCCGCGAGCCGGGCCTGGATCTCCGACCCGACGGCGAGTGCAGCCAGTAGTCGCTCCCCTGGTCTATCCACCCTGGCAGCCTGCGCCACGGCAATGGCCGCCGGCGCGAAGCAGACAGTCACGTGGACCTGCGGATAATCGATGATGTCGTCGTAATCGAGCACGCGGGCGTGCGCCGCGTTGACGAAGGCTGCAACCCCCGGCGAGGCCCGGCGGCCCGTCGCCCAGATCAATGCTGGGCCATCGCCGCCCTGGGCGGCATAGCATTCCAGCGCACGGGCGGCCTCGCCTGCGCGCTCGCCGGCAAGGGCGATGCCCAGCAGGTCGAGCAACGCCTGCTTGCACTGCCGGACCACGGCATCGGGCACGTCGCGCGCAGTCAACGCGGCCGCGAAGCGGGCTAGCTGGGTCGATACGTGGGATGGGGTGTCGTCGCGCTGCATACGGTCACATTAAAGAGGGTATGCAGCGCAAAGCGATTCGGATTCGTGCAGGCCTGGATCACATTTTCTGAATTAGTGCGACGGGCCAATACGGGCAACGTGCGCGATCGCGATTGGTTCAGCAAAACTAAACTAGTCTCCTGCCGATTGTTTGGTAGGCGGCCGCGGCGCGTACGTATGATGGAGCGGTTGCCCTTCATGGGAGCTTCGAGATGCCTATACCCGCACGTTTCAACGGCGTCGATCACCTGGTGCTGAAAGTCACCGACATCGATAGAACCGTCGCCTTTTACGAATCGGTGCTGGGCCTGCGCGTAGAACGGATCTTCAAGAAAATCCATTTGCACCAGGTTCGGTGCGGCGCGAACCTGATTGACCTCATCGCCCTGCAGCCGGGCGACACCTTGCCGCCGCCTGCCCAACGCGGCATCGAACATTTCTGCCTCAGCATAGAAGCCGACATGGACGCCTTGCTGCAAAGCCTGCGCGACATGGGCGTGCAGGTCATCCGCGGCCCCATGGAGGTCTATGGCGCCAAGGGCTTTGGATCGTCCATCTACATCGCCGACCCCGATGGCTATGAGATCGAACTGAAGGTCGGCTATTCGATCAACCCCGTCACGTTTCCATGACCGCCATGTCCGCCCGATCGACTCATATCACCAGCCGAGGTTTGTCGCTCCACGTCGTCGAATGGGGAGCCGAGGACCTGCCCGCGGTCGTCCTGCTACATGGGCTGCGTGCCTACGGCCATTGGTTCGAGGAGTTCGCGGAAGCCGCGGCCGACCGGTTCCACTTGCTCGCGCTCGACCAACGCGGGCGCGGCGGCTCGGATTGGGCGCCCGCAGGCCGCTATACGACGGACGACTACGTGGCCGACATCGCTGCCCTAATCGAGCAAAAGCAGTTGAAGCGATACGCGCTGGTCGGGCATTCCATGGGGGGCACCAATGCGTTGAACTACGCTGCCGGTTGCCCTGCCGGGCTCGCGGCGCTGGTCATCGTGGACAGCGCACCGGAACTCGATCCGCGCGGCCTTGCTCGCATACGCGAAGAACTGGGCCGCACGCCCGGCTCGTTCGCAACAAAGGACGAAGCGCTGGCATTCCTGGGTCCGCTGCATCGGCGCGCCGGTGCCCGCAGCCTCGCCACGCGCCTTGAATGGATGCTGAGGCAGGACGCGCAAGGCCGCTGGCAATGGCGCATCGACCCCAATATCTTCGATCCGCGCATGACGCCGGACCCGCCCGAGCGCTCGTGGAATGCGATCCGCAACGTTGCGTGTCCGGCCTTGATCGTGCGCGGCAGCGACTCCGATCTCGTAACCGCGGAATGCGCGGACCGCATGGCCGCGGAATTCCGGCAGGCGAGCCGCGCCGAAATCCCGGATGCCGGCCACATGGTGGTGGAAGACAACCCCAAAGCATTCACCGCGGCCGTGCTGCCATTCCTGGAACGCACCCTAGGCGCCGGCCAGCGTTAATCGCTGGCCACCCCGTCAGGCGGCCAACGCATCGGCCAGGCGCGGGGGAAGCACGCCGGGCATCACGATGAAACCGGGCAGGCGCTTGAACGCATGTGCCCATCGCCACAGCGCAGGATAGTCCTCGAGGGCCAGGCCGCAGTCGGCCATCAGCGCAACGCCAGGAAACGCGGCGACGTCGGCGACGGTGGGATGCTCTCCCACCAGCCAACGCCGGCCGTACAGCTCACCCTCGTAAACGTGGTCTTCTAGCACACCCAGCGCGCGCCGGCACTCGGCTTCGACGACGCTGCGACCGGACACGGGCGCGGCTTGGATATCGGCCATGCGCAACCTCAGGAGCGGCGCCATCTCACGCCCGGCGAAGCCCAGCCACATCATGACGCGACTGAATGCTTCCGGCTCGACCGGTAACCACCTGCGGGAGACGTCGTACCGCGCGGCAAGGAAACACAGGATCGCCTGCGCATCGTGCAAGCGGAAGTCGCCATCTTCCAGCACAGGCAGCGTGCCAAGCGGGTTGATCGCCAGAAACTCCGGCTCGCGGTGCATGCGGCCGGGATGCACGTCGACTTTGACCGGCTGGTAGGAAACGCCGAGCATGCTCATCAACAGCCGCGCTTTATAGCCCTCGGCTGACAGGATGTAGTCGTACAAGCGGATCATGTTCGTTCCTGTCAGGTCAGGTTGCGCTCCAGCCCGAACTGCAGGCCGGAACGGTCGAGCCAACGGCGATACGCCACTGAACTGGCGTCGGAAGCCGCGGGGACTTCCTGGCGTGGATGAACGGGCAGCTTGCGGGGCCGCTGGTGGACCAAGATCATGCGATCCTGGGCGAAGATTTCGTGATAGAAGTGCAGAATGTGTTCGTCGCTGTTGGTTTCGTCGAAAACCCGCGCGAACGAGTGCACGGTGCAATGTTCTTCGCCGCAAGGCTGCACGAACAGGCCGATCAAGTCCTTCTTGCCGGGCCGGACGAGGCTGTCCTTGTAGATGATCGCGATGCAGGGCGATGCGATGCGGTAGTCGTAATACACCTGGGTCCCCAACCCGGCCGCGGCCGAGGCCTTGGGCTGGAAGAAACTGCAGCCTACTGCCCACAACTCACGCCCGTCTTCCCGGTACTCGACCCGATAAGGCGGGACCTCCGCCGCGTCATATCCCCCGAGCGTGCCGGTGTGCACGAAAGAAAAGTGGGAGAGATCGAAGAAGTTCTCTATTACCCGCTGGGCCGAAGACGGCACGCCTATGCGCCCGCGGTGGATAAAGCGGCGCGGCTCTCCGTCGTCGAACTCGGCAATGGTCAGGATGTCTCGCGTCGGCCGCCCCAGTGATACCCAAACGAACCCATACCGTTGCCGGATGTGCTCCAGAGGTTCGGCGGTTCCATCGCGCTTGTGCCACAGGCAGCGGAACCGGCCATCGCGCTCCCGCATGAGCTCGAGCTCTTCGCCCAGCAGCTGCGTCTGTTCGCTTTTGCCCAGGCCAAGTTCGTCGACATAAGCCACGACATACCAATCGTTCAAGGCCACCGGATCGTCACACACATTCATGGCTCATCCCCCATTTGGGCTCACATGCGGTAGACCGGGAAATCTCATGGCGCAGCGCCACTAGCGCCCGGTTCAGCCCCAGCCGGGCCTCGGCCGACAGAGGCTCCTGGGCGGCCAAGTGCAGCATGCACGTTCCGCCGTGCGTCGGCTGCACGATTCCCACATAGTCCACGCCCAAGCCTGCCGATTGCCACTTGCCATGCAGGATGCTCCCACTCCCTTCCACGTAGCTCTGGAAAAGCGCCGTCTCCGGGCAACTCGATTCCACGCGGGAAAAACGTCCCGTCGCATGCAGGCAGGCCCGCGTCCAAAACCCCGCCAGGCGTTCGCCGCTCACCGGCATGTGCATGCTTCGGACCGGGGTTACGCCCGCGGGCAGGGATGGCGGCTCGACCGACGTATCCTGCCGGGCAACCCAGATGTATCCGTTGCGCTCGACGGCGGGATAAGGCCGCACCCTTGCGGCAGCCGGTGGCGTGCCGCCGGGATGGGCCGGAATGAAATTACATTGCGCATCGCCGCCAAATCGCCAGCCGTGATAAGGGCAGACCAAGCCCTTTTCCGCGACGTCTCCCATAGACAACCGCATGCCGCGATGAGGACACCGGTCGTGCCAGGCGTGGATGCTTCCGTCGGACGAACGCCACACAGCCAACGATAGTTCTTCCAGCATGACCGGGATCACGGACTGGACTGGTACGTCGCGAGAGGCCGCCACCGCGCACCAAGGGTGGGCCTCAGAATGAGGCGCATGATTCATGAAAGTGCCCGTTCCTCAAATCGAATCGTCGAAACCAGCATCCCATAGCCGGCGATTCAGGAAAAACGGATTTCCTGGGCTCTGATTCGGATTTTTCTTTCCGGCGGCGGCATGGCGCAGATTTTGCGTGGGTGAACCCGTCTGCCCACGATGCCAATGCGCCATGTTCGAAACCCTAGATTCCCACGCTGCCGTGCCCCCTTTGGTCCGGGCGTTTCAGGCGGCATATCCGGGAACCGACGTGCGCTGGCATACGGATGGACATCCACA
>NZ_JADGHH010000299.1 GCF_019689535.1 Pigmentiphaga sp.
AAGGGCGTGCGGGTCGAAATCGATTGCGTCGCCTACCTGGGTTGAGGAGGTAACGATGTTCAAGATGCCCATCGTCGACTTGATGAAGCAGGGAGACGAACTCGCCGCGAGCGGCAAACGCGTCGCCGTGCTCTGGCAAGAACCCGAATCCCTGGTGTTCCTCGCGCGGGGGCGGGAATACCGCAGCGAATTCCACATCAACCCCAGCGACGAAATGATGTACATGGTCAAGGGGCAGATGAACCTGCACTACAGGACGCCCGAAGGCAAGGAGGAGATCGCCGTGCTGCCGCAGGGCTCGGTCATCTACACCCCGGCCGGCATCCCGCACTCGCCCCGCTTCCCGCCGGATGCCTACCTGCTGGTGCAGGAGCGCAAGCGCCGGCCGGGAGAAATCGACCGCTTCCAGTGGTTCTGCCCGAACTGCGACGCCTTCCTGCACGAAGAGTCCTGCCACGTCGACGACTACCGCGCCGACCCGGTGTCCAAGGCTTATCAGCGCTTCTTCGACAATGAAGAGTTCCGCACGTGCAAGTCCTGCGGGACGGTGATGCCGCGGCCTTGAGGTAGCAATCGCGTTCCGTGCGTCATCCAGGGCATGCCCCGGATGGCGCGTCAGCCGCGCGAAGACAATTTATTGTCAGGGCGCTCTTTCGCTGGGCGCGTGGCACGACGAACGTCTTCCCGCTTGCGCCCCGATCCTGGGGAGGGCGCTCCCGTCTTGCCCGCAGCCGATCGACCTGCCTGGCTACGCCCGCCGCCCTCGCGATTTGCGCGGGGACCGCGCTCGTGCGAGCGTGGCGGCCGCGGCGCCCGCTCCTCCCGGTCCGGAGCCGTCACGACGAAGGCGGGAAGCGGCTCGCGATCGATCTTCCTCTTGATCAGTTTTTCGATGTCGGCAAGCAGCTTGGTTTCCTCGGCATCGACGAGCGACACGGCCGAACCCGTCGCCCCGGCGCGGCCCGTACGGCCGATGCGGTGCACGTAATCCTCGGGCACGTTGGGCAGCTCGAAATTCACGACCTGGGGCAGTTGCTCGATGTCCAGGCCGCGCGCGGCGATGTCTGTCGCCACGAGCACTTCCACCGAACCGTCCTTGAACCCGGCTAGCGCCTTCGTGCGGGCCGACTGGCTCTTGTTGCCGTGGATGGCGGCAGCGGGAACGCCGTCCTTGACGAGCTTCTCGGCCAGGCGGTTAGCGCCGTGCTTGGTCCGCGTGAAGACGAGCACCTGCTTCCAGCCGTTGCTGCGCACCAGGTGGCTGAGGAGGTCGCGCTTTTGCTCCTTCGGCACCAGCAGCACCGTTTGCCGCACGAGCTCGGATGCCGTATTGCGGCGGGCGACCGAGACCTCTTCAGGATCGTTCAGCACCCCTTTGGCGAGCGCCCGGATGTCGTCGGAGAACGTCGCGGAAAACAACAGGTTCTGCCGCTTGGTCGGGAGCTGGGCGAGGATCTTGCGGATGTCGCGGATGAAGCCCATGTCGAGCATGCGGTCGGCTTCATCGAGCACCAGGATTTCCACGCCCGACAAATCCAGCGTCTTCTGGCCGACGTGATCGAGCAGCCGTCCCGGGGTCGCGACGAGGATGTCGAGCGGCTTTTTCAGGGCGGCGATTTGCGGGTTGATGTTGACGCCGCCGAACATGACCATGGACTTGAGCGGCAGGTATTTGCCATAGGCCTGCACCGATTCTTCCACTTGCGCGGTCAGTTCGCGCGTCGGCGTCAGGATCAGGCAGCGGGGCCGGCCGGGCCGAAGCTGGGCAGGGCGGTTGCGCGACAACAAGTGCAACAGGGGCAACGTGAAGCCGGCGGTCTTGCCGGTCCCGGTCTGCGCCGCGGCCAGCAGGTCGCGGCCCTTGAGCACGAGCGGGATGGCCTGCGCCTGGATGGGTGTAGGGTGGGTGTAGCCAACGTCGGCAATAGCGCGCAGCAACGGCTCGGCCAAGCCGAGATCGACGAATGAAACTTCGGAAGTAATCAAGAAAACTCCAGCGACGGCCCGTCGCTCAAGCTGAGAGACTCCAATCGAGGCTGACGTGCGAAAAACTGGGAAAGGGAATCCGGATGCGGTGCGGCGCAGAGGCCGGGCCGGAGGGCGTCCGTATTGGAGCCGGACGTGGTGCATTGTACCCGCTTACGGCGACCTAGTGTTAACCCTAGTGACGAGTCGCCTCAGTAGGCGTATATTTAGCGTTGTTTCACTATTAAACTCGCGTTTTATATATAAAACGCCAGCCAGTGACAGCGAACGAGTTTCCGGCGGGCACGATTCGGCCCGCCCCCATCCGCTTTAGCGGCAATGCCGCGCATGCAGGAGTACACCATGACGGATATGTCTGAACAACAACAAGTCGCCCGCAGCTGGGACCGCCCGGAAGGCGCCGACTTCAAGACCTGGATGGAAACGCGCATCGCGCGTTTCTCCACCCGTAAATACGATTGGGATGCCCTGAAGTTCCAGGCCGATTTCGATCCCAAGTATCGCCGCGCCCAAATGCGCTACGTGGGCACGGGCGGTACTGGCGTTGCCTCTGACTCCAACACCGTGCCGTCGGAACACTTCACGTTCTCGACCATGGTGATCCCGGCCGGCCATGAAGGCCCCCCGCACGTGCACGTGGACGTCGAAGAAGTCTTCTTCGTGCTGCGTGGCAAGCTCAAGGTGATCCTGGAGAAGGACGGCGAACGCTACGAAACCATCCTGAGCGACCGCGACCTCATCTCGGTACCCCCCGGCGTGTATCGCGAAGAAATCAACATCGGCGATGAAGACGCCCTGATGTGCGTGATGCTGGGCGCCAAGAAGCCCATCACGCCGACGTATCCGCCGGAACACCCGCTGGCCAAGATCAAGCGGTCGTAATCCGCGCCAGGCGCAATTCCCGCGCTGTAGCGTCGCGACGGGCGGTGCGGGCGGGCCGGGGGGGGTGGCCGCCCCCCCCCCCCCCGAAAAGGGCGGGGGCAACGGGCCGG
>NZ_JADGHH010000300.1 GCF_019689535.1 Pigmentiphaga sp.
TGACAGGCACAGCGCCAGCCCCCGCCCCGGCCGCCAAGCCCGCCCACGTGCTTCCCGCGTGGAACGCCATGGCAAAGCCGGCCGCGGCGGCGAGCGACATCATGCCCTCGGCGCCCAGGTTGATGACGCCGGCCCGTTCGTGCAACGTGAGGCCAAGGGCCGCCAATGCGAGCGGCGTGCCCGCATTCAAGGTCGCGGCAAGGAGCGAGAGCAGGCTATCCATGCCATCCCCTCGCCGCGCCGAAGGGATGGCGCAACCGGATGCGATACCGCACCAAGGTATCGCCCAGCAACAGCAAGGCCAGCGCCAGGCCCTGGAATATGCCGACGATGGAAGCCGGCATGCCCAGGCGCGACTGCGCCAGCTCGCCGCCGATGTACAGCGCCGCCATCACGATGCTGGCCGCGAATGCCCCGGCCGGATGCAAGCGCCCCAGGAATGCGGCGATCACGGCGGCAAAGCCGTAGCCCGGCGACACGGAGCTCGTAAGCCGCTGCATCGGTCCGGCAACCTCCCCGATCCCGGCCAGGCCGGCCAAGGCCCCGCAGGTCAACATCGACGCCCACAAGGCTTGGCGCGACGAGTAGCCGGCATATCGAGCCGCCGCAGGCGCCGCCCCTGCCACGCGCAGGCGAAACCCGGCGTGAAAGCGGGACAGGAACAGCCAGGCCCCCACGACGGCGAGCAGAGCCAACAACCATCCGGCGTGCGCGCGCGTGCCCTCCCAAAGCGCCGGCAGCAAGGCGGCCTCCTCGAACGAGCGGGATTGCGGAAAGTTAAAGCCGTACGGATCACGCCAGGGCCCGAACACGAGATATCCGAGCAACAACTGAATGACGTAAGTGAGCATCAGGCTCACCAACATCTCGTTGGCGCCATACCTGTCCTTGAGCCACGCGGTGACCGCCGCCCACGCCATGCCCCCGAGCATGCCTGCCACCATGACCAGGCACACGTATCCTCGCCAGGTTTCGGGGCCAGCCAGGAGCGCCACGCCGGCGCCGGCCACCGCGCCCGCCACCAACTGGCCCTCGGCGCCGATGTTCCAGACATTGGCCCGAAAGCAAATCGATAGCCCCACCGCACACAGGGCGAGGGGTGCAGACTTGACGGCCAGTTCGCCCCATGCATAGAGGCCATTGAACGGCTCGACCAGGAATAGGCGCAGCCCCTGCCACGGATCGACGCCCAATAGCGCAAAGAGCGCGGCGCCGCCCGCCATGGTCAGCGCCAACGCCGCGAGCGGCGACAGCCATGCCGCCCACCGCGAGGCGGATACGCGCGGCTCAAGCTGGATCATGATCCCACCTTCCTTCCATCCATCGGCTCAATATCTCGGCGTTCAGGCGATCGCGTGCCATGGCGGGCGAAAGGCTGCCGCCCGCCATGACCGCGACGCGATCACAGATGGCGAGCAGCTCATCGATGTCCTCGGAAATGATCAACGCCGCGCCGCCGGCATGGCGCAAACCGATCAGCGCCTCGCGGATGCGCATCGCCGCGCCGACGTCCACGCCCCAGGTGGGCTGGGCCGCGACCAGGACGCGGGGGGCCCCCTCCAATTCCCGGCCCACCACGAACTTCTGCAGGTTGCCGCCCGACAGGTTGCGGGCAGGCGTGCGCGGGGAAACCGCCTTCACCCCATATCGGTCGATGATGCGGGCTGCCGCAGCGACGAGGTGGCGCCGGCGCAGCCAGCCCCGCCGCGTCGCCTGCGCGGCCGGTAGGGTCAACAGCACGTTCTCGTCCAGGCCCATGTCCGGCACGGACCCGCGCCCCAGGCGCTCCTCAGGTATGGCGCGCAGGCCCAGGGCGCGCCGCTCGACCGGCCCCAGGTTCCCAGCAGGCCGGCCCATCAGGTGGATGGCGTCGTGGGGAACGCCCGTCTCCTCGCCCGACAACGCAGAGAACAGCAAGCCTTGTCCGTTGCCGGACATACCCGCCACGCCGAGGATTTCACCTGCTCGCAATTCGAACGACACGTCGCGCAGCCCGACCCGCTGGCCCGGCGGCGCGCAGATCGACAAACCACGCACGCCCAACAGCGGCTCGCCCCCCGCGCGTGACGCCGGCACCCGTATCTCGTTGACCGCGCTGCCGAGCATCAAGGTCGCCAGGGCTTCCTGCGACATGGACCGCGGATCGACCGTCGCGACCGTCCTGCCTGCTCGCAGCACCGTGCAGCGATCGCACAAGTCGCGTATTTCTGCCAGCTTGTGGCTAATGTAGACGATGCTGCAGCCCTCGGACGCCAACTGGCGCAAAGTAGAAAAAAGTGCAGCCCGGGCGGCGAAGGACAGCACCGAGGTCGGTTCGTCCAGGATCAGCAACTGCGGGCGCGTCGCCAATGCGCGCAGCAATTCGACGCGTTGGCGCTCTCCGATCGACAAATCGCCCACATACGCATCGGGACGCAGATCAAGGCGATAACGCTCGATCAGAGAGGCCAGCGATGCCTCGTCGCCCCGGGAGGCTCGCCCCGCCGGCAGTCCGAGCGAGACGTTCTGTGCCACGGTCAGGGTCTCGAACAGCTGGAAATGCTGGAAAACCATCCCTATGCCGAGCGCGCGCGCATCGTCCGGCGCGCGCAGCCTGACGGGGCGGCCGTTCCACAGGATTTCTCCGGCGTCGGGCGCGATCACGCCGTAGACGATTTTCACCAGGGTCGATTTGCCGGCGCCGTTTTCGCCCAGCACGGCGTGGATCTCGCCGGGCGCCACGGCCAACGAGACATCGTCGTTCGCGAGGACGCCGGGATACTGCTTGGTGATCCCTCGCAATTCGAGTCGATGAACAGCCATGGCCTCAGCGTGGTGGGAGAACGAGGGGCCATTGTAGAACGCACGCCTGCAGCCTTCGCCCCCATCCCGGCGGGCAAAAAAAAGCGTCCCGGAGCGGGACGCCATTCTTGCCATCATTGCATCAGGGCCCGGGCCGGACCCGGAACGCGATGCGATCCGGCTTGGCTCGCACC
>NZ_JADGHH010000301.1 GCF_019689535.1 Pigmentiphaga sp.
GGCTTATGTGCTTTTTTGTAGAAAACATGCCTGTCCTAATGAAGAAATAGAATATACATAGGAAAACGTTTTCGTTCCGCCGGGCCGTCGTATGCCCGATACTCGTGCAATATCGTCGGCGGCGCCGCGTTCCCGAAGCGTTCGGGGAGCAGCCGCCTTGTCTTTTTCCATGAATTCGAATTCTTCTTCTTCTTCCGTCCCGCCGCTCATCCGGCTAGAGGCGGTCAGCAAGACTTTCCGGCTTGCTGATGGGCGCACGTTCGAGGCGGTGAAGTCCGTATCGCTCGACATGGCCGAAGGGCGCGTGTTCGGCCTGATAGGCAAGAGCGGGGCGGGCAAGTCGACCTTGCTGCGCATGATCAATCTGCTGGAGCGTCCCGACGCGGGCAAGGTGCTGGTCGACGGACGGGACCTGACCCGGATGTCCAAGCGCGAGCTGCGCGAGACGCGCCAGGGCATAGGGATGATCTTCCAGCAGTTCAATCTGCTGCAGAATGCCACCGTCTACGAGAACGTTGCATTTCCGCTCAAGCTACATGGCAACCGCAGCAAGTCCGAGATCGAGGCCCGGGTGCGCGAGTGCCTGGAGGTCGTGGGCCTGACGGACAAGCTGCACAATTACCCCGCACAGCTGTCGGGCGGGCAAAAGCAGCGGGTGGCCATTGCCCGTGCGCTCGCGCCGCACCCCAAGGTGTTGTTGTGCGACGAGCCGACTTCGGCGCTCGATACCGAGACGACGCGCTCGGTGCTCGATACCCTGCGCGAGATCAATCGGCGCCTGGGCGTGACCATCGTCATCGTCACGCACGAACTGTCCGTGGTGCACGCGCTCTGCGATCACGTGGCGGTGCTCGAGAACGGCCAACTGGTCGAACGCTTCGATGTGAACGACCACGCCACGCCCCGCGTCAGCGCGCTGGGGCGGGAGCTAGCCCAGGAGCAGGCGCGCGCAGACATTCTCAAAGAGCACGCCGCCCGCATTGCGGCGGCGGGGCCGACTTTCCAGGCAGCCTGATCATGTCCGAAAACATTCTCGCCATCCTTCCCGAACTGTGGGTCGCCATCGGCCAAACCTTCCTGATGCTGGGCATCGGCTTATCGGCAGCCATCTTCCTGGGGGGGCCGTTGGGTGTCCTGCTGTTCTTGCTCGGGCCGGGGCAATCGCTCGACAACCGCCCGGCGTACGTGGCGCTCAGCTGGATCGTCAATACGGTGCGTTCCTTTCCGTTCATCATCCTGCTGGTGGCGCTGGTGCCGATTACGCGCTTCATCGTGGGAACGTCCATCGGGCCGCTCGCGGCGGCGGTGCCTTTGTCGGTGGCGGCCATTCCGTATTTCGCACGGCTGGTGGAGCAGAGCCTGCGCGAGGTGCCGCGCGGCGTGATCGAGGCCGCACACGCCATGGGGGCGTCCGAGTCGCAGATCGTCTGGAGAGTGCTGGTGCGCGAAGCACGTTCCGGACTGGTCCTGGCGCTGACCGTCCTCGCGGTGAGTTTTCTTTCATATTCCGCGATCGCCGGCGTGGTGGGCGGCGGCGGCATCGGCGACCTTGCCATCCGCTACGGCTACTACCGCTTCCAAACTGACGTCATGCTGTTGACCGTCGCGCTGTTGATCGTCCTGGTGCAGATCATCCAGTTCGGCGGGAATGCGATCGCGAACCGGCTGGACAAGCGCTGACCCGTTCTTTTCTTGGCCGCAGATTGACGCGGCCGCCATTCATCTTTTTTAGGAATCCGTCGATGTCATCCCTACGTCGCAAAGTCATCCTGGGCACGGCCGCCGCGCTGTTGGCGTTGAGCGCCGCCGGTGCGCATGCCGCCGATCCCGCCAAGAAGAATCTCGTATTCGGCGCGACTGCCGGCTACAACTACGACGTGCTCAAGCTCGCCATCGTTCCGCAGCTGGAGCAGCAGGGCTACAAGGTGCGCCTGGTCGAGTTCAACGATTATGTCCAGCCCAACCTGGCACTGGCGCAGGGCTCGCTCGACGCCAACTTGTTCCAGCACATCGCCTATCTGAATCGTTTCAAGGCCGACCAAAAGCTCGACCTGATCGACCTGGCCCAGAGCACGACTGCTCCCATGGGGATTTATTCGAAGTCGCGCAAGAGCCTGTCGGAGGTCAAAGAGGGCGATCGCTTCACCCTCCCCAACGATCCGAGCAATCTCGCGCGCGCCTTGCTGCTGTTGCAGGAAAACAAGGTAATCACGGTCAAGGCTGAGGTGGATCCGTTGCGGGTCACCGAAAAAGACATCGCCTCCAATCCCAAGAAGATACGGCTGCAACCCGTCGAGGCGGCCCAGCTGCCGCGCACCGTCGGCGATGCCGAGTTCGCCATCGTTCCCGGCAATTTCGCGATCGCGTCCGGCTTGAAGCTCACCAGCGCCGTAGCGCTCGAAAACCCGCCCGTGCAATTCCAGCAGGTGGTGGCCATTCGCCGGGCCGACCAAGACAAACCGTGGGCCAAGGACTTGGCGGCGGCGTTCAAGTCTTCGTTCTTCAAGGCCGTCCTGGACAAAGACTTTCCGGGTTACGTTCGTCCCGCCGGGTTGTAATCCGAGAGGTGATGGGGGCTTCGCGCACTGCGCGGCGCCCCCGTTTTTCCTTTCTTTGTAGTACGACGTTTGGGTAATAGATGTTGTTACGTCTTGATACTAGACTCTCGAGCGTCTTATTGCCTGGGGAGTCTGGCTACCATGGACATTCGCGATCCTGAGCGCAGGGCGGGCAGCCTTTGCTTGAGGCGTTTCTTCGACCTCCTGCTGCTCGCGGGGTTTTCCTCCGGCTTCATGTGGGTCATCGTCAAGTTCGGCGCGATGTGCCCGGCGGTGCTTGACCACTTCGCCATCTCCTCTGTGTTCTGACCCGGTGCGCGACAAGCCCCGCCGTTCAGGGCGGGGAAGGATAGCGCGGACGGCGCAGCCGTCCTTGTCTTTGGGTTTCAGTGTGGGGTTTGCTG
>NZ_JADGHH010000302.1 GCF_019689535.1 Pigmentiphaga sp.
ACGCTGCATAGCGGGGTCTGCGGGGCTGGCCGCGGCCTTGGCCGCGTATTTCGCGCTGGCCGGAGGGGGCCTCGCCTCGATGGCGGCGGCCGCCATCGGGCTGCTTGCGTTCCTGGTCTTTGATGCACTGCAACGCCGGTCTTTGGCACCCGGTTACCGCGCGGTAGCCGTAGATGCTGGCGGGAATTGGATGTTGGCCGATGCCGAGGGCTGGCGGCGTTTCCGTTTGCAGCGGATCTGGCGCTCGCCCTTGGGGTGGCTGACATTGGAAGGAAGCCTGGCCCCCGCACCGGGGCGCGCCGGCATGCCGCGCACTGCCCGCCTCACGATCTGGCCTGACAGCCTCTCCGCAGGCGAGTGGCGTGCCGTGCGCATTGCCGCCGCCTGGACCGAGCAGCGGGAAGACGGGCTGCTGGTGAGGCCGCAGGCCCGCGATCCACGCCTGGGGTACCCAGCATGACGAGCGAGCGCGACGTCGATGCCGAGCTGGTCTCCCGGGTGCAGCGGGGCGACAAGAAAGCTTTCGAACTGTTGATGCTGAAGTATCAACGGAAGATCTTGCGCTTGCTTTCCCGGTTCATTCGCGACCCGGCCGAGGTCGAAGACGTCGCCCAGGAAGCCTTCATCAAGGCATACCGCGCGCTGCCCCAGTTTCGCGGCGACAGCGCTTTCTATACCTGGCTGTACCGCATCGCCATCAACACGGCGAAGAATCATTTGTCGGCTTCGGGGCGGCGCCCCAGCTCACCGTCTGAATACGAGAACGAAGACGGTGAAACTTTCGACGAAACCGATAACCTAAGCGATATCAACACGCCAGAATCCATGATGGCGACGCGCGAAATTGCCGAAACGGTCAATTTGGCAATCGAGGCGCTGCCTGAAGAGCTGCGGACGGCTATCGTGTTGCGTGAAATCGAAGGAATGAGCTATGAGGACATCGCGCAGTCGATGGGATGCCCCATAGGTACCGTACGCTCCCGTATATTCCGGGCGCGTGAGGCGATAGCGGCCCGGCTCAGGCCCCTGTTGGGCACCCAGGAAGACAAGCGGTGGTAGCCCCAAGAGGTGCTGGTCGGCAGGAAGTTTAGGCAAAATGGCAAGTTACCGGGCTATCGGCAGCCCCGGAGGTTATGGAAATGCAGGTGACATCTCATCGGAGTGAGTCCGTCGGCTCAGTCTCGGCGACGGCCGCGCCGGGTGTCCAGGACGGACTGCAGCAGGCCCAAGTGGAAGAGTGGCTGTCTGCATACATGGACGGTGAGCTCGACGTTTCCGACTCTGCCGCCTTCGCGGCCGGCTCCGCCCGCCTGTCGGAGCATTTGGCGAGTGCGAAAGGCCAGTCCGATTGGGACCTCTACCATCTCATCGGCGACGTGGTGCGCACCCCGGACCTCGCGTTGCCCGTTTCGGCGCAATTCCATCGCCGTTTGGCCGAAGCACTCGAGCGGGAGCCCGCCATCGTTGCCGCGCCCAAGCGGACCTCCCGCCGGTTCATGGTCCGCTATGGCTTTCCGGGGCTGGCGGCGGCTGCGGCCGTCGCCTCGGTCACCTGGATCGCCCAGCCCTATTTCGGCGGGCAGGGCGTTCCGGTCGAATTTTCCGCCAGCACGCAGCCGGTGGCTGCGCCTGCGGTGGTTCCGGTAGCGGCGCAAGCGCGTCCGCGCAGCGTCGATCCCCAGGTGGACGTCGTGCTGGGCGAGTATCTCGACGCCCATAGGCAAATCGCCGGTCGCGGCGCCATTCGCCAGGTTTCTGCCACCACGGTCGATTCTACCGTAGGACAACGTTGAAGGAAGGTCGCGTGTCGGAGGTCAGTCGTTCGGTCGTTGGGACGCCCATTCGTTTCCTGATGTTCGCCGCGATGTGCTTGCTCCCCGTTGCGGCGCAAGCGCAGGTCGCGCCCCCTGCGGTGCTGGTCGACGATATCGAGTTGTTGCAACGCATCCAAACGTCGGCGCGCGAGCTCGACTATGCGGGGGTGTTCGCGTACCAGCAGGGCTCCTCCATGCAGTCGTCGCGCATCACGCATGTCTTCGATGGCAAGAACGAGCGCGAGCGGCTGGAGCTGCTTGATGGCCAGCCGCTGGAATTCCTCCGCCAAGACGACGAAATCCAATGCCTGTTGCCTGAAAAGCGGGCCGTCCTGATCGAAACCCGCACCGCCCGTGATCGCTTTCCCGGCCTGATGATAGGCAGTGCGCGGCAGTTGACCGCCCATTACCAAGTGAGCGTCGACCCAGAGCCCCAGCGGGTGGCCGACCGCGATTGCCAGGTTATTACGCTGCGCCCCCGGGACAACGACCGCTACGGGTATCGCCTGTGCACGGACGTCGATTCGGGGCTGCTGCTGCGCGCCCAGACGCTGTCCCCCGAAGACGAGGTCGTCGAGCAGGTCGCTTTCCTCGCGTTGCAGATTGGCGCGGAGGTCGATCGCAAGCAGCTCAAGCCGCGTTGGAAGACGGACGGTTGGCGGGTGGTGCGCACGCACCTGAACCCGGTCAAATTGTCAGAGCTGGGCTGGAAGGTGGGAGAGCCAGCCGGTTTTCTCAAAATGCTGGAGGTCCAGCGTTCAATGGGCGGCAAGCCCGACGTCAAGCAGGTCATGCTGTCGGACGGCCTGGCGGCGGTATCCGTTTTCATCGAGCCGTACAGTGAAGGGCACCCGCGCCAGGCCGGCCCGGGCGCGCGCGGCGCCATCCACGTCGTCGGGCGCAGATTGGGCGACTACTGGATTACTGTACTCGGCGAGGCCCCCCTGGGTACCATTCAACAAATCGCCGATTCCGTCAGCTATACGCCGGCGCCTGCGCGCAAGCCCTGATGCGGCCGGCATCGTTTTCTTAACCCGGAGCTTACATGTCAGCAGTTTTTTCCTTGGCTGCCCGCCAGCCGTACGACATGAATTCCAGAACGCCCGCAGCCCCTGAAGCCACCTCCCGGCGCGGGTGGGGTTGGG
>NZ_JADGHH010000066.1 GCF_019689535.1 Pigmentiphaga sp.
ATCGCGCGCGGGACTGCCTTCGGTAGCTTGGGCGGGCGCGGGCCTGACCGCCATCGGCCTGTTGCTCGCCCTATGGAGCGGACGCAGCCGCGCGCCGGCGGCCGCAGGGTCGGGCCAATGCGCTTGATCGCGGCATGCCGGCTCAAGGCCGGCGCTCGAGCACCGTCAGGACGGGCCTTTCTCCGTCGGCCTTGGCGGTAATGGGCGGCTTGGGTAGCTTGGCCTCGCCGGGTTCGATCACGAAATGGTGGTCGAGCGAATACCACCGGCCCCGCAACTCAGGATCGGGCGCCGGCTCGATGGCAGCGTCGTGCAGCACGTACTGGCCGACCAAAGCTTCCGTGACGCCGAACTGCACGTCGGTCTCGAGGTACGGGTCGTCGCTCGAATAAACCTGGGAGAACTGGGTCTTGAAACCCGGCTTGTAAATCATGAAATGAATGTGCGCCGGCCGCATGTTGTGCCGGCCCTGGGCGCGCAGCAAATCGCCCACCGGGCCGTCGACCGGGATCGGATAGCCGGCCGGCTTGATGGTGCGGAACGCGATGTGCCCGTCCTCGTCCGTGGTGAATTTGCCGCGCAGGTTCATGTCGGCCTGGGCGGGATCCTGGTTCTCGTAGAACCCCTCCGTGGAGCTGTGCCAGACGTCCACTTCCGCGCCTGCGACGGGACGCCCTTCCTGGTCGCGGACCCAGGCATTGACGAAGACCGGGTCTCCAGGCGTGGGAGAGCGGACGATGGAGCCGCCGTTGGGCGTGGGGGGCGACCCCATGCGCCAGAACGGACCCATCAAATTGGCCGTGGTCTCAGTCTGCCCGTTGTTGCCGTTGTTCAGCAGGCAGACCAGCGCGGACACGCCGAGGGAGCCCGCGGCCAGCACCACTTCGTTGTGGGACGGCGTCGTCGCCTGGCCCAGCCGCGCGATCACCCCGCACAGCTGGTGGAACTCGGCCTCCGTCAGGCGCACTTCCCTGGCAAACGCATGCAAATGGCGCACGCCGGCCGACAGGATCTCGCGGAATCTGGGGTCGGGAGCGCGGGCAGCCTCGGCCAGAACGGCTTGGGTGACGTCTTCTTGTTTCTTGATGATCATGGTCTCGTCTTCCGGGTAATCGCATTGAACGTGATCCCGATCGCGGCCGCCCTTCGCAGAAAAGCGCCTCGCGCCGCTTATGAACCGGATGGCGCGCGCGGCGGCAACTGGTAGCTCCAGGTCTCCGTCAGCACGCGATTGCCTTCGGCCAACGCCGCGCGGAGCTCGACTGCGCGTGACGGATCCTTGACCTTCACGCGCAAGGTCAGGCGCCAGCCCTGGATGGCGGGATTCGGCTGCAACACGTTTTCGATCAGTTCGGCGTTGTCGCTCACGCTGACGTCGGCGCGAACGGGCACGCCTGGCGGCAGCTTGGCGAGCACCGGTCCCTCGAAATCGACCAGGAGCGCCGTGCTGCCGTCCAGGTGCCGGATCAGATTCGCCTGTCGCACTTCGCCGTCGGTTCGAATGGTCTGCTTGACCCAGCCCACCTCTCTCGAGAGCAGCGCCGGCTCGTTGAGTGTCCAATGGATGCGGTAATCATGCCGCATGGGTTGCCCCTGCGGCGGCAAGACGTCCGGCGTCCAGAAAGCGACGATATTGTCGTTGGTCTCGTCCGGCGTGGGAATTTCCACCAATTCGACCTTGCCCGACCCCCAATCGCCCTTGGGCTCCACCCAGGCGCTGGGCCTCAAGTCGTAGCGGTCGGCTAGGTCTTCGTAGCGATGGAACTCATGGCCCCGCTGCAACAGCCCGAAGCCCCTGGGGTTGGTCACCTGGAACGTGCTGACCGACAGCATGGGCGGGTTATTCAGCGGGCGCCACAGCCACTCGCCGCTGCCCGTGTGGATGGCAAGGCCATTCGAATCGTGCAGGGCCGGGCGGAAATTGTTGCCGCGCACCCCCTGGTTGGGGCCATACAGGAACATGCTCGTCAGGGGTGCGACGCCCAACTTGTGAATCGTGCCCCGCAAGAACACCCGCGATTCGACGTCCAGCACGGTGTCTTCGCCGGGACGCAAGACGAACCGGAAAGCGCCGGTAGCGCGGGGCGAATCCATCAGCGCATAAATGACCAGGTGCCGGTCCTGCGGCTTGGGCCGCTCGATCCAGAACTCGCGGAAACGGGGGAACTCCTCGGCCATGCCGTCCTTCCACGCCGTGTCGATCGCCAGGCCCCGGGCGGACAATCCGTATACCTGCCCCTTGCCGACCACGCGGAAGTAGCTCGCGCCGAGCAGGCTCATGATCTCGTCCTGAACCCCTTCGCGGTTGATGGGATAAAGGACGCGAAATCCCGCATACCCGAGATTGCGGGTGGCCTGCGCATCAAACGAGAGGCCGCCAAAGTCAAATTTTTCCGGGTCGTACTTGATCTCGCGGACGCGGCCATCGACGATCTCGTTGATCACGACCGGCGTCGAGAAATGCATGCCCTGGTGGTAGAAGCCGATCTTGAACGGCGTCTTCAGGTCCTGCCATTCGAACTTCTCGCGACGCGGCTGGATGCGCTGGTAATCCCCGAACTGCATTTTGCTGAACTCGGGAGGCAGATTGCTCACCGGAGCTTGGTACGGACGCTCGATGAGCGCCTTGGCGCGCGCCGTCACGTCCTCGAGGGAAAACGCGTGTGCGGCGGCAGCACCCAACATGGAAAAGAGCGTGGCGATACCGAGCGATACAAGCGCGAGCCTGCGCCGCACGGTGGCTGCAACGTCTGCAAAATGCACAAAAATCTCCTGAAACGATACAAGGGGGCGGAACCCGGCCCCAGCCTGGGACCGCCCGCAAGCGCGATGATTCCGTGTTCCCGCGACCTCGCAGCGGCCGCGGTTGTAACAAGCTTGCGTCGCACGCCCGCCTCTCGCCCCGTCGCCGGGAAGTCGTCGAAACGGACAGTATCATAGCCAGGCCGCCCCGGCGGGGCCCAAGGCCGGGCCAAGACGATGCGCCCCGTACAATCCGGGTGTCTACGGCGACACTTCGCTCGCCACTCCCGCACTCTCATCTTCTGGAGGACGATGACTTGGCCTTCAACGCATCCCCCTGCCCCCGACACCTCGACTCCCGTCCAACGCCGGCCCCGCGTCACGCGCCACGACGCCTCGCCCGGCGCGCCGCCCATACTTTCCGGCGGTGGCTGGGAGCCGGGCTGTGCGCGGTGCTCGCGGCAGCGGCGGCCTCGGCGGCGCCCAACCATGCGCTGCTGCAGGACAAGAAGGCATTCATCGACGACCTGCTTGGGCAGATGACGCTCGAGGAAAAGATCGGCCAGCTTCGCCTGATCAGCATCGGCCCGGACATGCCGCGCGAGAAAATCGTCGAAGAGATCGCCGCCGGCCGCATAGGTGCGACCTTCAATTCGGTCGTCCATGTCGACAACCGCATGATGCAGGATGCGGCCGTCAAGAAAAGCCGCCTCGGGATTCCCATATTCTTCGCCTACGACGTCGTGCACGGCCATCGCACCATCTTCCCGATCGGGCTAGGGCTTGCCTCGAGCTGGGACATGGCAACGATCGAACGCAGCGCACGCGTCTCGGCCATCGAGGCCAGTGCAGACAGCCTGGACATGACTTTCGCGCCCATGGTGGACATCTCCCGCGATCCGCGCTGGGGGCGGATGTCCGAAGGGTTCGGGGAGGATCCGTACCTCGTCTCGCGCATCGCCCAGGCGATGGTGCGAGGCTACCAGGGCGACTCCCCCGCCCGGCGCGACAGCATCATGGCCAGCGTCAAGCACTTTGCCCTGTATGGCGCGGTAGAGGGCGGACGGGACTACAACATCGTCGACATGAGCCCCATGCGCATGTACCAAGACTTCCTGCCTCCCTACCGCGCCGCGATCGATGCCGGCGCAGGCAGCGTCATGGTGGCGCTGAACTCCATCAACGGCATGCCTGCGAGCGCCAACACGTGGCTGATGCAAGACTTGCTGCGCAAGGAATGGGGGTTCACGGGCGTGGCCGTCAGCGATCACGGCGCCATCACCGAATTGGTGCGGCACGGCGTCGCCCGGGACGGGCGCGAGGCGGCCAAGCTTGCCATCAAGGCGGGCATCGACATGAGCATGGCGGACACGCTGTACTGGCAGGAACTGCCGGGGCTGGTCGAGTCGGGCGAAGTCAGCATGGAGGAGATCGATCGCTCCGTGCGCAACGTGCTGGGCGCCAAGTACGACATGGGGCTGTTCCACGATCCCTACCTGCGCATCGGATCGCCGGCCGACGACCCGGCCGACCGCTATGCCGAGGAGCGCATGCACCGGGCGGACGCGCGCGAGGCGGCGCGTCGCTCCATCGTCCTGCTGGAGAACAAGAACCGCACGCTGCCGCTGCGCAAGTCCGCGACGGTCGCCCTGGTCGGCCCCTTGGCAGACGCCCCGCTGGACATGATGGGCAGCTGGTCCGCCGCCGGCCGGCGGGAATCGTCGGTCACGCTGCGCCAAGGCATGGAAGAGGCCCTGCGCGGCAAGGGTCGGTTGCTCTATGCGGTCGGCGCCAATGTCACCGACGACAAGCGGATCGTGGATTACCTCAACTTCCTGAACTGGGATGAAAAGGAAGTCCTCCAAGACCCCCGGCCGCCTGCCGAGATGATCGCCGAGGCAGTCGCCCTGGCGAAACAGGCAGACGTCGTGGTGGCTGCCGTAGGCGAATCGCGCGGCATGTCCCACGAGTCGTCTAGCCGCACCCGGCTCGACATCCCGGCCAGCCAGCGCGCGTTGCTCGAGGCGCTCAAGGCCACCGGCAAGCCGCTCGTACTGGTGTTGATGAACGGCAGGCCGCTGGACCTGCAATGGGAAAGCGCCAACGCCGATGCAATCCTCGAGACATGGTTCAGCGGCACGGAGGGCGGGCATGCGATCGCCGACGTCCTCTTCGGCGACTACAACCCCTCGGGCAAGCTGCCCATTTCCTTCCCCCGCTCCGTCGGCCAGATCCCGACCTACTACAACCACCCGCGCGTGGGCCGGCCCTTCATCGAGGGCAAGCCGGGCAATTACACCTCACAGTACTTCGAGGAGAAGAATGGCCCGCTCTACCCCTTCGGCTACGGCCTGAGCTATACCGAGTTCGCGCTGTCGCCGGTCGTGCTCAGCAGCGACCGCATGGGGCGCGGCGGCCGCATCGTGGCCCGGGTAAACGTGGCCAACACCGGCGATCGCGGCGGAGAAACCGTGGTCCAGCTCTACATCCGGGATGAAGCAGCTTCCGTCGTGCGCCCCGTCAAAGAGCTGCGCGGGTTCCAGAAAATCGCGCTCGCCCCGGGCGAAACCCGTACCGTCGAATTCGAGATCGGCGAAGACGAGCTGAAGTTCTTCAACGCCCGGCTCGAGCACGTGGTCGAACCCGGGGAGTTCGAGGTGCAGATCGGCCTGGACTCGCAGTCCGTGGAAACGGCGCGCTTCACATTGCGATGACGGGCAGCGCCCCGGCTCCGAAGCACGGTGGCGGGGCGCGATGGCGCTATCCGATCAGTACATCTTGTACGGCAGAAACTTGCCGCTCATGACGATCTGCACCCGGTCCCCCTTGGGATCGACTTCGCGCGACAGGTCCATCTTGAAGTCGATGGCGCTCATGATGCCATCGCCGAACTCCTCGTGGATCAGCTCCTTGAACGTGGTGCCGTATACATTGACCAGCTCGTAAAAGCGGTAAATGAGCGGGTCGGTCGGCACGGCGGTGGGCAGGGACCCTTTGTACGGCACGACCTGCAACTGCAGCACGGCATCGCCGGGCAGGTCCAGCAGCTTGCCTACCGCGTCGGCCTGCGCCTGCGTGAGCGCCATCTGGCCGAGCAACGCGGCGGTGCTCCATTCCTTGCTTTGGCCGACGGCCTTGGCGATTTCCGCCCAGCTCAGCTTCTTCTCGATCTTGCGGGCGACGATGAGTTCGGTCACTTCGGCTCGGGTCATCATGATGCTACGGGCTCCTTCTTGGCTGCCTTGTCGACCAGGAAATCGACGAGGCGATTGCGAATCTCGTAATAGCGCGCTTCGTGGTGCAGCGAAGCGCGCGTTCGCGAACGCGGCAGGTCCACGGCCACGGTTTCGGCGATGCGGGCGCGCGGCCCTGTGCTCATCAGCAGGATCCGGTCGGCGAGCAGAATCGCCTCATCGACGTCGTGCGTGATCATGAACACCGTCTGTCCGGTGGCGCGGACGATGGCGAGCAACTCGTCCTGGATCGTGCCCCGCGTCAACGCGTCCAAAGCGCCAAAAGGCTCGTCGAGCAGGAGCATCTTGGGTTGGATGGCAAACGCGCGGGCGATGCCGACGCGCTGCTTCATGCCGCCGGACAGCTCGGCAGGTTTCTTGTCGAGCGCATGGCCGAGCCCTACCATCTCGAGGTAGCGCACGCTATGCGACCGGACCTCGCGCTGCGTATATGCCGGCCAACGCGAACGGACGCCGAACTCCACGTTCTGCAACGCGGTCATCCACGGCAACAGCGCATGGGCCTGGAACACGACCCCCCGGTCCAGGGACGGCCCCGCCACCTCCCGGCCATCCATGATGATGGTGCCGGCGCTGGGCGCATCGATGCCCGCCAAGATGTTGAGAATGGTCGTCTTGCCACAGCCGGAGTGCCCGATCACGCAAACGAACTCGCCGCGTTCGATGCCGAACGTCACGTTTTCGAATACGGGGGCGCCGGGGCGCCCGTCGCGGCCGGGATAGTGCTTGGCCAAGCCTTCGACTTCAAGAAACGGACGGCTCATGCGCTACTCCCGGTAACTGACTAGGCGCGCGGCGCGCGCCAGCAGCACGTCCAGCGCCATGCCTATCAGCCCGATGAACAAGATGGCACAGATAATGTTGGCGATGGACAGGTTGTTCCACTCGTTCCATACGAAATAGCCGATGCCCGTGCCGCCGATGAGCATCTCCGCCGCCACGATCACGAGCCAGGCGATGCCGATGGAAATGCGCATGCCCGTCATGATGGTGGGAGCCGCGGCCGGCAGGATCACCTTACATGCCGTTCGCAGGCGCGGGACTTCCAGCGTGCGCGCGACGTTCAGCCAGTCCTGGCGGACGGAGCCGACGCCGAAAGCCGTGTTGATGAGCATCGGCCATATTGAGCAAATGAAGATGACGAACATCGCAGAGAGATTCGCGTCTTTGATCGTGTAGAGCGCGAGCGGCATCCAGGCCAGGGGCGAGACCGGCTTGAGCACTTGGATGAAGGGGTCGAATGCCTCGTACAGCGTGCGCGACATGCCGATCAGGAATCCCAGGGGGATGGCCACCAATGCGGCGCACAGAAAACCGGTGAGCACACGGGCGATGGAGTAGGCAAGCTGCAGCCCCAGGCCTTTGTCGTTCGGTCCCCGGTCGTAGAAGGGATCTTGCAAATGCCTCCAGAGCTGTGCCGCGACTTCGCCTGGCCCGGGAAACGGCGTCTTGCCGCCGCTCGCGGCGGCATTGCCCACGAGTGCGGCATAAGCGGGATCGACCACCGCCGCGGCCTCCTCGGAATGAGTCGCCGCCTGCCACGCGCCGAGCACCAGCACGAAGATGACGAACGATACGAGGACCGACCTCCAGCGTCGTGCAACCGGCATCAGGCCCTCCGGATCTTGAAGCTGGCCAAGTACTCGTCCGGCTTGGATGGATCGAAAGGCTTGCCCATCACGGTAAAGGATTTGTCCTGCGCGTCAGGAACGGGATAACCCGCCTCCTTCATCAGCCGCAAGGCGTCCGTGGCGAGGAACACCTCGCGGGCGATTTTCTTGTAATCGACCTCGCCCTTGACCTGTCCCCAGCGTTTCATCTGGGTCAAGATCCACACGGCGAACGACTGCCAAGGCATGGGATCGAAATCGATGCGGTTCGGCTCCTGTACCACCTTGCCCAAGCCGTCCGCGAAAGTCCCTGTCAACACCTGCTCCACTACCGTGACGGGTTGGTTCAGGTAGTTCGGGGCGGCGATGGCGGCGGCGATCTCTTTGCGGTTGGCGGGATTGTGCGCATACGCCGTCGCCTCGATGATGGCCTTGAGCAGCGCGCGATACGTATTGGGCATCTGAGTCACGAAGCCCTTGCTGGCCGCAAAGGCACAACACGGATGCCCGTCCCATAGCGTCTTGGACAAGGTGTGGATGAAGCCCACGCCGTCGTATACGGCGCGCTGGTTGACGGGGTCCGGCGCAAGGAAGCCGTCAATGTTGTCCGCCCGCATGTTCGCCACCATTTCCGGGGGCGGCACGGCGCGGATCTGCACGTCCGTGTCCGGATCGATGCCATGCTCGGCCAGGTAGTAGCGCAACAGATAGTTGTGCATCGAATAGTCGAACGGCACGGCGAACTTCATGCCCTTCCAGGTCTTGGGATCGCGCCGGTTCTTGTGCTTGATCGAAAGCGTGATCGCCTGGCCGTTGATGTTTTCCACCGCCGGCATCGTCCAGGGAATGGCACTACCGGTTCCCACGCCCATGGAAATGGCGAGCGGCATCGGCGAGAGCATATGGGCTGCGTCGTACTCGCCCGCCAGCGCTTTGTCCCGGATCAGCGCCCAGCCAGCCGCCTTGTCGACGGTGACGTCCAAGCCCTGCTTGGCGTAGAAGCCCATGGGATGAGCCATGATGATGGGCGTGGCGCACGTAATGGGAATAAAGCCGACCTTCAGTGCTTTCTTCTCCAGCGCGCCCGTGCCTTGCGCGAAGGCGTCCTTCGCGGCGGCCAGCGGGAAAAGCGTGCTCACTGCCGCCATGGCGGTCCCGCTTCCCACCGCCTTGAGAAAGGCACGACGCAATGCATCCTGCGGAAAGAGCGCCCGCATGACGGCGCCTTCCACGGCACGTGCCTGCAAGTCCTCGGACGACTCGCGCCGCTGCGCCAAATCGTGTTCGGCCTGGGAAGCATGACGGCCGCAGGCGCATGACAACCGGGATTGCGCATCGAAGGGATTCTGAAACAAGCTCATGGCGAACTCCGATCAGGAGGAAGAAGAGGAGAGGTCGGAAGAGCTCGGCGCAAATTCGATGTCTTCCTTGTACAAAGCGTAGGCGCGGTGATACTCCATCACCCGGGCCGTATCCTCGATGAAGTCTTCGGCATAGCCCGCGCGCCGGAGCAGATGCAGCCCCAGCTCGTGACCGCTGGCGATGCCGCCGGCGGTGATGACGCGCCCGGTGTCCACCACCCTCGCACGGCTTACGCGGCAAGCCGGCGCCAAGGCGGCCAGGCGGTCTATGGGCGTGCGTCCCAGGTGCGAGGATTCAAGGCGATCCGGCTCCTTGCGACTCGTGGCCGCCCGGCCGTCCAGCAGGCCCATGCGCGCATAGATCCAGGATCCCGTGCAGACACTGGTCAGCAAGCATTCGACAGGCAGCGCGGCGATGTACTCGTGCAATCGGCGGTTGTGCATTTCCTGCCGGGTGCCGGCCCCGCCAGGAATCAGGAACGCATCCATGGCCGGCGCATCATTGAAGCCGTAAGCAGGCAGCACCGTCAGCCCAGCCTGCGCCTGCACGGGGCGCAGCGCTTCCCCCACCAGGAAGACGTCGAGCTCCGGGTCGAACCGGCGCGCCACCGAGAAAACCCCGTAAGGCGCCGCAAAGTCGATGACTTCCGCGTCCTTGAAAATGTAGATGCCTAGTCTGAACCCGGCTTTCTTCATGGCACGACACCCTGGAGGCATGGGCCGGCGCAACGCCGTGCTTGGCGTGGCAGGCATGGTTCCAGTGTGCGCGCATGGCCTTGCCGCCGGTATCGCGATTCCCGTGAAAAAGCTGTAGTGCTCCCACTACACGGTGCACCGGCGCGCTAGCTTGGTGCGGTGCGCCCTAAATCGGGTTCAGCGCATGCGTGCGCGCATAATCGACCAGTTCAGCGATGCTGTGCACGCCGAGCTTCTCGAAAATGCGGCCGCGATAAGTCGAAACCGTGTTGGCCGAGAGTGCGAGATGCTCGGCAATGGCCGATACCGATTTGCCCGAAACGAGCAACTGCAACACCTGGAACTCCCGGTTGGACAAGAGTTCGTGGGGCGCCTGCGGCCTATCTTGCCGGACGGTACTGGCAAGCAGCTCCGCCACCGCAGGCGTCACGTAAGACTTGCCATCGGCAGCCCGCACCAAGGCCGCCAGCAGCTCCTCCGGCTCGCACCCTTTGTTGAGATAAGCATGCGCGCCGCTGCGCAAGGCACGCACCGCCAATTGGGATTCCGGATATACCGAAAGCATCACCACGCCCAGCGAAGGAAACTCGGCCCGGACGGACTTCAGTACGTCCAAGCCGTCCCGCTCGCCCAGCGCGATGTCCAGCACCATCGCGTGGTAGTTTCCGCGGCGCAAGGCGCGCAAAGCGGCGGGCCCGTCTCCCGCTTCGTCCACGGACGCGATGCGGGCGTCCTCGCCCAGCAACCGAGCCAGCCCCCGGCGAATGATCATGTGATCGTCCACGACGAGAACGTTCAATCCCATGTTCCCCCCGGTACATCGGACAAGGTCAGCCGCGCCCGCGTGCCGGCGCCGGGAGCGCTGTCGAGCTCGAATGCCGCGCCGATGGCGCGGGCCCGCTCCCGCATGCCCAGGATGCCAAAGGTATGCAGCGGCTCGGAGAGCGACATCCCGATCCCGTCGTCCTCCAGGGACACCACCAGACTGCCGTTGCGGGCCTCTGCGACCAGGCTCAAGCTACGGGCGCGTGCGTGCCGCCTGACGTTGGTCACGAGCTCCTGGACGATGCGATAGACCTCGATCTCCGCGCTGCGGCCCAGCCTGCAACGCTCGGCCTCGGGAGTGCACACGAAGCGGCAGTTCAATCCCGCGCGCAGTTGCAGGTCCTGCAGCAGCGCCTCCAGCGCAGCCCACAGCCCGAGGTGATCCAGAACCGCCGGGCGCAGATCGTTCACGATGCGCCGTGTCGACTCCATCGCCGCCTGCGCCACTTCCAGCATGCGCTCGACGTGCGCCTGCAAATCGGGGGCCTGCGTCAGTTGGCGCCTGAGCCAGTTCAGATCCAGCTGCAGGGCCGTGAACGACGCGCCGAGTTCGTCGTGGATATTGCGCGCGATACGCGCCCGCTCTTCCTCCCGCAACGAGCTCAAATGCGCCGACAGCCTGCGCAGCGACTCGTGCGCAGATTGCAAGCGTGCCGTCCGCTCCTGCACGCGGCGCTCCAGCAAGGCGTATGAGCGCTGCAGCTCCCGCTCCATGCGACGCCGCTCGGAAATGTCGGAGAACGTGACGACCGCCCCCACGACCCGGCCTGCGTCGCGGATGGGATATGACGCATACTGTGCATCGAAGCAGGTCCCGTCCCGCCGCCACAACACTTCATCCTCCACCCGCACGCCGCGGCCCTCGCGAAATGCCTGAAAGATCCGGCACTCCTCCACGTGCATCAACCGTTGATCGGCGTGGGAGTGGTGGATGAGGTAATGCATGTTCCGGCCGACGACCTCGTCAGGGGTGTAGCCCAGCATGTCGGCACCCGCGCGATTGATAAAAATGCAGCGTCCGTTGAGATCTATCCCGTAGATCCCTTCGCCAGCCGACTCCAATAGCATTTCAAGCTGGCGGCGCCAGGCGGCATGGTGCGAGATGTGCTTGAGGTCGGCGAACATGTCGGCTCCCGGCCGGCCGTCCAAGAACACTAACGGCGATGCCTGCGGTAAAGCAAAGTCCATGCCGATGCGCCTCGTTGCTCCGTTGGGACTGCTCCGGATCTCTCTTCTGCCCCAAGCCGTCCTACGATCGCCTCAGCACGCCCGATGGTTGACCGCGCCGCGGAACAGTTCGCAAAAAAAAACCGTGAGGGAGCCCCTCACGGTTTTCATGCTCTCGCTTCTAGGCAGCGCCCGGGGGCGGCTGCCTTCGACGCACCGTTAGATGATGCGCGCGGGTTCGACCAGACGAACCACGGACCACGCCTTGGTCTTGGAAATCGGGCGGCTTTCCGCGATTTCGACCAGGTCGCCGACCTTGTACTGGTTCTCTTCGTCGTGAGCGTGATATTTGTTCGAACGCACGACGATCTTGCCGTAAAGCGGGTGCTTGACACGACGCTCGACCAGCACGGTCACCGTTTTGTTCATCTTGTCGCTGACCACACGACCGGTCAGCGTACGCTTCAGCTTGGTTTCGCTCATTTTTACTTCCCGGCTTTCTCGCGCAGCACGGTACGGACGCGCGCGATGTCGCGGCGGACCTTGCCAAGCTGGCTGGTGTTGGAAAGCTGCTGGGTAGCCAGCTGCATGCGCAGACTGAACTGAGCCCTAAGCAGACCCTCGAGTTCCTTGCGGAGCTCGGCAGCGTCTTTCGAACGGAGTTCGCTTGCCTTCATTGCTATCTCCTTACGTCCCGAGGTGACGCGTCACGAAGACGGTCGAGATCGGGAGCTTGGCAGCGGCCAGGCGGAACGCCTCACGTGCCAGTTCCTCGTTGACGCCTTCCATCTCGTACAGCACCTTGCCCGGCTGAATCTCGGCGACCCAGTATTCGGGGTTGCCCTTACCGTTACCCATGCGGACTTCGGCTGGCTTCTGCGAGATCGGCTTGTCCGGGAAGACGCGGATCCAGATGCGGCCGCCACGTTTGATGTGGCGGGTGATGGCACGACGGGCCGACTCGATCTGGCGAGCGGTCAGGCGACCACGACCGGTGGCCTTCAGACCGAACTCGCCAAACGAGACGTTGGTGCCCCGCGTAGCCAGGCCGGTATTGCGGCCCTTTTGTTCCTTGCGGTATTTCCTGCGCGATGGCTGCAGCATGCTTATTCTCCGTCTTTGGCAGGCGCGGCTGCAGCTTCAGCAGCCGGCTTGCGCGGCGCACGCCGGGCGCCGCCTTCAGGCGCGGCAGCCGCCTCGCCTTCGGGCCGGCGGCCGCCACGACCACGGCCGGCGCCAGGGCGGTTGCCCGGGCGATCGCCACGATCGTTACGCGGGCCGCGACGCGGCTTGCGCTCTTCGTCCTTGGTTTCCGGGGCGGGCAGTTCTGCCGAGCCCAGCGTGTCGCCCTTGTAGACCCACACCTTGATGCCGATCAGGCCGTAAGTCGTGCCGGCTTCGGCCGTACCGTAGTCGATATTGGCGCGCAGGGTGTGCAGGGGCACACGGCCTTCGCGGTACCACTCGGTACGAGCGATTTCGATGCCGTTCAGGCGACCCGAGCTCATGATCTTGATGCCCTGGGCGCCGAGGCGCATGGCGTTCTGCATGGCGCGCTTCATCGCGCGGCGGAACATGATGCGCTTCTCGAGCTGCTGGGCGATCGAATCGGCGATCAGCTGAGCGTCGATCTCGGGCTTGCGAATCTCTTCGATGTTCACGTGCACGGGCACGCCCATCAGGCGCTGCAGATCGGCCTTCAGGACTTCGATGTCCTCGCCCTTCTTGCCGATCACGACGCCCGGACGAGCCGAGTAGACCGTGACGCGAGCGTTCTTGGCAGGACGCTCGATGACCACGCGACCCACGGAAGCGCCTTTCAGCTTCTTCTTCAGGTATTCGCGAACCTTGATGTCTTCCGCCAGCATGCCGGCATAAGCGTTGCCGCTGGCGAACCAGCGCGACGACCAATTACGGCTGACCGAGAGACGGAACCCGGTCGGGTGAATTTTCTGTCCCATCGTGGCTCCTTAGTTGCCGACCGTAACCACGATGTGGCACGTCTGCTTCTCGATCTTGACGCCGCGGCCCTTGGCGCGGGCGTCGAAACGCTTGAGCGAGGTGCCCTTGTCGACGTAGATGGTTTTCACCTTCAGTTCGTCGATATCTGCACCGTCGTTGTGCTCGGCATTCGCGATGGCGGATTCCACCACCTTCTTGATGATGCCTGCGGACTTCTTGGGCGTAAACGTCAGAATGTTGATGGCCTGGGCCACCGGCTTGCCGCGGATCATGTCCGCAACCAGACGGGCCTTCTGGGCCGACACGCGTACGCCACGGACTTTCGCTGTGGTTTCCATCGCGCTTACCTCTTGGCTTTCTTATCCGCAGCGTGACCCTTGAACGTACGGGTCAGCGCGAATTCGCCGAGTTTGTGACCGACCATGTTTTCGTTGATGTAAACGGGAACATGCTGACGGCCGTTGTGAACCGCGATCGTCAGACCGATGAACTCGGGCAGGATCGTGGAACGACGCGACCAGGTCTTGATCGGGCGCTTGTCTTTTCCGGCCGTAGCCGCCTCGACCTTCTTCAAAAGGTGCAGGTCGACAAACGGGCCTTTCTTGATCGAACGTGACATGGCTCGCCTCGCTTACTTCTTCTTGCGCCGCTGGACGATCATATTGTTCGTCCGCTTGGTGCGGCGGGTCTTGAAACCCTTGGACGGAGTGCCCCAGGGGCTGACCGGTTCACGGGCTTCGCCGGTACGACCTTCACCACCACCGTGCGGGTGGTCGATCGGGTTCATGGCAACACCGCGAACGGTAGGACGAATGCCGCGCCAACGCGTGGCGCCGGCCTTGCCGATCTGGCGCAGGCCGTGCTCTTCGTTGCTGACTTCGCCGATGGTCGCACGGCACTCGATGTGCACCTTGCGCACTTCGCCCGAACGCAGGCGAACTTGGGCATAGGTGCCTTCACGAGCCAGCAGCACGGCCGACCCGCCGGCCGAACGCACCATCTGGGCGCCCTTTCCGGGGATCATTTCCACGCAGTGGATCGTGCTACCGACCGGGATGTTGCGGATCGGAAGCGTGTTGCCTACGCGGATGGGTGCTTCGCTGCCGGAAATCAGCGTCGAGCCGACTTCGAGGCCGCGAGGGGCGATGATGTAGCGACGTTCGCCGTCGGCGTAGCACAACAGGGCGATGTGCGCCGTACGGTTCGGATCGTATTCGATGCGCTCGACCTTGGCCGGAATGCCGTCCTTGTTGCGCTTGAAATCGATCACGCGATAGTGTTGCTTATGACCGCCGCCGCGGTGACGCGTGGTGATGTGGCCGTTGTTGTTACGACCGGCGCTGCGCACCTGCTTTTCGAGCAGGCTGTCGAGCGGGCGACCTTTGTACAGGTGGGGGTGAACCACCTTCACCATCGCACGGCGACCGGCGGAAGTCGGCTTCAGCTTGACGAGGGGCATTTACTTCACCTCCTGCGCAAAGTCGATTTCCTGACCCGGCTTCAGCGACACATACGCCTTGCGCTCATTGCGACGGCGACCGATGAAGCGGCCAAAGCGCTTGACTTTGCCCTTGGTGTTGAGGACCTGCACGGACTCGACCTGCACCTTGAAGAGCAGTTCGACGGCAGCCTTGATTTCAGGCTTGGTGGCGTCTTGCAGGACGCGGAAAGCCACTTGCTGGTTCTTGTCTGCGATGAACGTGCTCTTTTCAGAGACGATCGGCGCCAGCAGAACCTGGAGCAGACGGTCGTTGCTCATCCCAGCATCTCCTCGAGCTGAGCGATCGCAGGCTTGGTGATCAACACTTTGTTGTAGTGGATCAGCGACAGCGGATCGGCATAACGGGACTCGACCACCGCCACGTGCGGCAGGTTGCGCGTGGCCAAATAGAGGTTTTCGTCAACCGTATCGGTAATGATGAGAACCGACTTCAAGCCCAGGTTCTTGAGCTTGTCGGCGGCCACTTTGGTCTTGGGCGAATCGACGACGAAGTTCTCGACGACAGCGATCCGGTCTTCGCGGGCCAGTTGCGACAAGATGGAGCGCACACCGGCGCGGTACATCTTCTTGTTCACTTTCTGGCTGAAGTTTTCTTCGGGCGAATTCGGGAAAATCCGGCCGCCTCCACGCCACAGGGGCGAAGACGTCATACCGGCACGAGCGCGGCCCGTACCCTTTTGGCGCCAGGGCTTCTTGGTCGTGTGCTTGACGGCGGAACGATCTTTCTGCGCGCGATTGCCGCTGCGCGCGTTGGCCTGGTAGGCAACGACGATCTGGTGAACCAGCGCTTCGTTGAATTCGCGGCCGAAAACGGTGTCGGGAGCGCTGACAGTCGCAGCGACTTGGCCCTGGTCATTCAGGAGCTTGAGATCTGCCATGTTCAGGCTCCTTTAACAGCGGGACGAACGATGACGTTCGCGCCGGCATGGCCGGGAACGGCGCCGCGAACGAGCAGCAGGCCGCGCTCTGCGTCCACGCGAATCACATCGAGGTTCTGCACGGTGCGCTGAACGTCGCCATAGTGCCCGGCCATCTTCTTGCCGGGGAACACGCGACCCGGGTCCTGCGCCATACCGATGGAGCCGGCCGAGTTGTGCGACACCGAGTTGCCGTGCGAGGCGCGGTTCGACGAAAAGTTGTGACGCTTGATCGCGCCCGAGAAGCCCTTACCGATGGTCGTGCCCGTCACGTCGACTTTCTGGCCGACGGAGAACAGGGACTCGACTTTCAGTTCGGTGCCCGGAGCGAACTCGGCGACTTTGGCCGGATCAAGGCGGAATTCTTTGAGCACGCTGCCCGCTTCCACGCCAGCTTTCGCGAAGTGGCCGCTGAGGGGCTTGGTGACGCGCGATGCACGGCGCGTACCGAACGTGACCTGAACGGCGGCGTAACCGTCCGTTTGCGGGGTTTTGACCTGGGTCACACGGTTGTTCGACACGTCCAGCACGGTCACGGGGATGGATTCGCCATCGTCCGTGAAAATGCGGGTCATGCCAACCTTGCGACCCACCAAGCCGAGCCGGAATGCGGCTGGCGTGGAGGCCGTCGATTGGGTCGACATCGTTTTCTCCATTCCCGACTACGATTGGCCGGGGCTAAAAATGGCGCTGCGCCAAGGCGCACCGCCCAGACAGCGGCGCCCGAGGGCGCCGCGCCAAAACTCGATGTATAGCGGATTCGCGCGGCCGGCAAAAAAGACGCCAGCAACTGCGCAAAGACGCCCCAAAGGGAAAACCCTAAGAGGGCTAGCCGGCTAGTATAGCCCGCGCCCGGCCGCTTTTTCAAGGGCCGGGCACAAATACCACGTTACTGCAAAGCGATTTCCACATCCACGCCGGCCGGCAGGTCCAGGCGCATCAGGGCGTCGACGGTCTTGTCAGTGGGATCCACGATGTCCATCAGGCGCTGATGGGTGCGAATCTCGAACTGGTCGCGCGACGTCTTGTTGACGTGCGGCGAACGCAGCAGATCGTAGCGGCGGATGCGGGTCGGCAGCGGAACCGGACCGCGAACCACGGCACCCGTGCGCTTGGCGGTCTCGACGATCTCAGCGGCCGATTGGTCGATGAGCTTGTAATCGAACGCCTTGAGGCGGATGCGAATCTTCTGCTTCTTCATGAAATGTCCTAAAGAGCGATGGAGCGGGCATTACCCGCCCCGGATAGTATTCAGATACTACTGGCGCTGCAAGCTTCGTGGGGCGGGGGGGCCGCTGACCCCCGGCGCCCGCCAAACGAATATTAGATT
>NZ_JADGHH010000303.1 GCF_019689535.1 Pigmentiphaga sp.
TGTCTGGTGGGCTCGGATTTGTGTATAAGAGACAGGCGCTGGGCGGCAAGGCCCCATTCTAAGCAGTCGCGGGCGCCCCGCGGGGCGCCGGGGACATGCACGTGGTAACGGGCTGTGGCAACGCCCATCCGTAAGCATGGAATTTACAAGTTTTCATGTAATTCTTACCTATTCCTTGCACTTGGACCATGGCCAATCGCCGGTTGTCGTGGTCTGCTGGCGGAGCACCGGCGTGACGTCTGGCGCCACGGTACGAAAACTGCGAGCGCTGCTTTCCGGAGTGGCGCCGGCGCACGACCCGGTCTGCTCGACGCTGGATCTATACAAGGAGTAAGCGATGTTGCGATGGGCCGCCATTTTCTTCGTAATTGCATTGATCGCCGCGCTTTTCGGATTCGGAGGAATCGCTTCCGGCGCCGCGGAGATCGCGAAGATACTGTTCTACGTTTTCGTCATCGTTTTCGTGGTGACGCTTCTGCTGGGTGCGTTGAGACGCTAGCCCGGAACCGAAACAGGGAGAGGATATGGGTTGGCATTCGAACGACTGGCAAGGAAAGAGCAAGGTAGTCGAGCATTTGCGCGGGGCCGTCGAGGACACCGAAGCTCTGTTGAAAAACAAGGCGGACTTCACCAGCCAGGAGCTCGAGGCTGCGCGCCACCGGCTCCGTGACGAGATGGACCGCGCCCGGGACCTGTTCCGGGACGCGCAGCGTGGCGCTGCGGCGTCCTACCGCCAGGTTTCGGCTCACACGGATGCCTACGTGCGAGAGAATCCATGGAGGGCGGTCGGCATAGCCGCCGCCGTGGGCGCGGTCATCGGCCTGCTGTCCATGCGGCGCTAGTGGCGCATTGCGCCGGCCCGCGGCAGAATGCATGTCGGGCGGTGCTCAGCCCGTCGATACGGACATCCTTTTGACGGCCGAATGGCTGCCCCCGGGAGGCGGCCCCGGCTGCGTGACCTGTTTATCGTGGAGCCTTGACGCATGCCGCATGTCCTGATCGTGGACGATGAACCGAATACTCGAGCCGCCCTGGCGGAAATCGTCAGCGCTGAAGGCTTTACCACCGCAGTGGCGGGCGACCTCCGTGAGGCCCGGATCCAGATCGTGCGCCAGAGTCCAGACGTGGTGCTGACCGATCTCAAGCTTCCCGACGGCAGCGGCATGGACTTATTCAAGGAGCTCGACCCGTCGATCCCGGTAGAGGTCATTCTCATTACCGGCCATGCGAGCGTCGAAAGCGCGGTCGACGCCTTGCGGCTGGGGGCGGCAGACTACCTCATCAAGCCGATCAACATGCAGCGGCTCAAGGCCATCCTGGATCGCATCCCGCGTGCAGGAGACCTGAAAGCCGAGATCGGTTCGCTACGCGGCGAATTGAGGCGGTTCGGTCGCTTTGGGCGCATGCTCGGAAGCTCTGCGGCCATGCAGGATCTCTATGACCAGATCGGCAAGGTTGCGCCCACGGAGGCCACGGTGCTGCTGATCGGCGAAAGCGGCACCGGCAAGGAGCTCGCCGCCCAGACCCTGCACGACCTCAGCCTGCGGCGCAAGCGCCCGTTCCTGGCCGTGAACTGCGGCGCGATTTCGCCCAATTTGATCGAAAGCGAAATGTTCGGGCACGAGCGCGGCAGCTTCACGGGAGCAGAGCGCCAGCACAAGGGGTACTTCGAGCGCTCCCACGGCGGGACCTTGTTCCTGGACGAGATCACGGAAATGCCCATCGAGCTGCAGGTGAAGCTCCTGCGGGTGCTCGAAACGGGCGTTTTCATGCGGGTCGGCACTAACCAGGAAATCGAATGCGACGTGCGCATCATCGCCGCCACGAACCGCAATCCGCAGGAGGCAGTGGCTGAAGGCAAGCTGCGCGAGGATCTCTATCATCGCCTGAACGTATTCCCCATTCACCTTCCGCCCCTGCGGGAGCGCGGCAAGGACGTCGAGCTGCTGGCCCAGAGTTTCCTCGACCAGCTCAACGAAACGCACAAGACTTCCAAGTCATTTTCGCCGGCTATGCTGGCCGACATGGTGGCGCATTCCTGGCCAGGCAACGTGCGTGAATTGAAGAACTACGTGCACCGCGCGTTCATCATGGCCGACGGCGGGCTGATCGATTCGGTGGCGGCACCCATACGACTGGCTCCGGCCGGCAAGGCCGAAAGCGAACCGCTGGTCACGATTTCGGTAGGCATGTCGCTTGCAGAAGCGGATAAGCGCCTGATCTTCGCGACGCTGCAGCACTGTGGAGGCGTCAAGAAGCATGCCGCCGAGATGTTGGGCATCAGCCTAAAGACGCTTTACAACCGGCTGGAGGAGTATGCCGCGAGCGATGCGCGCGAAACGGACGTGCACGACGCGCCCGTGTCATGACGCCTCGTGCAGTCATGGAGACCTCATGTTCGAATTGAGCCTGCACACCGTTCCTCCCGATCCGCCCGTCAAGGATCCTCCGCCGGTCGGCGACCCGCCGCGTACGCCGGTGGGCGACCCGCCCGTGCCGCCAGCGCAGGAACCCGACCCCATCGATCCCGATCTGCCGCCATCTCCGCCCACCCCTCCGGAAGAGGAGTGAGGCGGCACGGTCCGTGCTAGCAGTTTCCTATCCGTGAACAGATAGGAGACAGCCGTGTCACTCATCGTTGCTGCTCGCTTCGATTCATTCCCCGAGGCCGAGCAAGCCGGCCGCCAGCTGTTTGGCGCCGGCTTCGCCCCCGAGGACGTGTCCATTTTCTTCGTCAATCCCGCTGGGCAGCACGACCGCTACTCCCTGGGCGGGGACCAGGCGGTCGACCCCGGTGCGAGCAAGACCCGGCGCGGGGCCGTGGCGGGTGCCGCGCTGCTGGGGCTGGCCGGTGCCTTGATCGGCAGCGTCATCTGGCTGTACGCGGGGGGGTCGGTACT
>NZ_JADGHH010000002.1 GCF_019689535.1 Pigmentiphaga sp.
GTTCTGGGCTGCGGCAGCCGCCTTGGAAGCTTTGGTGTCGTCCATTCTGGGATCCTTGGGTTGATGGGCGAATTATGGCACTGCCAGATACTGTATAAAAAAACAGTATGACATCGCAAGGCCCAAGGCCAATTAACAACGGTTCCGGATGTCCCGCGCCCCTCACTCAATAACCCGCCTGCGAGTACACGGCAGCCGCGCGCCGGTAAACCATCAAGGCGCGGCGGAAGCGATTGACCATTTCGCCGCGCTGGTTCCTCGCCTCGGTCAGCACCGTCACCACGCCTCGGTCGGGACGCGAGCCGGAAGGCCGCGCCCCTTCCACCGTGGACCGCGCCTCGAGGGTGTCGCCCGGCATGAGGTCGACGCCGAACTCCACGTCGGTCCAGCCCAGGTTCACGGACACGCGGCCAAAGGTGCGGGTGGAAAGCGCCACCGCCACGGCGACTCCCCACGTCTGGGGAACGACGGGCGCAGGCAAGCCGATCGCGTGCGCGAACGCGTAATCGTGGCTCTGGGGCTGCCACTCCATCGACCGCAAGGCATGCAGCGTGGCTTCCTCGGCCAGCAAGGTCTTGCGGGGAGCATGGATGATGGTTTCCCCGCGCCTCAGGTCTTCGAAAAACAGCCCCGTCTGCTCGACCCAGGCTCCGTCGTCGCGCTGCACGTGCGACAGGAAACGCTCCTCCGTCGCCGGCCGCGCATCCGGTACCCTGTCCGGGCCTGTTGTGCTGCGCCACAGCTCGACGACATAGCGCAGCTCCGCCACCTGTTCGCCCCGCTGGTTGAAGCCGCGCGTCAACAGGCTGGCCCGCCCCGACTCCGCATCGACTGGCTCGGCGGCGAGTACCTCGGTTTCGGCGTAGAGCGTGTCGCCGCCGAACACGGGACGCGTCAGCGCAATGCTGGACATCGACGCAATGCTGCCCTATGACGTCGGGCGGGATTTCCGGCCGGTGACGCTGCTCGCCGCCACCGGCATGCTCATGGTGGTGAACGCCCAATTCCCCGCCACGACGCTGCCGGAAGTCATCACCCATCTCAAAGCGCATCCGGGCGAATACAGCTACGGCTCGCCAGGCACGGGCTCAACCAGCCACCTGAGCATGGAGATCTTCAAGCAGCTTGCCGGCGTGGACGTCGTTCACGCCCCCTACAAGGGCAGCGCACCGGCGCTCACCGACCTGATCGGCGGCTCGATCAAGCTCATGATCGACGCTATGCCGCAGGTCAAGGCCGGCAGAGTCCGCGCCATCGCGATCACGAGCAACGACGAACCGTCCACCATCATGCCCGAAGTACCGCTCGCCAGCGCCGCAGGCCTGAAAGGGCTGCCCGGGCGTGCCTGGTACGGCATGCTGGCTCCCAAGGCCACGCCCACCGACATCATCGACAAGATCGCCGCCGACGTCGAAAGCGTGCTGCGGTCTCCGGAGATCGCCGCCAAGCTGCCGCAGCTGGGCTTGGAGCCGGTCAAGCCGATGACGCCCGCCGAGTTCGGCCGTTTTCTCGACAAGGAAATGGCGTACTGGGTCGACGCCACGCGACGCACCGGCATGTACCAGGTGGAATAGCGCTAGTGACTCCGCCCACCGGCTGAGAGAAAATGGGGAGGGCCGCGACGCCAAAGCCCGACGCTACAATCCTCCCATGCGCATCCTCATCGCCGAAGACGACAACATCCTTGCCGACGGCCTGTCCCGCTCGCTGCGGCAGGGAGGCTACGCGGTCGATGCCGTGCACGACGGCGTGGAGGCGGACTCCGCCCTCGCTGCGCAGCCGTTCGACCTGCTGATCCTGGACCTCGGCCTGCCCCGCCTCTCGGGCATCGAAGTGCTGCGCCGCCTGCGCGCCCGCAACTCGCACCTGCCAGTGCTCATACTCACGGCAGCCGATAGCGTCGAGCAGCGCGTCAAGGGGCTGGACCTGGGCGCCGACGATTACATGGCCAAGCCGTTCGCGCTTTCAGAGCTCGAGGCGCGCGTGCGTGCCCTGACGCGACGCGGCGCGGGCGGCGGGCCGACCGTGCTGCGCCATGGGCGGCTGTCCTTCGACCAGGTCGGGCGCGTCGTTTCCATCGACGACCAGGTCGTGGAGTTGTCGGCGCGCGAGGTCAGCCTCCTCGAGGTGCTCTTGGCGCGCAGCGGGCGCATGGTCAGCAAGAAACAGTTGGTGGACCACCTCTGCGAATGGGGCGAAGAAGTCAGCACCAACGCCATCGAAGTGTACGTACACCGGCTGCGCAAGAAGCTGGAGCCGGGCGACGTGAAGATCGCGACGGTGCGCGGCCTGGGGTATTGCCTGGAACGCGACCCTGCCGCCCAGCGCGGCGCCGGCTGACCCCTCGCGCCGCGCATGGACGACGACCGCAGGGGCCTGACGCCCGTCCCGGCTCTCGAACGGCCGGCCCGGTCGCTGTTCGGCGAAATCCTGGATTGGATGCTGGTGCCGTTGTTCCTGCTGTGGCCGATCAGCGTGGCCATCACTTACGTCGTGGCCCAGTCGATCGCCGTGGCGCCCTACGATCGCGCCCTTGCCAACACCGTCTTGGCGCTGGCCCAACAGGTCCAGGACGTCAATGGCCGGGCCCGCCTGCAACTGCCGGATTCCGCCCGCGAGATGCTGCGCGCCGACGAAACCGACAGCGTTTTTTACCTAGTGCTGGGCAGCAAGGGTGAATACCTGGGCGGCGACCGCGAATTGCCCCTGCCTTCCCTGGAGCATCCGCTGCCGGGGATCGTGCAGTACCGGGATGACGTCATGCGTGGCTTTGCGGTGCGGGTCGCCTACACATGGGTGGCGCTACCGACGTCGCCAGGCGCGCAGCCGGCGCTGGTGCAAGTGGCCGAAACCCTGGAAAAGCGCTCGCAGCTGGCCAACGAGATCATCAAGGGCGTGATCCTGCCCCAGGTCGTCGTGCTGCCCCTGGCCGTGGTGCTCGTGTGGTTCGGGCTCTCGCGCGGCATCGCGCCCCTGGGCAAGCTGCAGGAACGGCTGCGGGCGCGCCGCCCGGACGACCTTTCGCCCATCGACGAGCGCGAAGTGCCGCAGGAGATCGCCCCATTGGTCCGGGCCATGAATGAGCTGCTGCAGCGCTTGTCGGCCAACGTGGCGGCGCAAAAGCGCTTCGTGGCCGACGCCGCGCACCAGATGAAGACGCCGCTCGCCGGCATCCGCACCCAGGCCGAGCTGGCGCTGCGCAATGATAGTCCCGAGGACATGCAGGCCAGCCTGCGCCACCTCATCGCCGGCGCGGAACGCGCCACGCGGCTGGTCAACCAGTTGCTCTCGCTCGCCCGCGCCGAGGATACCGGCAGCCCGCTCGACACCTCGATCCGCGTGGATCTCCAGGCGATCGCCAGCGAGCAGACGCAAAACCGGGTGCAGGAAGCACTGGCCAAGGGCATAGACCTCGGGCTGGAAGGTTCCGAGACGCCGGTCGAGGTCTCGGGCAATGCCTTGCTGCTCGCCGAGATGATCAGCAACCTCATTGACAACGCACTGCGCTATGCGCCAAGCGGCGCCGTGACCGTCCGCGTGACCGACGACGAAAAAGGCCCCCTGCTCGAGGTCGAAGACTCGGGCCCGGGCATTCCGGCCGAAGAGCGCGAGCTCGTCTTCGACCGCTTCTACCGCATTCTCGGCTCGGAGGCCGCTGGCAGCGGGCTGGGCCTGGCCATCGTGCGGGAAATCGCACAACGCCACCGGGCTGTGCTGTCGATCTCGGACAACCCGCGCAGCACGGCCCCGGGCATGCCCGGCACGCGCATCAGTGTCCGGTTTCCGCCCCACTCCGGTGGGCGGGCAGAAAATGCCATGACGGCGTAAGGCCTTCCCTCCGCCGGCGTGATGGCATGGGCGCCCTGGCTGGCCGCCCGGCGCCGGTTGCCACGCTCCTGTGCCCGCGAAGACATCCCGCAGGGGCCGGCGCTTCCCTTCCCCGTTGGGGGAAACAGACATTCCTCACCATTCGGTGAAAATTCAGCCTAGCGTCAGCAATCCGTCAGTTTCGCGTCAGTGAGTATTTCTACCCTGAAATTTGAGTCCGGGCCTCGACGTCCGGGCCAAACTGCAATAACACCCTCAAGGCAGTACCTCACCGAGGAGACACCCATTCATGAGCTCCACCGCCAGCAGTACCGGGGCGCCCGTTCCGGCGTCACGCCCCATGACCAAGGAAGAGCGACGCGTGATTTTTGCCTCTTCGCTCGGCACGGTATTCGAGTGGTATGACTTCTATCTATATGGATCACTTGCCGCCATCATTGCGCGGCAATTTTTTTCTGGGGTCAACGAAACAGCAGCCTTCATCTTCGCACTGCTCGCATTCGCCGCCGGGTTCGCCGTGCGGCCCTTCGGGGCGCTGGTGTTCGGGCGGCTGGGTGACCTGGTCGGCCGCAAGTACACCTTCCTCATCACCATCCTGATCATGGGGTTCTCGACCTTCCTGGTCGGCGTTCTCCCTTCGTACGCCACGCTAGGCATCGCTGCGCCCATCATCCTCATCGTGCTGCGGCTCGCCCAGGGCTTGGCGCTGGGCGGCGAATACGGCGGCGCGGCCACCTACGTCGCCGAGCATGCACCGCACGGCAAACGGGGAGCGTATACCAGTTGGATCCAGACCACCGCGACGCTGGGCCTGTTCCTGTCCTTGCTGGTCATCCTAGGCGTGCGCACGGCCACGGGGGAAGAAGCCTTCGCCGCCTGGGCCTGGCGCATCCCGTTCCTGGTGTCCATCGTCCTGCTGGGCATATCGGTGTGGATACGGCTGCGGCTGAACGAATCGCCGGCCTTCCAGCGCATGAAGGCCGAAGGCAAGCAGTCCAAGGCGCCGCTGACGGAGTCTTTCGCCCGCTGGGGCAACCTGAAGATCGTGCTGCTGGCGCTGTTCGGCCTGACCGCCGGGCAAGCGGTGGTGTGGTACACCGGCCAGTTCTACTCCCTCTTCTTCCTGACCCAAACCCTGAAGGTAGACGGCTCCACGGCCAACATCCTGGTCGCGCTCGCCCTGCTCATCGGCACGCCCTTCTTCGTGATCTTCGGCTCGCTCTCCGACCGCATCGGCCGCAAGCCCATCATCATGGCCGGCTGCCTGATCGCGGCGCTCGCCTACTTCCCGCTGTTCAAGGCGCTTACGCACTACGCCAACCCGGCGCTGGAGGCCGCGCAGGAAAAGTCGCCGGTCGTGGTGGTGGCTGATCCCAAGACCTGCTCCTTCCAGTTCAACCCGGTCGGGACGGCCCAGTTCGTCAGCTCCTGCGACCAGCTGAAGTCCTTCCTCGCCTCCAACGCGGTGAACTACAGCAACGAGGCCGCGCCGCCGGGAACCCTGGCGCACGTGAAGATCGGCGACACGGTGATCCAGTCGTTCGAGGGCGCCGGCCTGCCGGCCGCCGAATTGAAAGCCCGCAGCGATGAGCTCCGGGCGCGGCTGACGGCGGAGATCCGCAACCACGGCTATCCGGCCAAGGCGGACCCGGCCCAGATGAACAAGCCCATGCTGGTGCTACTGCTCACGCTGCTGGTGATCCTGGTGACCATGGTGTACGGCCCCATCGCGGCGATGCTGGTGGAACTGTTCCCCACCCGGATCCGCTATACCTCGATGAGCCTGCCCTATCACATCGGCAACGGCTGGTTCGGTGGTTTCCTGCCCACCACGTCGTTCGCCATCGTGGCTGCCACGGGCAACATCTATAACGGCCTGTGGTACCCGATTGTCATCGCGCTCATGAGCCTGGTGGTCGGAACACTCTTCATCCGCGAAACGAAAGACAACCGCCTGGAGGCTTGATCTATCCAATAGGCGAGGGGCAAGACACCCCCGCCTACCGCGCGGCGCCTGTACAACAATTCCTCCCGGGCGCCGCGCCCGCCTTCCCGTCCTCCCACGTCTTGGGTTATCGTACGGTTGGTTACAACCCCGATGCGTGCGGGGTTTTGTTTTATCAGCCGTGGAGACTTGCCATGCGGGCAAACGAGCCCCGGACCCCTCATCGCCCCCAGGGGAGCGCGCCGAGCCTCGTTGCTGAGTCTCTCAGCAAATCCTTTCTGTCCGGTAATGTTCGAGAACGGATCCTGCGCGACTTGTCAGTTAGCATTATGCTCGGCGAGCTCACCCTGATCTCCGGGCCTTCCGGCTGCGGCAAGAGTACCTTGCTGGCCATCCTGAGCGGCATGCTCCGCCCGGATTCCGGCACGGTTCGCGCTCTCGGACAAGACCTCGATTCGCTACAGCCGCGAGAGCTCGAACGATTCCGGCTCATGCATACCGGCTTCGTCTTCCAAGGGTTCAACCTTTTCCCGGCGCTCACTGCCCTCGAACAGGTTATGTTGCCTTTGCGCTACATCGGCCTGAATGCGGACCGCGCCAAGGAACGGGCCTGGTCGGCGCTCGAAGAGGTGGGCATGGAAGGGCGGGCCGGGCTGCGCCCTGCAGGCCTGTCGGGCGGCGAGCAGCAGCGCGTCGCCATTGCGCGCGCGCTCGCCAAGGAACCCGAGTTGCTTTTCGCTGATGAACCCACTAGCGCGCTCGATGCCAAGAACGGCATGAAAGTCATCGACATCCTGCACCGCATCGCCCGCCGGCACGGGGCCACGGTTTTGTGCGTCAGCCACGACCCTCGCCTGATCAGCCACGCGGACCGCGTCCTGACCATGGAAGACGGCCGCATCCTGGACGATCGCCGCACTGAGGCCGAGGCGGCCGCCATTTAGGAATTTGTGATTACGTGACTACGCTGTTTTCGTCCTTCGGCCTTGGAGTCCTCACGATATCGGCTGCTAGCCTGATGATGACGGGATGTTCCCGCCAACAGGAGCCCACGCAGAGCATGGCGGAACAACCGGCCTACGTCGCCGTCGCGCGGGGCCGCGTCGACGTCGAAGGCGGCCTGGTGCGCGTCGGCGCGGCGGTGGACGGGACGGTCATGCGCGTGCACGTGCGCGACGGCGACCAGGTCAAGAAGGGTCAAACGCTGATCGAACTCAATCCCGCCGCCGCGCAGTTGGCCGTGGACGCCGCCGAAGCAGAACTGCGGCAAGCCCAGGCGCAGGAACGCGTCCTGCGCGCCCGCCTGCCCGGCCTGCAGGAGCGAGCCCGGCGCCTGGCCGAAGCGGCCGCCGGCGGCGCGATAGACGGCCAGGCCGCCGATGACGCCCGGCACGAAGTCGTCCGGTCCGAAGCGGAGGTTGCTGCCTCCCAGGCGGCCGTCGACGTCGCGCGCCAGAAACTGCGCGCCGCGCAATGGACGCTCGAGCGCCAGCAGGTGCGCGCCCCCGTCGACGGCGAAGTGGTCGGACTGAATGCCCAGGTCGGCAATGCCGTCGCGGCCCAGACGGAGCTATTGCGGCTGCTGCCCAAGGGCCGGCTGGTCGTCCGCGCAGAAGTCAACGAAGCCTATGTCGCTCCGCTGAAAAAAGGCATGCAGGCCGAAATCGTGGTCGAGGCCGCACCCGGCAATCCCCCGATAGCCGCTCGCCTCGAACGCATAGGCAGCGTCTTCCAGGTGATGGCGCCCAGCGACGATCCACAGGAACGGATCAGCCGCCGGGGCGTCGAATGCCTGTTGTCAATAGAAAATCCCGATAAGCTGCGTGTCGGCCAACGGGTACTGGTTCGTTTCCTTCCCTAAAGGCTTGTCATGTTGCTTAGTCAGTACGTCGCCGAGAACCAGCCTGGAGCCGAGTGGATCGTCTTGTGCGATTTCGACGGCACCATCTCGAAACGGGACGTCACCGACACCTTGCTGGAGCATTTCGGCAAGCCGGGATGGGAAGACCTGGAAGCCGCGTGGGAGCGCGGAGAAATCGGTTCGCGCGAGTGCATGGCCAAGCAGATCGCGCTCATCGACGCCAGCCGCGAAGAACTGGACGAATTGGTGGCCGGCATCGAGATCGATCCGCACTTTCCCGCCTTCGTAGCACGCGCGCGGGAGCTTGGCACGCCCGTGCACGTCGTGAGCGACGGCCTTGCCTCGGTGATCACTGCCATCCTGGATCGCCACGGGCTGGCCGACCTGCCGGTCGTGGCGAACCGCTTCGAACAAACCGGCCCGCGCAGCTGGCAGTTGGCCTTTCCCTACGCGGATGGCGCCTGCCGCAAGGCGAGCGGCACTTGCAAATGCTCATACGGCTCCGTCGTGCGCACCGCCCACGACAAGATCCTCTACGTGGGTGATGGTGCCTCGGATTTCTGCGTGTCCGGCACGGTCGACCTGGTGCTCGCCAAGCACCGCCTGATCGAACATTGCCGCGAGCACGGGCTGGTCCACATTCCCATCGCGGGCTTCGACGAAGCACGCAATGCGCTCGATTTCATCCTGAGCGGTCAGCTGCACGCCATCGCGCAGCCTCCGCGTGGATTCGCGACATCGTCCGCCGCGGCCAGCACGGCTTGACGGCGGGCGCCACGACACATCTCATGATCAAAGCTGCGGATTATTATTTGAAGGGCGGCCGGGCCGGCGTGCTGCTCATTCACGGATTGACCGGCACCCCCAATGAAATGCGAACGGTCGGCAAGGGGCTGCACCGAGCCGGCTTCACCGTGTACGGCATGCAACTCGCAGGGCACTGCGGGGACGTCGAAGACCTCGTGCGCACGGGCTGGAAAGACTGGTACGCCAGCGTGCTGGAAGCAGTGGACCGGCTGCGCCAGGACGTCGACCACTGCTTCGTGGCCGGGTTGTCCATGGGCGCCGTGCTCGCCCTCAAGGCGGCGGCCGACAGGCCCGATGACATCGACGGCGTCGGCGTCTACGGCGCCACGTTCCGCTACGACGGGTGGAACATCCCGTGGTACCGGTGCTTTTCCTTCCTGCTGCCCTGGTTCAAGCGCTTCAACCTCTTTCAAGACCGGGTCTTCGAAGAAGAGCCGCCCTACGGGCTGAAAGACGAGCGCCTGCGCGCCTCGATTTCGTCCAGCATGCTCAGTGGCGACAGCGCCGAGGCAGGCTTGCCCGGCAACCCGTTCCCCTCCCTGGCCGAGCTGATCCAGTTGTCGGCCACGGTACGCAAGGAGCTGCACAAGGTCCGCTGCCCCTGCTTGATTATTCATGCAGCCGAAGACGACATGGCGAGCGTCAGCAACGCCCATCTGGTCATGAAGCGCGTGAGCGGACCGACCAAACTGGTGCTCTTGCACGACAGCTATCACATGATCACCGTGGATCGCGAGCGGCGCGAGGTCATCCGCGAGTCGGTCGAGTTCTTCTCCAACATCGCCGCGCAGCGCAAGCACTCGGTCGAGGCGCAAGGCGTCCGGCTGGCCGCAGCACGATGACGCCGCTCGTCGCCCTGCTCTGGACGCTCAACGTCCTGGTGGACACTGGCGGCCAGCTCGCCTTCAAGGCCGCCGCCACCACTCCCGCGAGCGGGACCGGGCTGCAATACTGGCGCCAGCTGGCAAGACGGCCCTGGATCTGGATAGGCATAAGCTGCTACGTATTCGAGTTCGTCGTCTGGCTCGCCTTTCTGTCGCTCGTTCCGCTCTCAGAGGGCGTGCTGCTGGGTTCGATCAACATCGTTGCCATCATGATCGCCGGTCGCTTCTTCTTCCATGAGCGCCTGACGCCGCTGCGGGTCGCGGGCATCGTGCTGATTGCCATCGGCGTTGCCGTAGTGGGGCTGCCCTGATGCATCGCTTCTATCTCATCGGATTCGGCCTGCTGATGGCGTTCGACACCCTGGCGCAGATCAGCTTCAAGTACGCAGCCAACCAGGCCATGCCGCTCGCCGCGGACCTAGACTGGCTGCTGCGAGTATTCGGACAGCCCTGGATATACGGCGCGTTCATCGGATACATCGGCGCCTTCTTCACTTGGATGTCGCTGCTCAAGCGCGCTCCCATCGGCCCGGCCTTCGCCGCATCCCACCTCGAGGTCGTCACGGTCATGCTGGCGTCGGTATGGCTGTTCGACGAGCGCATCAGCGCCAGCCAGGCGTTCGGCGCGCTGCTCATCATCGGCGGCATCGTCTGCCTGGCCTTAGGCGAAGCGCAGGAAACCCGTAGCGCCGCGGAGCCCGGCCGTGCAGACCCCTAGCGTGCACCGCGCCGGCATCGAGGTTCCGCCTACCGCGGGCCTGCCGCTGCGCTGGCGCGACCTGCTTCCGGGCGGGCCAGCCGACCTGGAAGCCTGGCTCGCCGCCTGGCTACGCGTGCCGGCACTGCAGCTGGAATGCTCGGGCACGGCCTGCCTCATCGTGGCGCTGCGGACGCTGGCCGCCCGCAGCCCGCGCAAGACCGTGGTGCTCCCCGCCTACACCTGCCCACTGGTGGCACTGGCGGTTCACCACTGCGGGTTGCGAATGCGCTTGTGCGACTTGGCGCCGGATCATTTCGATTTCGATCCTGGGGCGCTGGAGAGCGCCTGCGATGACGATACGCTCGCCATCGTCGTCACGCACTTGGCAGGCCGGGTCGCAGACGTCGAATTCGCGCGGCGCTGCGCCGAGAAATGCGGCGCCGCCCTCATCGAAGACGCAGCCCAGGCGCTGGGCGCGCGCAGGGCGGGACAAAGCGTCGGCCTGGACGGCGACATCGGTTTCTTCAGCCTGGCCGCCGGCAAGGGGCTCAGCATTTTCGAAGGCGGCTTGCTGGTGGCCCGCGATCCCGCGCTGCGCCGCGCCTTGCAAGCGACCAGCGACCGCGTCGTCGGCCGTCACCTGGGATGGGAGCTGCGGCGCTGCCTGGAACTCATGGGCTACGCGGCGCTTTATGGGCCGCGCGGCATGCGGCTCGCCTACGGCCGGCCGCAGCGCGCAGCCCTGCGCGCCGGCGATCCCGTCCGGGCGGCAGGAGATGACTTTTCCTTCGACATTCCGGTTCACCGCGTAGGAGCGTGGCGCCGCGCGGTCGGGGCCAAGGCGGCAAGGCGGTTGCCTGCCTTTCTCGACCAGGCCACTGGGCGCGCCGCGCAGCGGCTTGCGCGCCTGCAAAGCCTGTCCGGCGTGACAGTGCTGCAGGACAGACCGGGAGAGCAAGGCGTCTGGCCGTTCTTCATGCTGGTCCTGCCCGATGCTGACACCCGTGCGCGCGCACTGGAGCGGCTCTGGGGCACCGGCCTGGGAGTCGGCCCGCTATTCGTCCACACCCTGCCCGACTACGATTACCTGCGCCCCATCGTCCCGGACGCCCCGCTTCCCCACGCCCGCGATTTCGCCGCGCGTACGCTAAGCGTCACTAACAGTCACTGGCTGGACGAGGAGCTTTTCGGCGCGGTCTGCCACGCCTTGGAATCGGCCTTGCGCTAACCGTCCCGCCGCGCCCGGCTTCAAAGAAAGCGGTCCAAGATCCGCCGGCTGTTCCTGTCAAGGCGCTCCAGGTCCCGTATGAGGAAGTGAATGCCGTGGCCATCGGAAATGAGCAGCTTGGACGACGAAATGCGCCGGATGTCTTGCTCGCTCTTGAGCCAGAGCTGCGTCTCGCCGCGATGTGTCTCGACCGTCCAGGTGGTGGGGGTGATGTAGCTGGCCACGCTCACGATGCGCAGGATCTCGGGCATGAACTCGCGACGGCCGAGCTCTTCCCGAATCAGGCGGGCGACATCGCCGGGCAAGTCGGCAAGGCGGGATATCCATGCCACCTCGTGCCCCCCTGGCCCGACCAGGGAGATGTGCTCTGATTCGGCATGGATGGGGAAGGCGCGAACCGGCACTACTTCTTCCGCCTGGCCGCCCTCCGCAGGGGTGTACACCAGCTTGCCGAAAGCGTTGCGGCTCAGGGTGAATGCGCCGTGTGTCATGCCTCTTCCCCGTCCGGTTCGTCGCTGGCTTCGGGATCGAGCTGCCGCATCTGCGCCTGGTGCAGGCGGTAATACGCTCCCCCCTTGGCGATGAGCTCCTCATGGCGGCCTTGCTCCACGATGCGGCCACGGTCCAACACCACCAGCCTGTCGGCGCGGCGCAAGGTGCTGAGCCGGTGCGCGACGGCAATCGTCGTCCGCCCCCGTACCAGGTTGTCCAGGGCTTTCTGGATCTCCTGTTCGGTCGACGTATCGACCGAAGAGGTCGCCTCGTCGAGGATCAGGATGCGGGGATCGATGAGCAGGGCGCGAGCGATGGAGATCCGCTGGCGCTCGCCGCCCGACAGCGCCTGCCCTCGCTCGCCCACCAGCGAATCATAGCCGTGGGGCAGGCGCAGGATGAACTCGTGCGCGTGGGCGGCACGCGCGGCGGCGACGATCTCCTCGCGCGTCGCATCCGGCTTGCCGTACGCGATGTTCTCGGCCACCGTGCCAAAGAAAAGGAACGGTTCCTGCAGCACTACGCCGATGTTGTGCCGGTACGCCGAAAGCGACAGCGAACGGATGTCCACCCCGTCCACCTCGATCGCCCCCTGGGACACGTCGTAGAAGCGGCAGATGAGGTTGACGAGGGTGCTCTTGCCGGACCCACTGTGCCCCACCAGCCCGATCATCTCGCCCGGCGCTATGTCCAGGTCGATGCCTCGCAGCACCGTTCGCGTGCCGTAGCGGAACCCCACGTCTCGCAGCCGGATCCGTCCCTGAAGCTGCTTGATCGGAATAGGATGGGCCGGTTCCGGGACACTGGATACGCGGTCCAGGATGTCAAAGATCCGCTTGGCGCCCGCCGCTGCCTTTTGCGTCACCGAAACAATGCGGCTCATGGAATCGAGGCGGATGTAAAAGCGGCTGATGTAGGCCAGGAACGCTGCCAGTACGCCGACCGAAATGCGATGGTTGGCGATCTGCCAGATGCCGAATATCCAGACCACCAGCAGGCCGACTTCCGTGAGCAGCACGACCGTGGGAGAAAACATCGACCACACCGTATTGACCCGGTCGTTGACGACGAGATTGTGGTTATTGGCTTCGCGAAAGCGTGCCACTTCCCGCTTCTCCTGCGCAAAGGCCTTGACCACCCGAATGCCCGGAATGGTGTCGGCCAGCACGTTCGTGATCTCGGCCCAGTTGCGGTCCACCTTCTCGAAGCCATGGCGCAGCTTGTCCCGCACTAGGTGGATGAGCCAGGCGATGAAGGGCAGCGGAAGCAGCGTGACCAGCGCCAGCCACGGATCAATGGAAACCAAGATGGCCGCGGTCATCAGGATCATCAGCACATCGGTGGCGAAATCCAGCAGGTGCAGCGACAGGAACACGCAAATGCGGTCCGTTTCGTTGCCAATGCGCGCCATCAAATCCCCGGTGCGCTTGCCGCCGAAATACTCCAGCGACAGCTGCTGCAAATGCTCGTACGCCGTCGTCCGCAGGTCCGCCCCGATGCGCTCGCTGACCCAGGCCAAGAGATAGGTGCGCGACCACCCCAGCCCCCACGCTAGAACCGCCGCACCAAGCAAGCCGGATAGATACAACGCGGCCAGCTCATAGTCGATGGGCTTGCCGTTCTGGAACGGAATCAGCACCTCGTCCATCAGCGGCATGGTGAGATAAGGCGGCACCAGCGCGGCGGCGGTGGAAAGAATCGTCAGGATGAAGCCGGCGAACAGCCGTCCCCGGTATGGGCGCGCGAAACGACGCAGCCTCAACAGGGCCCAACCTTTGTCGGCCGCGGGAGCATCCGCTTCGCACGCTGGGCAGCGCGTCTGGTGTGCAGGCAGTGGCGCTTGGCAGCTCGGGCAGGCGGCCTCCGGCCGGGCAGCCACCTCGCCCCGCGCCAAGGCCTGCAATTGCCTGTCGAACTGTTCGACGAACCGCACCACGCCCGCATGCTGGGCCATGGTGGTTCGCCACTGCGCCCGGCGTTCGCTCGGCGTGAGCAGCTCCAGCGTCACGACGCCTGCGTGGTCGGACAGCGCCAGCTTCAGGTCCTGCGCCAGCGGCCAATCCGTCCAGCCCGATGCCGTCCCCGACAAGAGCCGGCTCTCGGTCAACACCAGTATGCCGCGGGCATAGCGCAGCTCGGTGTCGAGGTCCAGCTCGACCCAGGCGCAGACGGACTCGTCCGCCGTCAGCTGCGGGGCGGAGGCGCCCAGCCAAGCATGCGGCAGCATGGCAAGCGTGGGGGGAAACGTCATCGACAGGCGGCCTGAACCGGCCCAGAAAGTATTACAATTTATGATTCGTGGAATTATGTCAGACTTCTGTAAGCATTAGCGCTGCGATCATTGTCGCGCGTCTGGAGGAGAAATGCGTTGTAGCGCCGCATCGCGGGGTTACCCTAGGCGCGCGCGCCGCCCTTGCTTGGCGTGCGGGCGGGCAATACATTTGCGCTCATCCACCCACATCACCGGATCGATCGAGTACGCCGCGAGAGCGTACGCAAACTTATTACTTCACCGGACACACCCGTCCCAACACTGCACGCATCGCATACCCGCCCATCTACCCGCTTGCGCACGCGGCGCCCGGCCCGACTCAACTCGCATCATGAATCGCAAACGCATTGAATTCCTCGATGTGCTGTCCCTGCGCGGGCCCAGCATGTGGACGTATCCACCCGTCCTCGAGGCTTGGATCGACATAGGGGATCTCGAAGACTATCCGTCCAATCGCATCCCCGGTTTTTACGAGCGCCTGGAGGCCTGGCTGCCGTCGTTGGTCGAACATCGCTGCAGCTATGGGGAGCGGGGAGGATTCCTGCGCCGGGTGCGCGAAGGCACCTGGCCGGGCCACATACTGGAGCACGTCACGCTGGAGCTCCAAAACCTGGCTGGCTTGCCCGGCGGATTCGGCAGGGCGCGCGAAGCCTCTCCCCGCGGCGTCTATCGCGTCGTCGTCAGCGCCTACCAGGAGGAGGTCACCCGGGCCGCGCTGTACGCCGCGCGCGACCTCATCATGGCGGCCATCGAAGACCGTCCCTTCGATGTCGGCGCCGCGGTCGATTCCCTGCGCGAGCTCGTCAACCGGCATTGGCTCGGGCCCAGCACGGCCAGCATTGTGTTTGCGGCGCAGGAGCGCTGCATCCCTTCCATTCGCCTGAACCAGGGCAATCTGGTCCAGCTCGGCTACGGCGCTGCCCAGCGCCGGATCTGGACCGCCGAGACCGACCGCACGAGTGCGGTCGCCGAAAGCATCGCCTGCGACAAAGACTTGACCCGTCGCCTGCTCCAGGCTTGCGGCGTGCCCGTTCCCGAAGGACGCATGGTGGAGAGCAAAGAAGATGCTTGGGAAGCCGCACAAGAGATCGGCCTGCCCGTGGCGGTCAAGCCCTGCGATGGCAACCATGGGCGCGGCGTCTTCCTCGACCTGCACACCCGGGAAGCCATCGAAACCGCCTTCGACGTAGCCATGCAGGAAGGCAGCGGCGTCATCGTCGAGCGCTTCATTCCCGGCAACGAGCACCGGCTTCTCGTCGTGGGCGACCGCATGGTCGCCGCGGCCCGCGGCAAGACTGCCGTGGTCGTCGGTGACGGAAAATCCACGATCCGGGAACTGATCGAGCTCCAGCTGAACTCGGATCCTCGGCGTGGCACCACCGAAGAACACCCGCTCAATCCCGTGACCCTCGATTCCGCCGCCCGCGTCGAACTGCAGCGCCAAGGCTATCACGCCGATTCCGTGCCGCCTGCAGGCGCGGAAGTGCTCATCCAGCGCAATGGCAACGTCGCTTTCGACGTGACCGACGAGGTGCACCCTTCGATCGCGGACCACGTGCGGCTCGCGGCACGCATCGTCGGCCTGGACATCGCCGGCGTGGACCTGGTGGCCGAAGACATTTCCCGTCCGTTGGAGGAACAGGGCGGCGCCATCGTCGAGGTCAACGCGGGGCCTGGACTGCTCATGCACCTCAAGCCCGCCGAAGGCAAGCCCAGGCCCGTGGGAAAAGCCATCGTGAATCACCTCTTCCCAGGCGACGCCGACGGCCGGATCCCGCTCGTGGGCGTCAGCGGCAGCCACGGCACGACCGAGATCGCGCACCGGGTGGCGCATTTCCTGCAGCTGGCGGGACGCCGCACGGCCCTCGCCTCTGGCCTGGGCCTCTACTTCGACCAACGCTGCGTCGACACCGCACCGGCCCGATGGGAGTCCGCGCGCCGGGCCTTGATGAACCCGATGATCGAAGCGGCCGTCATCGAAAACGGCGCGCGAGCCATCCTGACCGAAGGCCTGGCGTACGACCACTGCGAGGTGGGCATCGTGTCCGGCCTCGATCCCGCGCATACGCACCCCGACCTGTGCATCGTCGAGCCCGAACAGATCTACAGCGTACTGCGCACGCAGGTCGACGTGGTGCTGCCCCGGGGCCATGCAGTGCTCAACGCCGCCGATGAGCGGGTGGCCGAGATGGCAAGCCTATGCCCCGGCGGCATCGTGTTCTTCGCGCTCGACGGCGGCCTGCCGCGCATCGTCGAACACCGTGCCGGGGACGGACGGGCCGTTTTTCTACGCGGCGAAGCCATCGTGCTCGCGCAAGGGCAAGCGGAAACCGTGCTGGACGGCCTCGCCTCGGCGGGCGGGCTGAACAATCCACGCGACGGACGTGCGATCGCGAACGTGCTGGCCGCCGTCGCTGCCGGCTGGGCGCTCGGCCTGTCCCTCGATTGCCTGCGCGCCGGCGTCGAAACGTTCAGCATGTCGACCGGGCCAGCGACTGCGGCCTGAGGCAAAGGAAAGACGCCCGGCGCGGAGCGCCGGCAATCAAGGAAACCGTTCATGAAAGTCTCACGCATCCGCGCCCTGCGCGGCCCGAATCTCTGGAGCCGCCGCACGGTGCTCGAGGCCATCGTCTCGTGCACCGAAGCCGAACGCGCCATCGCCGGCATTCCGCATTTCGAGACTCGGCTTCGCGCGCGTTTTCCCGCCATCGGCTTGTTGCAGCCGGTAGGACAAGACGAGGCGGTCTCCATGGCGGCCGCGCTCGGGTTCGCCACGCTAGCGCTGCAATCGCAGGCGGGCTGTCCCGTGACCTTCTTGCGCATCGTGCCGACGGTCGAAGCCGGCATCTACCAGGTCGTCGTGGAATACAGCGAGGAAAAAGTCGGCCGCCTGGCCCTGGATCTCGCTCTGCAACTGTGCGAGGCTGCCGAACAGGACTCGCCATTCGACCTGGACGCTGCCCTCAGGCAATTGCGTGACCTGGACGAAGACGTGCGTATCGGCCCGAGCACGAGCGCCATCGTGGAAGCGGCGATACAGCGCGGCATCCCCTACCGCAGGCTGACCGACGGCAGCCTGATCCAATTCGGCTGGGGCAGGAGGCAGCGACGCATCCTGGCTGCCGAAATGGACCGCAGCAGCGCAATCGCCGAATCGATCGCGCAAGACAAGGAGTTGACCAAGGCCCTGCTGCATGCGGCTGGCGTGCCCGTCCCCCGGGGGCGTCCCGTCTCCGATGGAGAAGATGCGTGGAAAGCCGCGCAAGAGATCGGCCTGCCGGTGGTGGTCAAGCCGCGCAACGGCAACCAGGGCAAAGGCGTCGCCGTCAACCTCGAGACCCGCGAGCAGGTGGAAGCTGCCTATGCCGTAGCGGCGAAATACGGTGCGCAAGTGCTCGTCGAGCGCTACGTCCCCGGCCACGATTTCCGCTTGCTGGTCGTCGGCAACACCCTGGTCGCCGCGGCGCGGCGCGATCCGCCCCAGGTGTATGGCGACGGCGTGCATACCGTCCGGGAACTGGTTGAGGCGGTCAACCGGGACCCACGCCGCGGCGAAGGCCATGCTACCAGCCTGACCAAGATCCGGCTGGACGACATCGCCCTGGCCACGCTGGCAAAAGCCGGCTACACCCCCGACTCCGTGCCGCCCAACGGCACGCTTGTCATCTTGCGCAACAATGCCAACCTGAGCACCGGCGGAACCGCGACGGACGTCACGGACGAGGTGCATCCCGAACTGGCCGCGCGCGCCATCGAGGCCGCGCGGACGGTAGGCTTGGATATCTGCGGGGTCGACGTGGTGGCCAATACGGTGATCGAGCCGCTGGAGAGCCAGGGCGGCGCCATCGTGGAGGTCAACGCCGCGCCCGGCCTGCGCATGCACTTGGCACCTTCGTACGGAAAACCGCGCGCCGTGGGCGAAGCCATCATCGCCGAAATGTTCGCGCCCGGGGACAACGGCCGCATCCCCGTCGTCGCCGTGGCCGGCACCAATGGCAAGACCACGACGGTGCGCCTGATCGCACACTTGCTGGGCGCGAACGGCCACCTCGTGGGCATGACCAACTCGGACGGCGTCTACATCGGACGGCGCCGCATAGATGTGGGTGACTGCAGCGGGCCACGCAGCGCGCGCAACGTCCTGCTGCACCCGGACGTCGACGCCGCCGTATTCGAGACAGCGCGCGGCGGCATCCTGCGCGAGGGGTTGGCATTCGATCGCTGCGACGTGGCAGTCGTGACCAACATCGGCACGGGCGACCACCTTGGCCTCAACTTCGTCAGCACGGTCGAAGATCTTGCCGTGGTGAAGCGGGTAATCGTGGAAAATGTCGCCCCGGCGGGCACGGCGGTGCTCAATGCGACCGACCCCAATGTAGCCAACATGGCAGGCAGCTGTCCGGGTTCGATCATTTTCTTCTCGAACGACCGGCAGCATCCGCTGATTACCGCACATCGCACCAAGAACCAACGCGTGGTCTACCGGGACGGTGATGCCATCGTGGCCGCGCAAGGCCCAGAGGAATATGCCATCCCGTTGTCAGAAATCCCGCTGACCTACGCCGGCGCCATCGACTTCCAGGTCGAGAACGCCATGGCGGCCATCGCGGCGGCCTGGGCGCTCGGCCTGGACTGGCAAGTCGTGCGCCGCGGGCTGGCGGGCTTCGTGAGCGATGCGCAAACCGCCCCCGGGCGCTTCAATCAGTACGAATTCCGGGGTGCAACCGTTTTCGCGGACTACGGCCACAATCCCGACGCCATCCAGGCATTGGTGCGGGCCATGGACCGGCTGCCTGCCAAGCGGCGCTCGGTCGTGATCAGTGCGGCCGGGGATCGCCGCGATATCGACATCCGCAAGCAAACCGAAATACTCGGCGCCGCATTCGACCGCGTCGTGCTGTACGAAGATCAATGCCAGCGCGGGCGCGCCGACGGCGAAGTCCTCGCACTGCTCCGGCAGGGCCTGGAAGGCGCCGCCCGCGCGCGCGACGTACGGGAGGTCCGGGGCGAATTCCTGGCCATCGACATCGCCATGGATGCGCTTGAACCGGGCGATTTGTGCCTGATACTCGTAGACCAGGTGGAAGCGTCCCTGGCCCACATCGAGCGGCGCATCGCTGCCGACGTCTCCGTCAATCCCCCGATGCGGCCGACAGCAGATCGATCAATCGCGCATTGAGCGCATGCTGCTGCGCCTGCCATTGCGCCAAGCGCCCGGCCGACGGTGCCTCCTGCCCGTCGGCGGCGCTGAGCCAGCGCTTCCACCACGTGCGGTATTGATAAAGCGAGACCTCGCCGGTGATGTCACTCCCGATCAGCTGCCCGGCGAGCACCTCCAGTGCCTGCGCGAGATGCGACTCTGCGAGGATGCCCTGGTCCCAATTGGTGCGCGCGACTTCGGGACTGAACACATCCTTGTCGATGGACAGGTACGTTGGCTCCCGCGATGCGGCCAGCGCGGACGACACCGCCTGCATCATTGCCTCGGGCCCGTCGAAGCTGCGCACCGCATGCCCCAACCCCAACAGCCGGGCCCAGCCGACGTCCACGTTCATGCACCAATAGCTGAGCTTGCCCGAAGCCAGCGGGCGCAAATAGTTTTCCCAACTATGCCCCCATCCAACGTCGGAAGAAGTGATGCCAATGACGTGCACGTGCGTGACAAAAGGCAGCGCGGCCACCCTCCGCACCCAAGAACCGCAGTGGATCCCGAACAAATAGCGCATGTTGTCGGGGTGGTTGTCGAACACCACGACCCGGAACGGCCCCCGGTCGCGCAGGCGTTCGATGAGCGGCCAGCTCAGGTGGTGGAAATCGCCACTTCCCATCAGCACCGGCCCATGGGCGGCAGGCAGCATGGCATCCAGCTCGCGCCACAGCGCACGGAAGGTAGACAGCGAGCAGCCGAAGCGGACGGCCTCCTGCCATCCTTGGAGGGGCAACACCACGGCCCCCTCGGTCGGACCGCACGCGCCGTCGAAATCAAGGATCAGCGGCCCGCCATTCATTAGGAGCGCTCCTCGCTCCAGGCCCGATCGCCCTCGAAGCGCCCCGCAAGACGGCGCAACACGGCGCGCAGCAGCGGATTGCGTATGTACACGGCATGCCGGGTGAAGGTGAACGATGCGCCCAGGTAGGACTTCACCTGGGGATCGGTCCAACCCGCGATGTAATAGCGCAGCCCGCGCTCGCGCGCGTACTCGAGGTTTACCATCCAGCTGACGAAATACAAGTTGCACTCCCGGGCCTCGGGATAACGCAAGCCGATGTATTTGTCGACCAGATTGCCCTCGCACTCGAAGCAGAGGTTGTACCCGATCATCTCGCCGCGGCGGCGGTAAATGAAAACGATGCCGCCGCTGTCCCCGTCCTGTAGCACCCGCTCGAAAAACGCTTCGGTCAGGCGGTCGAAATGGATTTCGCTCTGCGCATATACGTTCATGTATAGCGCATAGAACTCCTTGAGCACTTCGGGATCACGAAACCGCGGATCGCCGGTCCTGGCCTGCTCGATCTCCAGCTCCGCACGCCTTTTCAGCTTGCGCCGGATATCCTTGCGCCGCGAATGCGAGAGGCGCCCGAGATAGGCGTCCTGGCTGTCGAAGTCGATCGGTACATACGCGAGCGCCTGCCCTTCGACCAACACATAGCCTTCCTTCTCGCAGGCACGGGCCAGCGCCGCAGCATGCTCGTTCTCTTCCCGGCTCAACAACGGAGACGACTGGGGCAAATCCTTGACGATCAAGAACGGGTGCTGGCCTCCGTACTCCGCCTTCCATTGCGCAGCCAAGCGGTCGGGATCGCTACCGCTCGCCAGCAGCGCATATTCCGTCACGGTCGTGCCGACAAAAGCGGTGAGCGGCTGCAGGAAGCGCCGCCACCAGCGAAATCCCGGCAGGCGTCGGAGAAAGCGCTTGGCATCGTCATCCGCGGTCGTCAAGAGATCGAACCGCGCACGAAACATGGGACCGCCGTACGCGGTCACCCAAGCGGAAAAGCCCTCAGGCGGGCAGGCCAGGAAATGGCCCACCAGCCCTTCGGGCTCCAGTCGATTCAGGTAAGGCCGGAGAAAGTCCGGGGTCGCCCCCGGACCGGTGCCATCAACCGCCTTTCTTTGCACGGGTCAACAGCTGGTCGAGCAGCGCCAGGCCCTGGTCGATTTCTTCCGGCGTGATGTGCAGAGACGGCGCGAAGGTAATGACGTTCTTGTAGTAGCCGCCGACGTCGAGGACCAGCCCCATCTTCTTGCCCTTGTAGTCCAGGTCGCCGGACAGGCCGATGTCGACCATGCGGTCGAGCAGCGGCTTGTTGGGCGTGAACCCGTCTTCGGTGCAGATCTCCGCACGCAAGGCCAGGCCCAGGCCGTCCACGTCGCCGATTTCCGGATGGCGCTTCTGCAAATCCTTCAAGCCTTCCAGGAAATGAGCGCCGCGCGCCATGACCATGGACTCGTAGTCCACCTCGGCCAGCATCTTCATGGTTTCCAGGCCGACGGCGGTGCCGAGCGGATTGGATGCGAACGTGGAATGGGTCGACCCCGGCGGGAAAACCGTGGGGTTGATCAGCTCTTCCCGCGCCCACAGGCCGGCCAGCGGATTCAATCCGTTGGTCAGCGCCTTGCCGAACACCAGCACGTCCGGCTTGACCCCGAAATGTTCGATGGCCCAGAGCTTGCCGGTTCGATAGAACCCCATCTGGATCTCGTCGACCACCAACAGGATGCCGTACTGGTCGAGCACCTTCTTCAGGCCCTTGAAGAAGCCAGGCGGCGGAATGACATAGCCGCCCGTGCCCTGGATGGCCTCGACGTAGAACGCGGCATATTCGGCCTGGCCCACCTTGGGATCCCAGACGCCGTTGTACTCGGTCTCGAACAGGCGGGCAAACTGGGCCACGCAGTGCTCGCTGTATTCCTCAGGCGTCATGCCGCGCGGACGGCGGAACGGATAGGGGAACGGCACGAAATACGCACGCTCGCCGAAATGGCCGTAGCGGCGGCGATAGCGATAGCTCGAGGTAATGGCCGACGCACCAAGCGTGCGGCCATGATAGCCGCCCTCGAAGGCGAACATCAGGCTCTTGCCGCCGGTGGCATTGCGCACCAGCTTGAGGGAATCCTCGATGGACTGCGAGCCACCTACGTTGAAGTGCACGCGCCCCTTGTAGCCGAATTTGCGCTCGGCGTCCTGGGCGATGACCTTGGCCAGCTCGATCTTGGTGGGATGCAGGTATTGGCTGGCCACCTGGGGCAGGATGTCCAGTTGGCGCTTGAGCACATTGTTCAGGCGCTCATTGCCGTAGCCGAAGTTGACGGCGGAGTACCACATCTGCAGGTCGAGATATGGCGTGCCGTTGGCATCGAACATGTAGCTGCCTTCGCAGCGCTCGAAAATCTTGGGGGGATTGACGTAATGGACGGTATCCCCGAACGAGCAGTATTGTGCCTCGTCGGCAAGCAGTTGGGATTCGGTGGTCATTAAAGGGAAACCTCGGGGGAGATCAGTTACAGCCGCAGTCAGTTTTTGGGCCGAACGCCCAATGCTTGTCATTGTGATGATGGGGGGTTTACGGAAACGTCACCACAACCCTTCGCGACCCGCATCGCGAAGTATCGCAGAAATACCGCCATCTGTAGGTGTCCGACCCCTCCAGCCGCCGTCTTTGTTGTAATGGACGCATAGCTAATCGGAACACCGGGTTGCGCGCGGCGCGATACATTACCATTTGGCCAGATTGTTTGCACGGCGGCGCGACCTCCCCGTCGCACGGTAACTAACAGTAAGATCACGTCTGGCCATAACCCCTTCGCCTGCCCGGCGCCGCCGCCAGGCCGAACCGCCGCTTCCTACGTCATGCCGTTTTTCCGTTTCCTGCCGCCGGCCGCCCGGCTCCCGGTTCGTCCGGCGCTACGCCTCATGCTGCTTTTCGCGTCCGCGGCCCTCGCCGGATGCATGAGCATGCCCGAGCCCTCCTTGCCGGCAGGCGCGCCCAGCCAATGGCGCAACGCCACTGATGCCCCGGCCCCCGACCCGGCGTCCTGGTGGAAAATCTACGGCGATCCGACCCTGGACCAGCTCGTCGAACAGGCGCTCGCGGACAACCTCACCGTGGCCGAGGCCCATACCCGCCTCCAGGCGGCCCGGCTCCTGCATGGAGTAGCCGAAGGGCCCTATCGCCCTGAATTCGCCTTCCGCACGCGCGATGCGGTTGCCGCCGATGCGCGCAGCTCCTACTTCCAAGCCGGCTTCGACGCGACCTGGGAGCTCGGGCTCTTCGGCCGGGCCGAAGCCGCCGAGCGCTTGGCCCGCGCCGACGTCGATGCCGCCGCGGCGACGCTGCAAGGCGCGCGCATCAGCGTCGTGGCCGAGGTGGTCCGCGCCTATCGCGAATTACGCCACGCGCAAATGCGCGAGCGATTGCTCAACGAGGCCGTCGCGCTGCGGGCGCGGCACGTGGAACTGGTATCGCTGCGGCATCGCACGCGCCTGGCGTCCGGGGCGGATCTCGATCGCGCACGCGCTGCCCTGGAAGAGGCCCGCGCGGCGCTCGCCGACCCCCGCGTGGCGATACGCCAGAGTGCGCTGCGCCTGGCCACGCTGCTTGGCCGCAGCGAACCGGACCCATCCTGGACGAAGGCGCCGGCCGCCACGGCGCTTCCCCCGCTGCGGGCCGCCATACGCAGCACGCCGGCCGACCTGCTGCGCGCACGGCCGGACATCCGGATGGCGCAGGCCCGCGTGCTCCACGCCGCGGGAGCGCTCGGCATCGCACGCGCAGACCTCTACCCGCGCCTGGGGCTGGGCGGCTCCCTGACCATCGCCAGCAATTTCGCCAATAACTTCAATCGTCGCAGCGAATCCAGCACGAGTACGCAAGCCATCTTCTCGCTCGGACCCTTGATCGACATCCCCCTGTTCGACTACGGACGCCGGCAGGCCGCCGAACGGGCCCGCAGCGCTGAACTGGATGCCGCCCTGCTAGCCTACCGGCAAACGGTGCTGAGCAGCGCGGCGGAAGCTGAAGCGGCCTTGATAGAGCTCGATGAATATCGCAAGCGCCGCGAAGCCGAGGAAAAAGCCGTCCAGGCGCTCGACGGCGCGCTCGAGCGGGCACGCCGGCTCGAGGCCGCCAAGCTTGCCAGCGAACTCGACCACCTCGATCTCGCCGCACGCCGCATCCAGGCGCAATTGGCCGTGTCGGCCACCACCCTGGCGCAGGACCTGGCCTTCATCTCGCTGCACAAGGCGGTGGGCGGCGGCCCGCTTCCCGCCGATACTCCCGGATTGGGCCTCAGCGGCGACGAGCCCGCAGGCTCTCTCCCTCCGTCCGCGTCTCGCTCCACGGACGCGGCCGCCCCTGCGGGGTCGCTGCCGGGTCCGCGCTGTGCCGGATGCACCCTGGCCCAACGGGATTGAGACATGCTGGCCCGCAAGACCCTCATACACGAATGGCCCCGCTTCCTGCCCGCCGTCATCGCGGTGGCCTTCTCGGGGCTGCTGCTGCTCGCGCAAGCCGCGCTGGTGCTCGGCATCTTCGGCAACGCAGCGGTCTACGTCAACGGCTCCCGCGGGGATCTATGGATAGGCTCGCCCGGGACGCAAAGCATCGACCAGGGGCTTCCCTTGAGCCCCGAGATCGAAATGCCCCTGCGCATGGACCCGGGCATCGCGGCGGTCGAACCTTTCTACCTGCGCTATGCCGAATGGCGCAGCCCCGAAACCCGGGGCGGCATGAGCGTCGCCGTATCCGGCATCAACGTGCGCCCCGACGGCCTGCTGTTTTCCCGGGTCTTGCCACTGGACCTGCGCGAGCGGCTGGCCGAAGTCGGCGCCATCATCGTAGACCGCGCCGACCTGCAAAAGCTGCGCACCCGGCCCGGTGGCCAGGCCACGCTCAACGGCCATCCCGTGCGCGTGGTCGGCGTGGTCAACGGACTGCGCGCGCTGGACGGCGCCAACGTCCTCGCCTCGGCCGAGACCGCGCAGTTGATCAGCACGCCAGAGGAAGGCAGCCTGCCGACCTACTTCGTCGCCGAAGTGCGCGACCGCACCCAGGTTGCAGCCGTGCGCGAGCGCCTGTCGCAGCACCGCAGCTTCGGCGCATATGAGGTCTGGACCAGCGAAGCCTTCTCCAGAAAGACCCAGCTCTACTGGCTGCTGCAAACCGGCGCGGGCGCGGGCGTCCTTTTCCTCGCCGCGGTGGTGTTCGTCGCAGGGGCTGCCATCACCAGCCAAACGCTGATTGCCGCCATCGCCGGCTCCATGCGCGCCTACGCCACGCTCAAGGCCATGGGGGTAGGGGTGTCCGCGTTGCGCAACGTCGTGCTACAGCAGGCCTTGGGCGTGGGCCTGACCGGCACCGCGCTGGCCGCCATTCTGTGCGCTGCGCTGCTCGCGGTGGCGCACAATCAAAACGTGCCGGTGCGCATGACCCCCTTCGTGGCGCTCGTTTGCGCGGCCCTGGTCATGGGCATCGCCCTCATCTCGGGGCTATTCGCCGTGCGCCGGGTGCTCCGGGAAGACCCGGCCAGCCTGCTACGCTGATCAGTCGCGCAGCGGCTTGGCGTCGCCGGGCCAATCGCGACGGGTAGAAAACATGGGTAACAGGCGCGCATCGTCCACCTTCATCGGCGCCAGCCGCGGCCGCAACGCGCGGGCACGCTCGGCCAGCGTCTCGCGGTCGGGCAAGCCGCCGGTGGAGGCGAGGATGACGCGGTTGGCGCTGCGCAGGTTGTAGAACTCGCCGAAGACCTCGGCATAGGTAGCCGATTCGCTGGCATACGAAGCGCTGGAGGCAAAGGTATTGGAGGCGAGGACGCCTCCCGGCACCAGGATCGCGCGCACTTCGCGCATGAACTCCACGGTCGAAAGGTGGCGGGGAATATAGGTCTCGTCGAAGGCGTCCAGCATGACGAGGTCGTAGCGATCGCCGCTGCGGCCGGCCGCCTGCACGAATTCCCGGCCGTCGGCCACGTGCACCCGCATGTTCGGCCCCTCCCGGAAGCCGAAGAACTGGTGCGCCACGCGCACCACGGCCGGATCGATCTCGACCACGTCGATCCGGGCCTGCGGGACGGCGCTCGCCAGCGCCGTGGGCAGGCTGCCTCCCCCGAGCCCGATGATGAGGATGCGTTGGGGATCCGGCCGCAGGTAAAGCGCCCCCATCATCATGCGGGTGTAATCGAAGAGCAGCTCGTGGGGACGCTCGGGCAACTGGCAGCTCTGCCGGCCCGGCGCGAACACGCTGCCGAACTTCATGCAGCGCTCGCCGCCGGCCTCATAGACCACGATGTCTTCAAAAGCGGATTTTTCGCTGTGGAGAATGGTCTGGGCGCACAGCGGCGTGGCCGCCAGCACCAGCCACGCCGCTGCACAGGCTTTCAGGCGTGCGTACCGCATGGACATGGATCCTGCCCCGATGTCCAGGCGGACCGGCGGGGACTACTGGTTGAGGATGATGGCGGTGATGATACCGGAGGCAACGGCCACCAGCAGGTATTCGGACCCCACGCGCACCCATTGGTGGCCCGGGTGGGGACGGTACAGCCGATGGGCGTGCCAGTCATGGATCACGTGGTAGCCGCCGCGGTGGAAATGCGGCAAGCGGTCCCCGCGCGACCAATGACGCGGAGGCGGCGTCCACACATGATGGTGGATGATCTTGGGAGCACGCCCGTAACCGTGGTGGTGACCCTTGTGCTTGTGGTGCGCGCGGGGCCCGTGCTTATCGAAGTGGCTATGGCCATGGCCGGGGCCGTGCCCATGGCCCCGGCCGCGATCCTTGGCCTCCGCGACAGCGCCGAACGCCAGCCCGGCACAGGTCAACGCGACGATCAATGTTTTCCTAATCATGATCCGTTCCCGAGGAAACTGAAGCCTGCGTGCTGCCCACTCCGCGAACACACAAAGCTTTCGTGAAACTGACTGTACACCGGCCCTATGTGACGCGGGGACTACGTACGTAATCAATCGTGACCCCCAGGCGCCCAAGGCCGCGAAGGGCTTAGGCACCGAGCGCGCTAACTGTTGCCATTTCCAGCGCCGCCGAAATTAAATCGCTTGCGATTTAATTTCGAGCTATTCATAATGACGGGCATGGACACGCCTTCCTCGAAATTCAACGCGCTGTTGCTGGACAATTTGCTGTGCTTCGCGCTGTATTCCGCCAACCTGGCCATGCACAAGCTGTACCGCCAGCTGCTCAGCGAGCTGGGGCTGACCTATCCCCAGTACCTCGCCATGCTGGTGCTTTGGGAGCGGGATGACCTGACCGTTTCCGAACTTGGCCAGCGGCTGTTCCTGGATTCGGCCACGCTCACGCCCCTGCTGAAGCGGCTCGAGGTCATGGGGCTGATTGCGCGCACGCGCAGCAAGGACGACGAACGCCAAGTGCTCATCACCTTGACTCCCGCAGGCCGCGAGCTCAAGGCGAAGGCCACTTCCATCCCGTCAGCGGTGCTGTGCGCGAGCGCATGCAGCCCGGCACAGCTAGCGGACCTGAAACAACAGCTGGAAACCTTGCGGAACAATCTGCTCAAACATGTTTGAGCCTGTCGGTCCATAGTGGAATGGACGTGCCCATGACTTAAATAGCACGCGATTTAATCGTCAAAGACTTATGCAGCCGATCCCGGGCGCGCCGGTTGCATCCTGAACAGCGCCCTCGCCACATCAACGAAGGAGCTTCATCATGTCTATCGAGAAAGTCCTATACGTCGCGCATGCCACGGCCACCGGCGGCCGTGACGGCAAAGCCGTCTCCTCGGACGGCGTCCTGGACGTGCGGTTGTCCACCCCCAAAGAGCTGGGCGGCGCAGGCGGCAACGGTACCAACCCCGAGCAGTTATTCGCTGCCGGCTACTCGGCGTGCTTCTTGGGTGCGCTGAAATTCGTGGCGTCCAAGGAAAAAATCACCCTGCCCGCCGATGCGAAGATCGATGGCTCGGTAGGCATAGGCCCCATCCCGACCGGCTTCGCCATCGAAGTGGAACTCAAGATCTCGCTGCCGGGCATCGACCGCGCCACGGCCGAGTCGCTGGTCCAGAAAGCGCACGTCGTATGCCCGTATTCGAATGCGACGCGCGGCAACATCGATGTCACGCTTACGGTCGTGTGAAGCGCCAGCCACGCCCCGCGCCCACGCCGGGTTTTCGTCGGGGCGCCGGGGCGTCCTCGCGCCGGCGACGCGCAAGCTTGGGGAGGGCATGGCCTGGGCGATTTTCCGCACCACATCAGTGTTTTTCGCGCGCAGGGATGGTGCACCCTGAACCCGATTTGTGCATCGCAACATTTTTGTGGCGATCTTGCTTTTCTGGCGCTACCATCAAGGCGATCCCAACAGGATTACCGTACTGCAATGCACAACGAAACACGCTGTTCTCTTTTGTCCGCCGCGATCGCAATCCGGTCCGAGCTCCAGTTTCATTACCATGGCGCCACGCGCGTTGCGCATCCCCATTCATTGGGAACGACGACTGATGGCACGCTGATCGTGATTGCATGGCAGCTCGACGGCCGGGCGGGCGATCCCCCGGGCTGGCGCTTGTACAACGTCGACAAGATGCACCGCATCGTCCGTACCGGCCGGCGCTTCGATCCCCTGCCTTCTCCACCGTACAAACTGGCAGGCTTGATCAGGAAGCCGTACGAATCGCCCTGCGACGACGACGGCCCCTTCCCGCTGCCGCCGCTGATCACGCAGCAGCGTAGGACCCGCACCCGCTGGCTGCGGGCGGTTTGAGCCCGCAGCCCCGGCGACGTCAACCGGCCGCGACCAGTTTGCAGGTCTTGCCCAGGTTGTTCTGGATGATGGCCCGGTCGGCATCATCCGTCTTGCCGTCGTGGTTGAAGTCGTACCAGCTGGATTGGGCAACGCCTTCGTACTTGTTCAGCTGACTCAGCTCAGCCCAGTTGTCCAAGTCCTGCTGGTCGACCACGCCGTCGCGATTCCCGTCCCCCGGGCAGTGGACAGTGTCATAGTTGTAGTAATAGCTCGCGACTTCGTCCCGCTCGTCCAGCTCGGCCTTCAGCTTGAGATAAGCCGCCTGCGCTTCCGGATCGAGCGGATCGGTAATGGTGGGCGAACCGATGGCGATGGCGCTGCCCTCCCTATCCAGGGTGGGGTTGGGAACGCTCATCTCGATCCGGTAGAGCTCGTCCGTATTTTCATTGCGCAGGTACTCAGAGTTCTCCGGATGTTCCGTATCGATGGAGTAGGTCTTGCGGTTCACGCGCACCAGCTTGTACTTGCCGTCGCTGGCCGCCTTCTCCGAGTCGGCGAAGACCAATACCGGCTCCTCGTCCTTTGACATGAGGTAGGAGTTCACCTGTCCGCAATGCATGTAGCCCTCCTCCGGCACGCCGGCCAGGCCAGAATTGGCGCCGTACCACACCCCGCTTTGGTCTGAGCACAACTCCTTGTTCGGGAAGATGGTGAAGCAGACGTTGGCGGCCTCGACCACGCACGGCTGCGGCGTGATGTCGGTAGATGGGTTGGTGAAGTTCGTTCCCACCTCAGCGAAGTTCAGCTCGCGGATGGGGCCTTGGCCGGGGTCGGTCAGGTAGGCCAACATGGGCCGCGCGTCCACCGGGCGATAGGCGGGAATATTGCCCTCGACGTCGGCGCCCGCGATCTCGGCGAACAGCCGGTAGAGATCGGGCGCGCTCACCTGGTGCTCCACCTCGCGTCCGGGATCCTTCACCAGCGGGCCGGCCACCAGCAGGGGCACGGCAACACCGGTCTGGTACGCCGATCCCTTGGAGCGCACGGGGTCGAACTTGCCCGGCTCGGTGAACTTCACGCTGTTCACGTAGGTGCCGTTGTCACCCATGACGACCACCATGGTGTTGGTTTTTTCCGGCTGGTAATTCAGCGAGCCGTCCTCGTTCCAGGTGGCCAGCCCCAGCTCGACCAGCAGGCGCCCGATCTCGCGGTCCATGGCCTCCACCATCAGGTTGGTGATGAGGTGGGCCTCGACGAGGTCCGTCACCTTGGTTATGCCCGGCGCGCCTTCAAAATCGCTGGCCGGCGAGCAAGGCAGCAGGTCGTTGCGGCCCGGCGTGGTCTCGGAGATCAGCGAAAGCGGCGGCAATTGCAGCGGCGCGTGGATGGCCGAATAGCCCACCGACATCATCCACGGCTTGTCGCCAGACTGCTGCTTGGCCCAGGCGATCGCGCGGTCGGTTTCCATCGTGGTGCGATAGCCGCGCGCCGAAGGATCAGAGACCGGTATCTTGTTCGTCCTGCCGTCGGCCCAGCTCTGGATGAACTCGCCAGTGTAATAACCGTTCTGCGCGGTGAAATCGATGTAATCCGGCACCTTGGCCTGGCACGACGCGCCCGGATCGAAAATGCCGCCCCGCTCCATGCAGGTGCGCCCCGGCGTGACGATGTCGCCGCCCCGGGCGAGGGTCTCGCAGGCGCCGGTGGCGAAATAGCACGCCCCTTCGTCGGCCCCGTTTTCCGCATCCATGGTCGTGTTCGGGACGAAGCCGCACTTGTATGTCCCTTCCTCCACCGTGGTGCGTCCGGCCCGCGTGTCGATCGGATACGGCGCGCCGTCCAGGTAGCCATCAAAATAATCCCACCCCAGCTTCCACATGGTCTGGTGGCCATAGGGCAGATTGGCGGCGGTGCCGAGATCCGAGCCCGTCAGGTGCATCTTGCCGATCAGCGCACTCACGTAGCCTTGCGTGCGCAAGAGCTTGGGCACGGTGACCTCATAGGGGGATATCTCGGAATTGGCGAGGTCCGTGGACACCACCGCGTTCAGCACGTTGGTGACCGAGGGATAGCGCCCGGTGAAGTAGCTCGCGCGCGTGGGCGTGCAGGTGGGCATGGCCCAGGCGTTGCGGAACTGTACGCCGGCCCTGGCGATCGCGGCGAGGTTGGGCGTCTTGGGGGGCGCGGCGCCGCCGTACCCGTAGAACGTCAGCTGGTCGAGGCCGAAGTCGTCGAGCACGATGAAAAGAATGTTGGGCTTCTGCTCTGCCACGGGTTCGGACTTGGATCCGTCGGAGCAGCCCGAGAGCAGCGCCGCGGATGCCAGGAATGCGGACAAAATGGCCGCCCGCCTCCCATGCGGATGGATCTTTGTTCTCATAGTTGCGGTTCCTTTAGCTCATAACCAGCCGAAAGCCCAGGTGAGACATCGGGCTATAGGGGTCTGCGCCTCTCCGGGCGCTCGGTCGATAAGACAAGCAGTAGTCTTCGTTGCACAGGAACGAGCCGCCGCGTATCACCCGCTTGGGCGCATTGGCCGGCACGCCCGGTTCGCTCGGATCGAAGCAGTCCGATGGCCCTTGGGGATTTTCGATGGGCTGGCGCAACTTGGCCTGGCGCGCGAAGTAATCGGCGCGGTACCAGTCCGCCACCCATTGCCAGGCATTGCCCGTCATGTCCAGCAGCCCATAGCCGTTGGGCGGGAAAGAGCCGGCCTCGAGCGTGCCGGTCGCACCGCCGGCGCGGGGGCTGATCACTGGGAAGGGGCGCTCGCGCACATCCCAATAATTGGCCTGGCGCGCGCCGTCGACCAGCAGCTCGTCCCCCCAGGCGTACGTTGCCTGCTCGAGGCCGCCCCGCGCCGCGAACTCCCACTCCGCCTCGGTGGGCAATCGTTTGCCCGCCCACTTGGCATACGCCAACGCATCGGCGTAGCTCACCTGCACGACCGGGTGCCCGCCCTTGCCTTCGATGGAGCTGCCCGGCCCTTGCGGATGGCGCCAATTCGCGCCGGGAACGAAGCGCCACCATTGGGAATAGTCGTCTAGCCGCACGGGCCTGTCGGTACCCACGAACACCATGGCGCCCGGCACCAGCATATCGTCCGGCGGGCGCGGGGTGCCCGGCGGCAATTGCACCCGTATCGTTTCCCAATCCGGTTTTTGTTCGGCCGTGGTGACGTAACCCGTCTCTTTGACGAACTGGGCGAACTGGTCATTGGTGACGTGCGTGACGTCCATCCAAAAGCCCGGGACGCGGACGCGGTGCGTGGGACGTTCATTGGGATAGGCCAGCTTGTGATCGCTGCCCATGAGGAATTCGCCGCCGGGCACCCAGGCCATGCCCTTGGGCGTCTTCACGCCGTCGCCGAGCACGACGCGCGGTTTTTCCGCGGGGCGGCTGCGCCAGGCCTGCCAGCCCAGCACGCCTGCGACGCCGGTGCCTGCCGCGGCCAGCGCCACGCCGCCGGCCAACAGGCGCCGGCGGTTGCGTTGTGGATCAATAGAGTCCATAGGTCTTGGGGCAGATCTTGCCGAGGTTGTTGCGGACGACCTGGCCATCGGCGTCGTTGGTCAGCCCATCGCGAGCCGTGCCAGTCACGAAGTCATAGACGCTGGAGAGCCCCCACTCTCGCGCGATGCGGCTCCAGTTGGACAGGTCTTCTTCATCGACCACGCCATCGCGATTGCCGTCCCCCGGGCAATCTGGATCGGCGGCCAGCATCTGTTCGAGCTTGGCCCGAAGGTCCGCGTAGACGGCTTCGATCTCCGGCGTAGGCGCAACCAGCAGGTTGCGCTCGGCCTTGTCGAGCTGCGGGATGGGAGCGGCCTGGTCGACCTCGTAGAGCTCGTCGGTGACCACGGAAGTACCGCTGTCGCTTGCCGGATCATAGGCCTGCGTGGTGTTGCGAACCAGCTTGTAGCGGTCGTTGCGGATCGCGGCCGAGATCTCCGGCATGATGTCGATCAACGGCCGCTCGGCCTTGAAGAGCGCCTGGTTGACGGCCCAGCAGGTCTGGTAGCCCGCGCCGTCGTTGGGGATGACCGAAGGATCGTCATAGCCGGCTCCCCACCATACGCCCTGGTTGTCCTCGCACACGCTCTTGGAGACCGGCGTCTGGTTGCAGACCGTGCCGATGACGCATGCGCCATTGCGCGTGCCATTGGCCTGGATGTTGTAGCCCCCTATGGCGAAGTTCACCGAGCGCAGGCTGGGCTGCTCGGGGTTGGTCAGGTACGGCATGAGCGAGACGGAGTCGATCGTGCGCGGCACTGCCGCGTGCGCGTCGATGCCCGCCGCCTCCCCGAAGAACTGGAACAGGTCTACCGCATTGACCATGCGGTCGACTTCGCGGCCGGGCTGCTCCACCTGCGGCCCGGCGATGATGAGCGGCACCCAGATGCCCGTCTGGTAGGCGGTGGCCTTGGCGCGGTCGGTGCTGAACGGCGCCTTGACCGCCGAGCCCAGCGTGCCGTTGTCGCCCACGATCACGATGATGGTATTGCTGGCCTTCGGGTCGTATTGCAATCGGCCGTCCTCGCCCCGGCGCGCCAATCCGGTTTCCACCAGCAGGCGGCCGAATTCCGTGTCCATGGCCTCGGTCATCTGGTCCTGGATGAGGCGGCCCTCGAGCGTCGCGCGGCAGTCCCAAGCGTCGGACCCGGCATGGCCGCTCGCGGGGATGAGGCTGCGGGGCGGCTGCTGCCAGGGCGTGTGGGCCGCGCTATAGGTAACGGAAGCCATCCATGGCTGTTTGCCCGAGCGCGACTTGATCCATGCGATGGCGGCGTCGGTCTCGATGCGGGTGCGGAAACCGCGCGAGCGCGGATCGCTGAGGGGCACGCGAGTCACTTTCCCTTGATCGACGATCACGAGCGGCGAAACGTAATGCGCGTTCTCGCGCTCGAAATCGAGCGTGGCGGGCGGCTCGCCACACGCTTCGTCCGGCACGAATATGCCGCCCGCATCCAGGCACTGCAGGCCCGCAGCGTCTTGCAACGCCGACGTGCGCCGCATGATGCTGCAGCTGCCGTCGGGCCTATAGCAGGCGCCGTGGTCTGCCCCGCCCGCCGCCTCGCCCGGCACGAATCCGCAGGCATAGGTTTTCTCGGGCGCAACGCCGCCGGCCGTCGTATCGATGGAACCAGGCAGGCCGCCGAGCCAGCCGTAGAAATAATCCCAGCCGAGCACCGCAGGCGTCGCATACTCGGCCTCGTTGTTCTCCGGGCCGGCCAGGTGGAACTTGCCGAACATCGCGCTTTCGTAATTGGCGCGCTTGAGCAGCTTGGGCACGGTGACCTCGTACGGAGACACCTGCGAATTGGCGAGGTCGTTGGGCCCAATGGCCTGGTAGATGCCGGTGCGCGTAGGATACCGGCCGAGGAAAAACGCGGCGCGCCCCGGTGAACACTCGGGCATGGACCACGTATTGCGGAAACGCAGGCCGGCATCGGCAACCGCCGTCATGTTCGGCATGCTGGGCGGCGTGGCACCGCCGTAGCCGAAGGCGGCCATCTGGTCGATGCCCACGTCGTCCATCACCACGAACAGGATGTTGGGAGCACTGGCGCCGGGCCCGTCGTCCGGGCCTCCCCCATCCGACGACCCGCCACACGCGGCGAGCCCCATGAGCGCGGCAACCCCCGTCGCCGCGAGATACTGGATACTCCTCATTACCTTCCCCCAGGGCACCGACAGGGCGCCGGCTTTTGGGCATGTTACGCACAACGGCGCGTCTGCCCAATACCATATCCATGGTATTTATCGTGCGCACCGCTCTGCGATACTGTGTTCAACTGAAAAAGTGCACTCGACGTAACCCCAGGTGGCGATGCGCAGAGTGCGGCAGGAGATCCAAGATGACCACGGGTGCACTCAGAATTCTTCTGGCAGAAGACGACGACCCCATACGCGAACGACTCGCCCGCATCATCGGCAATTGGCCCGAAGCGCAACTCTGCGCCGCCTGCCCCAACCTAGAGGAAACTCTGATCGCCATCGGGGCCAATGACATCGACCTGCTGATCACGGACATCAACCTTCCTGACGGCAGCGGCATCGACGCCATCCGCTACCTGGCCAAACGCCGCCCCAAGGCCGAAGCCATGGTCATCTCAGTGCTGGCCGACGAACGCTCCGTCCTCGACGCCATCGAAGCCGGCGCGTCGGGCTATCTGCTCAAAGATGCCGACTCCATCGACCTGGTCGACGCGATCAAGGACGTCATGGCCGGACGCTCGCCCATTTCCTCGCGCATCGCCCGCGTGCTGGTGCGCCGGCTATCCGAACTCGGGCACGCGCCCGAACATCCCGAGGCGGCCAAACCCAAGCCTTCGCTGACCGATCGCGAAATGGACATCCTATGGGGCATCGCGAAGGGCTTCACCTACGGCGAGCTGGCCGACAAGCTCGCCATTTCGCGACAAACGGTGCCGGTCCACATTCGGAACATATACCGCAAGCTCCAAGCCAGCAATCGCTCCGAAGCGGTCTTCGAAGCGGCACGGCTCGGGCTCATTAAGCTGTAATGGCCGCGGGCGGGCGTCCCCTAGGCCGCCGGGGCAAGGCGATCGCCTGGATCGCCTTGGTCACGCTGACGATCGCGATCGGCTTGCTTCCCTATCTCATTCATGTCGGGGCACCTACGGATGGCCTGACGCTGGCGACGGCCCGCTTCATCCAAACAGGTGAAAACACGGAACGCGTCGTCTCGCTCCCGCACCGCTGGACACCGGAAAACCTGTTCGAACTGACCACCGGCACCTACCGGCTCGCATTCCGCCTGGAAACCGTCCCTGACGAACCGCTGTTCATTTTCATTCCGGCGGCGCGCCACCAGGTCGAAACCTGGGTGAACGGCCAGCGCGCGGACCCCGTGCCCGACACCGCATGGCCCACGCCGACCAGCGGCTACTCCTTCCTCGCCCGCATTCCCCGCGGCACGCTGCATGCGGGCGACAATGCGCTCGTAGTTCGCCAGACGCGCAAGGTGGGCTGGCTACCCGGCCGGTTGTCGGAGGTGAGCATTGGAACGGCGGACCAGGTCATGCCGGCCTATCGCCTGTCGGATTTCCTGATCGAGGAAATCCGCGCGATGACCTTCGCATTGCACATCGCGCTGACCATAGGCATTGCGACCATCTGGATCACCCGCCGCCACGATGCGGTGTTCGGGTGGCTGGCCACGCTTTCCGTGACCAGCATCCTGGTCGTCCTGACGCAGGCGCCGCAGCACGCGCTCGGCCCCGTCGATCAGTTCCGCTCCATCGCTCTGACGCCCGCCGTGGGCCTGATGGCGATAGGCATGGCCCTCGCCATCGCGGGCCTGCCGCGGCCGAAATGGCTGGTCCCGGCCGTCGTGCTCCTTCCCCTCGCCCTCCTGCTGCTCGGGCAAACCGGGACGGTCCCGTTCGCCATTGTCGGACTCGTGAGCGCTTGTTTCCTGGCCGCCGCATACTTCGTCGCAAGCGCCATCCTGGCCCATCGATTCGCGCGCGAGGAAAACTGGGACGCCGCCATCATGATGGGGCCGTGCGCCCTGACCGGCTGGTTCGCGCTGCACGACGTGCTCGTCGTGACCGGCATCCACGACGCCCCCTTCCTGCACGCCCCCTACGCGCGCACCCTCCTGCTGCTCGCCATCACGGTGGTACTGATGGGCCGCCTCGCGCGCAGCCTGAACAGCCTCGACAACGCGAACGAGACGCTACGGCAGCAGCTCGCAGCCCAGGAATGGGAGCTGGTGCTGATGCACGAGAAAGAAAAGATCCACGCCAACCGCATGGTGCGCGAAGAAGAGCGCCGGCGCCTGATGCGCGACCTGCACGACGGCATGAGCGGCCATCTCGTGACCATCATCGCGCTCGCCGAACGCGAGGGCGAACGCGGCAAAGACATCGAACAGGCTGCGCGGGCCGCGCTTGACGACCTCAGGCTGGTGGTGCATTCCCTCGATCTTGGCGACGGCGACCTGGGCGTGGCGCTCGCCGCCTTCCGCGAGCGGCTCGAACCGCAAATGCGCCGGCTGGGCATCGATTTGCATTGGTCGACCGAGAAACTGCCGGCCGTCACCGGAGTCACGCCGCAGAACGCCCTTTCCGTGCTGCGCATCCTGCAGGAGGCAGTCACCAACGCGATCCGCCACGGTGCTGCCCGCAAGCTATCCATACAGGGACAAACCGCCCCGGACGGGCAAGCCCTGCTTTGCGTCTTCAACGACGTCCACGGCACCGCCCTGCAAGACCGCAGCAACATCGGCAACGGTCTGCGCAACATGCACCGCCGCGCCCGCGAGCTCGGTGGACACATCGAATTCCTGGTGACGGAAAACGCAGCGACGCTGCGGCTGTCTTTCCCCCCGCATCTGCCCGGGCTACAGTAAATTGCAGGTCGCCATGCCCGTCCCTCCCGCTCCCGCGGGGGTAGCGAAACCAGGAAAGCGGGCAGCAAATGAAAAAGGGCCCAACCGTGGTTGGGCCCTTGCGTATCCTGGTGGCGCATCCCTGATTCGAACAGGGGACCTGCGGATTATGATTCCGTCGCTCTAACCGGCTGAGCTAATGCGCCAAAAGCTAAGACCGCGATTATATAGTGTTCCCGGGCTGCGCGCAAATGGCTTTGCATCGCGAAAAAAAAGGGCCCGACAGCATTGCCGTCGGGCCGACAGGGAGCACACAATGCCGCGCCTCAAAAGCTCGCGGGGGAAGCGCGGTATCGGTGTCGGATGAACCGCTCTGCCAGGCGTCGGGAGCTGCGGTCTCACCGATGCCCTTTGCGGCAAAGCAATCACCTGAGCCGTCAGTCTAGCCCCTACCCACTGACAGAGACCTGAACGGGTGTACCCCGCCTGCCGCGCCGGGCAGCCACCCGCGTAACCCTCTGATAAAATGCCATATTCCGCATTTGTGCCCGCGGGCTATAACCCCGTCACGGCAATCGAGATGACCCAAGCCACTCCCCGCAAACTATACATCCGCACGTTCGGCTGCCAAATGAACGAGTACGACTCGGACAAAATGGTAGACGTGCTGAACGCCGACCAGCCGTTGGAACTCACGGACCGGCCGGAAGACGCGGACATCATTCTCTTCAACACCTGTTCGGTGCGCGAAAAGGCGCAGGAGAAAGTTTTCTCCGACCTCGGCCGCGCCAAGATGCTCAAGCGCGAAAAGCCGGACCTGGTGATCGGCGTGGGCGGCTGCGTCGCCAGCCAGGAAGGCGAGGCCATCGTGGCGCGTGCACCGTATGTCGACGTGGTGTTCGGGCCGCAAACGCTGCACCGGCTGCCCGAACTGATCGCCAAGCGGCGCGCGTCCGGCACGCCGCAGGTAGACATCAGCTTCCCCGAAATTGAAAAGTTCGACCACCTGCCGCCCGCCCGGGTGGAAGGTGCGACGGCCTTCGTCTCCATCATGGAAGGCTGCAGCAAGTACTGCAGCTTCTGCGTCGTGCCGTACACGCGCGGCGAGGAAGTCTCCCGGCCGTTCGAGGACGTGCTCACCGAGATCGCCGACCTGGCCGACCAAGGCGTCAAGGAAGTCACGCTGCTCGGGCAGAACGTGAACGCCTACCGGGGCAAGATGGGCGACACCGACGAAATCGCCGATTTCGCGCTGCTGCTGGAATATGTACACGACATCCCCGGCATCGAGCGCATCCGCTATACGACCTCGCATCCGAAGGAAATGACGCCCCGGCTGATCGAGGCCTACGCCCGCCTGCCCAAGCTCGTGTCCTTCCTGCACCTGCCGGTGCAATCGGGCAGCGACCGTATCCTGATGGCGATGAAGCGCGGCTACACGGCGCTCGAGTTCAAGTCCATCGTGCGCAAGCTGCGCGCCGCACGCCCCGGGTTGACGCTGTCTTCGGACTTCATCGTCGGCTTCCCCGGAGAAACCGAGGAAGACTTCGAGAAAACCATGCGATTGATCGACGACGTAGGCTTCGACACGGCGTTCTCGTTCGTTTATTCGCGCCGTCCGGGTACGCCGGCGGCGGACCTGCAAGACGATACGCCGCAAACGGTCAAGCTGGCCCGCCTGCAGCGCCTGCAGGCGCGGATCAATGAGCAGGCGGCCGCCATCAGCGAAAGCATGGTGGGCACCACGCAGCGCATCATCGTCGAAGGCCCCTCGCGCAAGAACCCCGAGGAGCTCATGGGCCGCACTGAAAACAACCGCATCGTGAACTTCCCGGCGCCGCCGCGGCTCATCGGCCAGATGATCGACGTGCGCATTACTGCGGCGCTGCCGCACACGCTGCGCGGCGAAGTGGTCACTCGCGAAACCGACGCGACCGAGGCTTTGTCCGCATGACGGCAGCACCCTCCCGCGGCGCTCACCGCCGCCCCGCGCCGGTCGTCGTTTCCCTGGGGGACGACAACACCCGGCTGTCGAACCTGTGCGGCCCGCTCGACGAAAACCTGCGCCAGCTGGCGACGGCCTACGGGGTCGAGCTGGCGCGCCGCGGCCACCGGATCACCCTGGAAGGCGAGCGCGCCGACGCCGCATCGGCAGCGCTGCAATACCTCTACGAGCACGCCGACCACCCTTTGTCGGTCGACGAGCTGCAGTTGAACCTCGTGGAACTGGGCGCCATGACCGCCGCCCACGACGCGGACGAAGAAACGCCGCCCCAAGGAGCACCCGGCGAGACGGAAGTGGTGTTGCGCCTGCCCCGCCGGCAGGACTTGCGAGGCCGCACCCCGCGCCAGCGCGACTACCTGCGTAACATCCTGGCGCACGACATTACCTTCGGCATGGGGCCCGCCGGCACGGGCAAGACCTACTTGGCCGTCGCGTGCGCCATCGACGCGCTGGAACGGGAATCGGTGCGACGCATCGTGCTTACCCGGCCCGCAGTCGAGGCGGGCGAGCGGCTGGGCTTTTTGCCCGGAGACCTCACCCAGAAGGTCGATCCCTACCTGCGACCGCTCTACGATGCGCTGTACGACCTGCTCGGCTTCGAGCGGGTCACCAAGCTGTTCGAGAAGCAGACCATAGAAATCGCGCCGCTGGCCTACATGCGGGGGCGAACGCTCAACCATGCCTTCGTCATCCTCGACGAGGCGCAGAACACGACGCCGGAACAGATGAAGATGTTCCTGACGCGCATCGGATTCGGCAGCAAAGCGGTCATTACGGGCGACCCGTCGCAGGTGGACCTGCCCAAGGGCCAGCGCAGCGGCCTACTCGACGCCGCGCAAATCCTGGCTTCGGTCCAAGGCATTTCGTTTACGCAGTTCACCAGCGGGGACGTGGTACGCCATCCCCTGGTGGCGCGCATCGTCGACGCCTACGAAAAGCATGCCAAGACGTCCCAGGACGGCTGAAGCGACCGCCGTGCCGACGCTTTCCCTCGCAGTGCAATATGGCAAAGAGGAGCCGCGCCTGCCGCGCTGGCGCCTGCGGCGCTGGGTCGCCCAGACGCTGCGCGCGCCCGAGCTGGCCGGCATCCCGGGCGTCGCCTTGACGCTCCGCCTGGTCGGGGCTGCCGAAGGCCGCCGCCTGAACCGCGATTTCCGCCAGCGGGACTACGCCACCAACGTGCTGACCTTCGAATACGGCCCGGGGCCGGACGGGGTGGTCGGCGGCGACATCGTACTGTGCGTGCCGGTGCTGGCAGCTGAAGCCAAGGCCCAGAAAAAGCCGTTTTTGCATCACGCCGCCCACCTGGTCGTGCACGGCGTCCTGCACTCCCTGGGCTACGACCACCTGAACGAACGCGACGCCCGGCGCATGGAGGCGCTGGAGACCCGCATCCTGGCTACGATGGCCATCCCCGACCCGTATCAGGTATCCTAAACTTTTCCAACTGTCCTCCCAGGACGATGTCAGATACATCCCCTAGTCCGGCGTACGCCCAGCGTACGCCCAAGCACACACCCAAGACCTTCTTCGAGCGCCTTTCAGCGCTGATCCACCGCGAACCGGAAGACCGCGAGGATCTCAAGGCCGTGCTCGAGGCGGCCTACGGCCGCGACCTGCTCGATGCCGAGGCCTTGTCCATGATCGAGGGCGTGCTGGCCGTGTCCGAACTCACGGCCGGCGACATCATGATCCCCCGCTCGCGCATGGACATGCTCGAGGTGTCGCAGCCCATCGACGCCCTGCTTCCGACCATCATCGAAACTGCCCATTCGCGCTTCCCGGTCTACGAGGACACCCGGGACAACGTGATCGGCATCCTGCTGGCCAAGGACCTCCTGCGCTACATGGTGGATCGCGAGCTGGACCTGCGCACGCTCCTGCGCCCGGCAGTCTTCATTCCGGAGTCCAAGCGCCTGAACGTCCTGTTGCGCGAATTCCGCAGCAACCGGAACCACATCGCCATCGTGGTCGACGAGCACGGGGGCACGGCGGGCCTCATTACCATCGAAGACGTGCTGGAGCAGATCGTCGGCGAAATCGAGGACGAGTTCGACGATGCCGCCGTGGAGCAGTCCATCTTCCCGGACGGCAAGAATCGCTGGCGCGTCGTCGCGCTGACCAGCATCCGGCGCTTCAACGAAACTTTCGGCTCGTCGCTGGACGACGACGAGTACGACACGGTCGGAGGCTGGCTGGCTGGCACCTTGGGCCGCATTCCGCGGCGCGGAGACCGCATCGAGCGCGACGACCTGCGCATCGAGGTCATCCGCGCCGATGCGCGCCGCGCCCTGTGGCTGCGCGTGTCGCGGCTGACGCCCGGCTCGGCGCCCTCGTCCGCCGTGATGTCCAACCCAGGCTGAATCGACCCGTGTCCATCCCTCACGCCGCGCTGGCCGGTGCGCTGATTCTTGGCATGCTGCATGGGCTGGCCTTCGCGCCAGCCCCCTTCCCCGCTTGGTCCCTGCCCATGCTCCAATTGGCCGCCTTCGGCGCCCTGAGCCGGCTGGCATGGCGCGCCCCGTCGGCAGGAAGAGCGGCCTGGATCGGCGCGCTGTTCGGCGCCGGCACCTTCGCGGTCGGCATTTCCTGGATCTACGTCAGCCTGCACGTCTACGCCTACATGGCCGCCCCCCTCGCGGCGCTGGGGGTCGGCCTGCTGGCGGCCTACCTGTCCCTCTACCCTGCCCTGGCCACCGGCTTGGCGTGGTGGCTGAGCCGCCGGCCGAACGGTCGCGATTCCCGTGGCGCCGCATCGGGGCTCGTCTACGTGCTTGCGCTCGCCGCCTGCTGGAGCGGCGCGGAATGGCTGCGCGGCGTGCTCTTCACCGGATTCCCCTGGCTCAACATCGGTTACGCCCACGTGGACGGTCCGCTGCACGGCTGGGCGCCCCTGCTCGGCGTCTACGGCGTCGCGTTTGCGGCCGCCCTGACGGCGACCGGGCTGGCCTGGATCGCAGCCGCAGCGTGGCGGCGCAAGGAACCCGGCCGGCGCGGCGCCGCCCTGCGCGCCGGCTGGCCCGCCCTGGCAGCCGCGGCAGGCGCCTTGGCAATCGGAATCGCCGGGGGGGCCTGGACCTGGGTGCAGCCTTACGGCCCGGCGCTGGACGTGCGCCTGGTGCAAGCCAACATCCCACTCTCAGACAAATTCGACCCTGCCCGCATCTGGCATGGCATGGACACGCACCGGGGCCTGGCCATGCTTCCCAGGGCCGACGGCCGTTCCGCCGCCCTCACGCTGCTGCCCGAGACGGCGGTGCCGGTTTTCCAGGACCAACTCACGGCCGAAGCCTGGCAAGAGTGGGTGGACAGCGCCGGCGTACAGGGCGGCACCTTCGTGCTGGGCGTCGCCATGCGCGACATCCATCCCGACCGCGACCGCTATTACAACAGCGTCATTTCGCTAGACGGCACCACGGCCCCCGAGCGACTGGTCAACGGACAGGTCGACCGACGCTACGACAAACGGCACCTAGTGCCGTTCGGGGAGTTCATCCCGCCCGGCTTCCGCTGGTTCGTCGACGAAATGGTCATGCCGCTGGGCGATTTCGACCGGGGCGCACCGCGCCAGAAGCCCTTCGACATAGGCGGCCAGCACATCGCCCTGAACATCTGCTACGAGGACGTTTTCGGCGAGGAACTCCTGCCCGCGATACGTCCCGGCCCGTCCGACCCCGGCGCCACCATCCTCGCCAACATCAGCAACCTGGCGTGGTTCGGAGACTCCCTCGCCTTGCCGCAGCACCTGCAGATGTCCCGCATGCGCGTGCGCGAAACCGGCAGGCCCCTGCTGCGGGCGACCAACACGGGCATGACCGCCGCGGTGGACGCCCAGGCCCGGATCGTGGGCCAACTCGAGCCGCATACCGCGGGCGTACTCGACATCACGGTCCAGGGAACGACGGGCCTGACGCCCTACGTCCGCACGGGCAATGCGCCCATCCTGGTCCTCGTGGCCGCCCTGCTGGCCGGACTGGCCTGGCTGCGGCGTGCATCCGCGCGGGAATGACCACCTTTGCGCCCACCGGGCGCGCCCGGTGCGGCGCGCTTTTCGCGCGGGCCAGTTAAAATCCCTGGTTTGGCCGGGCCGATGGCCGCACGCGGCCGCATTGATTCCAAGACCATGCTGACATTTCAACAGATCATCCTCCGACTCCAGGAGTACTGGAGCCAGCAAGGCTGCGCCCTGCTGCAGCCCTACGACATGGAAGTCGGCGCCGGCACCTCGCACACCGCCACGTTCCTGAGGGCCCTGGGGCCCGAACCCTGGCGCGCCGCCTACGTCCAGCCCTCGCGCCGCCCCAAGGACGGCCGCTACGGCGAGAACCCCAACCGCCTGCAGCACTATTACCAGTACCAGGTGGTGCTCAAGCCCTCGCCGCCTAACATCCTGGACCTCTACATCGGCTCGCTGGAGGCACTGGGCATCGACCCCAAGGAACACGACATCCGTTTCGTGGAAGACGACTGGGAGAATCCCACGCTGGGCGCGTGGGGCCTGGGCTGGGAAGTCTGGCTCAACGGCATGGAAGTGACGCAATTCACCTACTTCCAACAAGTCGGCGGCATCGATTGCAAGCCCATCATGGGCGAGATTACCTACGGCCTGGAGCGCCTCGCCATGTACCTGCAGGGCGTGGAAAGCGTCTACGACCTCGTGTGGACGCAAGCGCCCGACGGTACGCGCGTGACGTACGGCGATGTCTACCACCAGAACGAAGTGGAACAGTCCAGCTACAACTTCGAGCACTCTTCGCCCGAGATCCTGTTCCGCCACTTCAACGACTACGAAGCCCAGGCCAAGCGGCTGGTTGAGGTGCCGCTCGCGCTGCCGGCCTATGAGATGGTGTTGAAGGCCGCGCACACGTTCAACCTACTGGATGCCCGCGGCGCCATCAGCGTCACCGAACGGGCCGCCTACATCGGCCGCATCCGCAACCTGTCGCGCGCCATCGCGCAGGCTTACTACGACTCACGAGAACGACTGGGCTTTCCCATGCTTGCACGCAAGGAGGCCGCGTAATGTCGGCCGCTCAACCCTTCCTGCTGGAACTGTTCACCGAGGAACTCCCGCCCAAGGCCCTGAACCGGCTGGGGCAGGCCTTCGCCGACGGCATTGCGGCCGGGCTGCAAAGCCGCGGGCTGCTGGCCGGCGGCAATGCCGTGACGGCTTACGCCACCCCGCGGCGCCTGGCCGTCCACCTGTCGGCCGTGCTGCCCCAGGCCGCCGATACCGAATACTCCGAAAAGCTGATGCCCGTGTCCGTGGGCCTGACGGCCGACGGACAAGCTACGCCGGCCCTGTTGAAGAAATTGGCCGCCAAGGGCTTGCAATCGGTCGACGTCGCGAGCCTGGCGCGCGAATCGGACGGCAAGAATGAGCAGCTCGTCTATCGCGGCATCGCCAAGGGCGCCGCGCTGCAAGCCGCGCTGCAGACCGTGCTGGAAGAAACGCTCGGCAAGCTGCCCATCCCCAAGGTCATGAGCTACCAGCTCGCCGACGGCACGACCACTGTCCGCTTCGTTCGTCCGGCGCACGGACTCGTCGCGCTGCACGGCGACCGGGTCGTGGACGTGACCGCGCTCGGGCTGCGGGCAGGACGCTCCACCTACGGCCACCGCTTCCAGTCCGAGGGCCCGATCGAGCTCGCCTCGGCCGACGCCTACGAAGACCGCCTGCGCGAGCAAGGGCGCGTCATCGCATCGTTCGCCAAGCGGCGCGACGCCATCGAGCGGCAATTGCGCGACCAGGCCGCCCGCCTCGGCGCCTCGCTGGGGGATGAAGCCGACGTAGCTGCCCTGCTCGACGAGGTGTGTGCCCTGGTGGAATACCCCACGGTTTATGTGGGCGAGTTCGAGTCCGAATTCCTGGCCGTGCCGCAGGAATGCCTGATCCTGACCATGCGGCTGAACCAGAAATATTTCCCGCTGTTCGACGCCGCGACCGGCAAGCTGACGCATCGCTTCTTGATCGTCAGCAACATGGAGCTGGCCGACCCCTCCAACATCATCGAGGGCAATCAGCGGGTGGTGCGCCCGCGCCTGGCAGACGCACGCTTCTTCTTCGAGACCGACAAGAAAGTGCCCCTGGCCGAGCGCGTGGAACAGCTCGGCACCGTCGTGTATCACAACAAACTGGGTTCGCAGCTCGAACGCTCGCAACGCGTCCGTGCGCTGGCGCGCTGGGTAGCCCAAGCCATCGGCGCCGACCCCGGCCGCGCCGACCGCGCCGCCTTGCTCGCCAAGGCGGACCTGGTGACCGGCATGGTGGGTGAGTTCCCGGAACTCCAGGGCATCATGGGCGCGTACTACGCCGAAGCCGACGGCGAAGCGCCGGACGTGGTGGAAGCCATCCGCCAGCAATACCGCATCCGCCTGGAAGCGCCCGTGACCGATGCCAGCGCCACGGCAGCCGCGCTGTTCCTGGCTGAGCGCGCGGAAACGCTGCTCGGTATCTGGAGCATCGGCCTCGCCCCCACCGGCGACAAAGATCCGTACGGCCTGCGCCGGGCGGCCCTGGGCCTGATCAGCGCCTTCGAGCAGCTGGAGGCCGGCGGACGTCTCGCGGGCGACTCGGCGCTGACGCTCGATGCCCTGCTCGCGCAGGCCGCAGCGGGCTTTGCCACCCCGCCCACGCCGAAACAAATTGACGAGGTCCGCGCCTTCATCTTCGAGCGGTACCGCAACCAGCTCGCAGGACAGTTCGACCGCGCCGCGGTCGATGCCGTGATCGCCGTCGCACCGCCGCTCGCCCAGGTGCCCGCCCGGGTGCGGGCCGTGGTGGCCTTCTCCGCGCTGCCCGAAGCCGCTGCGCTGGCCGCCGCCAACAAGCGCATCGGCAACATCTTGAAGAAGGTCGAAGGCGACCCCGGGCAGGTGAACGAGGCGCTGCTCGCCGAACCGGCCGAGAAGGCACTGGCCGAATCCGTGCGCACGCTCCGGCCGCAGGCCGAAGGCAAGTTCGCGCAAGGGGACTTCGCGGGCGCGCTGTCGGTGTTGTCGCAGGCCCGCGGCCCGGTCGACGCTTTCTTCGCCGACGTCATGGTCATGGCCGAAGATCCTGCGATCCGGGCCAACCGGCTGGCACTCCTGGCCGAGTTGCACCGCGTCATGAACCACGTGGCCGATTTGTCTCGCCTGGCGGCTGCCTAAACGATGCCGAGCGTCCTGACTCGTCCCAAGCTGGTGATCCTGGACCGCGACGGCGTCATCAACCAGGATAGCCCCGACTTCATCAAGTCGCCCGACGAATGGATCCCATTGCCCGGTGCGCTCGAAGCCATCGCGCGCATCAACCAGGCGGGATACCGCGTGGTCGTGGCAAGCAACCAATCGGGGCTGGGCCGCGGCTTGTTCGACGCGGCCACGCTCAACGCCATCCATGCCAAGCTCAAGGCCCAGTTGGCCAAGGTGGGTGGCGTCATCGACGCCATCTTCGTTTGCCCGCACGCACCCGACGCCGGCTGCGACTGCCGCAAGCCGCTGCCGGGCATGTACCGCGAGATTGCGCGGCGCTTCGAAATCGACCTGCACGGCGTTCCCTCGGTGGGCGATTCGGCGCGCGACCTCGAAGCCGCGGCGGCTGCAGGCTGTACGCCCTGGCTGGTCCTGACCGGAAACGGCTCCAAGACGCTGGCCAAGGGCAACCTGCCGCCGGGCACCGTCGTTTGGAAGGACCTCAGTGCGGTCGCCGATGCGCTGGAGGCGTCCGCCCAGCCCGAGGAACACTGATTGATGCGCTGGCTACGATCGCTGCTGTATTCGATCTTTTTCATCGGCACCATGGTGCCTTACGCCATTGCCTGCGTGCTTTGGCTTCCGCTCCCCTTGCATTGGCGCTACCGGCTCACCATCGGCTGGCCCCGGCTGGTGGTGTGGGGCGCGCGCTGGATCGCCGGCATACGGTGGCGCGTCAAGGGTTGGGAGAACCTGCCCGACCGGCCCGCCATCGTACTTTCCAAGCACCAGTCGACCTGGGAAACGCTGTTCCTGGCCGGCTGGCTGCCGCACCAGATCTGCTACGTCTACAAACGCGAGCTGAATTGGATCCCCTTCTTCGGCTGGGGCCTGGCGAGCCTGAGCATGATCGCCATCGACCGCAAGAAAGGCAGCGACGCCTTCGAACAAGTCGTCACCCAGGGCCGCGAGCGCCTGGCGGCCGGTCGATGGATCGTCATGTTTCCCGAAGGCACGCGCGTCGCGCCCGGCAAGAAGGGCAAGTACAAGAGCGGCGGCGCCCGCTTCGCAGTGCGCACCGGCGCCGTGGTCGTTCCCATCGCCCACAATGCGGGCGAGTGCTGGCCGCGCAGGACGTTCGTGAAGCGCCCCGGAACCGTTACCATATCGATCGGCCCGGCCATCGATCCCCATGGCCTGACGGCGGACGAAATCAATCGCCGCGTCGAAGACTGGATCGAAGGCGAAATGCGCAGGCTCAATCCCGAACGTTATCCCGACTCCCGGAGCCACGCCGCCTGACACCGGGCACGGCTCTTCGCGAACGGATCCCAACGCCATGGCCAAACGTCCCGCTACCGCTCCCGCCGCTCGCCCGGCCCCACGGCGGGAGGCGGAACTCGCCTCCGCGCAGCTTGACCTGTTCGCCGACCTGGCGCCCGCGGACGCGCCGCTCGTCCCGGGCAGGCCGGCGCCACAGCCCCATTCGATCCAACTTCCGCCCGGCGCACGCTGGCGCGAAGTGATGGCCGAAGGGCAATTGATCCGTTTCGTGCTCCAGCGTTCTCGCCGGCGCACCATCGGTTTTCTAATCGGGGACGACGGGCTGCGGGTCACGGCACCCCGGTGGGTCGGCCTCGCCGAAATCGACGCTGCCGTGCGGGAGAAGTCCCGCTGGATCCTCTCCAAGCTGCGCGACTGGCAACAACGCAAGGAGCGGCTGGCGCTCAACCAAACGCGCTGGGAAGACGGCGGCGAGCTGCCCTATCTCGGCCGGCGCGTGGTCATGCGGCTCGATGCGCAGCGCGAGACCGGGCTCCAGAGCGTCGATCCGGACGCCCCTGCCGATGGCGACATACTATGGCTGGGCCTGCCGCACGACGCGGAAGCCGCACGCATACGCGATGCCGTCCAGGCCTGGCTGCAAGGCCGCGCGCGCAGCGTGTTCGACGCCCGCCTGCGCGAGTTCCTCGCGCGCACCGGCCTGGCGATCAAGCGCTGGAAACTGTCGTCGGCCGCGACCCGCTGGGGATCATGCACCAGCGAAGGCAGTATCCTGCTCAACTGGCGCCTGATCCATTTCCCGCTGGACATCATCGACTACGTCATCGCGCACGAACTGGCCCACCTGCGCGAAATGAACCATGGCCCGGGCTTCTGGGCCGAAGTCGGGCAGTTGCTGCCGGGTTTCGAGAGCGCGCGCGACGTACTACGGCGACACGACCCGGCCAGCCTTCCGCAATTCGATTGAAGGCCCGCACGTGCCGGGCCTCTTCCCAACTCTACGCGAGGCATCCATGCGACTACTTCACACCATGCTCCGAGTCGGCGACTTGCAGCGTTCCATCGACTTCTACACCAAGGTCCTCGGCATGCGCTTGCTGCGCCGCAAGGACTACCCCGACGGCAAGTTCACGCTCGCCTTCGTGGGCTACCAGGATGAACAGGACGGCGCCGTGATCGAGCTGACCCACAACTGGGATACCGACAAGTACGACCTCGGCAACGGCTACGGCCACATCGCCATCGAAGTCGACGACGCCTATGCCGCCTGTGAGCGCGTCCGCCAGCTGGGCGGCAAGGTCACCCGCGAGGCCGGCCCGATGAAGCACGGCAGCACCGTCATCGCCTTCGTCGAAGACCCCGACGGCTACAAGATCGAGTTCATCCAGGCCAACACCCGCCAGGACTGAGCGCCCTTCAGCGCAGGCGGTCCAGCGCGGCAAAGAAGGCGTCGACCTTGCCTTGTCCGTCGCGCCGCAGCTCGGCGTCGCGGCGCGCGCAATCGTCGGCTGCCTCCAGCGCACCGGCCTGCCCTACCTGGCGCGAGACGTCCTGCACCAGCTTGCACATGGGATGGCGGCGCGCAGCGAACGCCTGGAGCGCCTCTTCGAGCGACCCCGGCCCGGTCAGCAACTTGGCGAGCACTACCGAGTCTTCCAAGGCCATGGCACCGCCCTGCCCCATGAAAGGCGTCGAGGCATGCGCGGCGTCGCCGATGATCACCACGCGCCCGCGATGCCAGGGAACCGGGGCGATGATTTCTTCCACGGCGGTATAGAGCACCTCGCTGCCGGGGCCGAGCTGCTCGAGAAACTGCGCCGCCGGGGCGCCGAAGTGGCCGAAGCGCTCGCGCATCAGCAGGGGCCAGTCGGCGGGCTCGTACCAGGCGTCCTTGGGCTCGAGCATGACGCCGAACATGTAAAGCTTCTCGTCGCTGATCGGCATGATGCCGAGCCGCTTGCCTACGCCCATCATCATGATTTTCGCGTCGAGGCCGCGCGGGCGGTCGTGCACGCTGCGCCACACGCCGAAGCCAGAATAAACGGGCTCGATGTGCGGGAACACTTCGGCGCGGACCTGCGATCGTATGCCGTCGGCGCCGATCACCAGGTCGAATTCGCCTTGCGTCCCGTCGGACAAGTTCACGCGCATGGGGCCTTCGCCTCCGGCATCCGACATGCGCGTGACCGTCGCCCCCAGCTTGACCGTCACGCCCAGCTCGGCAATGCGGCTTGCAAGCACGCGGTGCAATTCCGCCCGCTTGATGCCTACGATGGCCGGCAGGCCTTCCGGCGAGGGGTAAACCGTCTCGACGATGAAGGTTCCGCTTTCATCGAAGTACTGATTGCGTCCGCCGCGGACGGCAAACCCCGCCTCGAGGATCTGCGGCAGCACGCCGAGGTCGCGCAGGACGCGCAAGCCATTGCTATAGATAAATAGCCCAGAGCTCTGGAACTTCCAGACCTGCTGTTTCTCCACCATGGTGACGCGCACGCCTTGCTGGGCGAGCGCGATCGCCGTCGAACATCCGGCAATGCCGGCGCCGACGATCAGGGCGTGGTCGATTCGAGGCATGATAATCTCCGTGTCGAGGCCCGTAGTGTCGGCGCAAGAGGGCAAGGCCTCAACCCTCGGGACGCCGGAACGGGGAACCGACCGTACGGAAATCGCCGCGGTCCGCCGCCAAGCCTGCCTTTCCTGCCTTCATGCATGCACGTCCCAGCGATCTCCTGAGCCGCCTGCTGACCCACTGGCGTGCCGACCGGGCGGTCACGGCCCGCTTTTCGCTCTCGGCGCCCTGGGCGTTGAGATCGGCCGGCGTCGAAGGAGCCCTGATCCGGATGTGCGCGGGCGCGCCTTACTTGCTGGCCGTGAAAGACCAAGCGCCCGAGCGCCTAGAGGCCGGCGACATCGCCATGCTGCCCCATGGCGACCCCCACACCATCTCGTCCGGGCCCGATTTGCCGCCCCAACCGTTCCAGCCGTTGATTGCGGCGCACCAGGTAGGCGCGCACGGCGACCAGCCCATCGTCTTTGCGCACGGGGGCAACGGCCCCGCCACCGAGATGTTCTCGCTGCACCTGTGGCTGCCCGACAGCCTGCGCGCGCTACCGCATGCCCTGCCCGCCCTCATCGTGATTCGCCGGAGCGAAACCCCCATGACTGCCGCGCTAGCCACGGCGATGGAATCACTCTTGACATCCTCCCCGGTCTGAAGGCCGGAGATTCCTACGGCGCTCAGGAGCGGCATTGAGCCGCCCCTGAGTCGCTTCGGTGGGTTCCTGCTGCTG
>NZ_JADGHH010000304.1 GCF_019689535.1 Pigmentiphaga sp.
GGACTGGATCGAGCGCGAAACCGAAGCCGGGCACGACGTCTTGCTGGAAATCGACTGGCAGGGCGCGCGCCAGGTTCGCTCCAAGTTCCCCGAGGCGATCGGCATTTTCATCCTGCCGCCTTCCATCGAAGCATTGGAATTGCGCCTGAAGCAACGCGGACAGGACGAACCGCATGTCATTGCCCGCCGGCTGCTGGCAGCGGGAGGCGAGTTCGCCCATGCCCCGGAATTCGAATATGTTATTATTAATCAAGACTTTAGCGCAGCCTTGGCAGACCTGACGACCATCGTTACCGCCGCCAGGCTGCGTTTTCGTTCCCAGGCGGCGCGGCATGCCGACTTATTTTCCCAGTTGGGCATTCCGCAAACGCCTGCTAAGTCGTTTTGATATCGTATCCAGTTACGCATAGCGCTCAAGGACACTTATGGCACGTATTACCGTCGAAGACTGCTTGAAGCAAATTCCCAACCGGTTCAAGCTGACCCTTGTGGCTACCTACCGCGCGCGTCAACTGGCCCAAGGCCACGCGCCCAAGCTGGACACGAAGGACAAACCCACCGTCACGGCACTGCGTGAGGTGGCCGCCGGGCTGACCGGGCTGGAAATGCTGAAAAAGGTCCCCACCTGATACCCGAGACCAGACAGGTCTCGCTGCCGGCACTGGGGCCGGCAGCGCCTAGAGCAGGCCGGCCCACGCCGCCCTGCTCCCTCTGAGGCGACCATGGGATTTCCAGTCTCTACCACCCGTTCCGAGACGCATCCAGGAACACCGCCCGCAACGACCGACACGCAGGCGCACGACTTCGACGCCAACCCGGTGCCCACTTCGGCCGGGGTATCCTTCGCCCCCCTGGCAGAGACGATTTCCCAATACCTGAGCCCGGAAGATGTCCGGCGGGTCCGCGAAGCCTACCGCTTTTCGGATCAGGCCCACTTGGGCCAGTTCCGCGCCAGCGGAGAACCCTACATCTCCCACCCCATTGCAGTCACTGAGATCTGCGCGGCATGGAAGCTTGACGCGCCCGCGTTGATGGCGGCCCTGCTGCACGACGTCATGGAAGACCAGGGCGTCACCAAGCAGGAATTGATCGAACGCTTCAGCGCCGAAGTCGCCGACCTGGTCGACGGCCTCTCCAAACTGGATCGCCTCGAATTCGCCAGCAAGGCCGAGCAGCAGGCTGAAAGTTTCCGCAAAATGCTGCTGGCGATGGCGCGCGACGTGCGGGTCATCTTGATCAAGCTGGCAGACCGGCTGCACAACATGCGCACGCTGGGCGCGGTCAGCCCGGAGAAGCGCCGTCGCATCGCGCGGGAAACCCTCGAGATCTACTCGCCCATCGCCCACCGCCTGGGCCTGAACATCATCTATCGCGAATTGCAGGAGCTCTGCTTCGAAGCGATGTACCCGCGCCGGTATCAGGTGCTGCGCAAGGCGGTGCTGGCGGCGCGCGGTAATCGGCGCGAACTGGTAAACAAGATCCAGGAAGCCGTTCGCGCCGCCCTCCCCGCGGCCGGGATCGAGGCCGAAGTCAACGGCCGGGAAAAAAACCTGTACGGCATCTACACCAAGATGGTCGACCAGAAGAAGTCGTTCTCCGAGGTGCTCGATGTCTATGGATTCCGGATCGTGGTCAATACGCAGCCAGAGTGCTATCTGGCCCTTGGCGCCCTGCATCAGCTGTACCGGCCGGTACCGGGCAAGTTCAAGGACTACATCGCCATACCCAAGGTCAACGGCTATCAGTCGCTGCATACGACGCTAGTGGGCCCCTACGGCACCCCCGTGGAGTTCCAGATCCGCACGCGCGACATGAACCAGGTGGCCGAAAGCGGCGTAGCGGCGCATTGGCTTTACAAGACGGCCGACGTCAACCTGAACGACCTTCAGAAACGCACGCACCAGTGGCTCCAGTCGCTGCTCGACATCCAGAGGCAGACCGGCGACAGCAACGAGTTCCTGGAACACGTCAAGGTCGACCTCTTTCCCGACGCCGTCTACGTCTTCACGCCCCGCGGCAAGATCATCTCGCTTCCCCGCGGCGCCACGCCCATCGATTTCGCCTACAGCATCCACACCGATGTCGGCAACCAGACGGTGGCCGCCAAGGTCAACAGCGAATTCGTGCCACTGCGCACCGAGCTCAAGAGCGGCGACTCCGTCGAAATCATTACTTCCGAGAACTCCCGCCCGAACGCCCAGTGGCTCAACTTCGTACGTACGGGCAAGGCGCGCTCTGAAATCCGCCACTATCTGCGCACCGTCAAGTACGAAGAATCGGTCGCCTTCGGGGAGCGGCTGCTGGCGCAGGCGCTGAAGTCGATGAACATGTCCATGCCCGACGCTTCGGACCCGATCTGGGACAAGCTCGCGCGTGGCAGCGGCGCCCGTTCGCGCGAAGAGATCCTGGCCGACATTGGGTTGGGCAAGCGGCTGGCCGCCGTGGTGGCCCGGCGCTTCATGCCTGAAGGCGATCCGATTTCGACCACGGCCGAACAAGTAGATCGGTACGCCGAACAAGGTTCCGCCACCCCCATCCGCATCCAGGGGAACGAGGGCCTTGCCGTGCAGCTGGCGCCTTGCTGTACGCCCATCCCCGGGGACGCCATCGTCGCCTATGTCCGCATGGGGCATGGACTGGTCGTTCACACCGAGGACTGCCCGAACGCCCGGCGCCAACGTGCCCGCGAGCCCGAGCGCTGGCTGGACGTGGCTTGGGACGACCAGACTTCGCGCCATTTCAACGTGCGCATCGACGTGGTGCTGCGCCAGGAGCGCGGGGTCCTGGGACGCGTGGCAGCCGAGATTTCCGCCGCCGACGCCAACATCACGCACGTATCCATGCAGGACGAAGCCTCGTCCACCGTGGCCG
>NZ_JADGHH010000067.1 GCF_019689535.1 Pigmentiphaga sp.
CTTCGGTGCAGGGGCGGGGGTGGCGATCAGCATGAATGGCGGCCCGACCATCGGCGCCATGGCGGGCGGGGCTGTCGTGCCGGTCTTCGGCTGGTCGCTGGCCGGGGGAGACCTGCGCGTGGCGCATTTCCTCGGCATCCACGCCCAGCAGGTATTGCCCGCCGCAGGCATGCTGGCGTCGATGGCGGCGGCCCGGGCATCCGGCCCCGTGCTTGCCGTCGCGGGCACTGGCATGGTGGCGCACCACGCGACCACCGGCATCGCGGCAGTCTGGCTCGTCGCCCTGGCCTATGCGTCGCTGACCGTCCTGGCTGCCGCGCAGGCCGTGGCGGGCCGGCCGCTGCTGGGATAGGAGAGAAAGGGCAAGCGAGGTGGCCCGCGGCGCACAGGGCAGGGCGGCCGCGCCTTTCATTGGTCTGCTGGCACGCCATCGGTTAACCTTCGTGTCATGCTGATCACCACTCTTTCTCCAATCTAAAGGGGCATTGCAACGTGGGTGCACCTCGACGTTTCACCTTTCGGCGGAACCCTGTCATGAAAGACCCGGAACACCGCCATCGCGGCATCTACCTCCTGCCCAACGCGTTCACGACGGCCGCGCTGTTCGCCGGCTTCTACGCCATCGTGCAGGCCATGAACAATCGGTTCGAGGCCGCTGCCATCGCCATTTTCGTGGCCATGGTGCTCGACGGGATGGACGGGCGCGTCGCCCGGCTCACCAACACCCAGTCGGCGTTCGGCGAGCAATACGATTCCCTGTCCGACATGACCTCCTTTGGCGTCGCGCCGGCGCTGGTCATGTACGAGTGGATCCTGAACGGCCTGGGCCGCTGGGGATGGCTCGCGGCTTTCATCTACGTGGCCGGCGCAGCCTTGCGGCTGGCCCGCTTCAATATCAACGTCGGCGTCGTGGACAAGCGCTTTTTCCAGGGGCTGCCCAGCCCGGCGGCGGCGGCGTTGGTGGCCGGCTTCGTCTGGCTCGCCGTGGACAACAAACTGCCGATACGCGAGCTGTGGATGCCCTGGGCCGCGTTTACGCTGACCGTCTACGCGGGCGTCAGCATGGTGTCGAACGCGCCGTTCTTCAGCGGCAAATCGTTCGCCCTGGGGCGCAGCGTTCCTTTCTGGACCATCCTGCTGGTGGTCTTGGCCATCGTCTTCATCTCCAGCGATCCGCCCATCGTCCTGTTCGTGTTGTTCGTGATCTACGGGCTCTCCGGCTACGTCTTGTGGGCCCTGCGCTGGAGGCGCGAGCGCCTCGCCCGGCGCTGAGGGCTTGCGGCCGTTTCCCGGGCACTTCGGGGGCGGCCCTTCGTCACGATAGAATGTCGCCTGTAAGGAGAGACTCCCATGAGCGACAAACTGATCGTTTTCGACACCACGCTGCGCGACGGCGAGCAAAGCCCCGGCGCGTCGATGACGCACGAAGAGAAAGTGCGCATCGCCAAGCAGCTCGAGAAGCTGCGGGTAGATGTGATCGAGGCGGGTTTTGCAGCCGCCAGCAACGGCGATTTCGAATCGGTCCGGGCCATCGCGTTGGCGATCAAGGACTCCACCGTCTGTTCGCTGGCACGGGCCAACGACCGCGACATCGCGCGGGCGGGGGAGGCGCTGCGCGGCGCCAAGCGCGCGCGCATCCATACCTTCATCGCCACCAGTGCGTTGCACATGGAGAAGAAGCTGCGCATGACGCCCGACCAGGTCTTCGAGCAAGCCAGGTTGGCGGTCCGGTTCGCGCGCCAATATACCGACGACATCGAGTTCTCTCCGGAGGACGGCAGCCGTTCGGACCCAGACTTCCTGTGCCGCGTGCTCGAAGCCGTCATCGCCGAAGGCGCCACCACCATCAACGTGGCCGACACGGTGGGCTATGCCGTGCCCGAGCAATACGGCGAGTTCATCCGCACCTTGCGCGAGCGCATCCCCAACTCCGACAAAGCGGTCTGGTCCGTGCACTGCCACGACGACCTGGGGCTCGCCGTGGCCAATTCGCTGGCCGGCATCAAGATAGGCGGTGCCCGGCAGGTCGAGTGCACGATCAACGCCCTGGGCGAGCGGGCAGGCAACTGCTCGCTGGAAGAGGTCGTGATGGCGGTCAAGACCCGCAAGGATTACTTCGGGCTCGAGGTCGGCATCGACACGACCCAAATCATGCCCGCCTCGCGCCTGGTGTCCGGCATCACGGGCTTCGTGGTGCAGCCGAACAAGGCCATCGTCGGCGCCAACGCCTTTGCCCATGCCTCGGGCATTCACCAGGACGGGGTGCTCAAGGCGCGGCAGACGTACGAGATCATGCGCGCCGAGGACGTGGGCTGGTCCGCCAACAAGATCGTGCTGGGCAAGCTGTCCGGCCGCAACGCGTTCAAGCAGCGCCTGCAAGAGCTGGGCATCGAGCTCGAGTCGGAGCAGGCCGTCAACGAAGCCTTCGCGCGGTTCAAGGACCTGGCCGACCGCAAGTCCGAGATCTTCGATGAAGATATCCACGCCCTGGTCTCGGGCGAACACGCGGAGGCAGGCGAAGGCGTTTACCGGTTCGTCGCGCTCGCGCAGCGCTCGGAAACCGGCGAGCGTCCGTATGCCCGCGTGGTGTTCTCCGAGAACGGCAAGGAGGTCACGGCGGAGGCCGAAGGCAACGGCCCAGTCGACGCCACGGTCAAGGCCATCGAGAGCCACGTGCAAAGCAATGCGGAGTTGTTGCTGTTCTCGGTCAACGGCATCACGACGGGTACCGAATCCCAGGGCGAAGTCACCATGCGGCTGTCCAAGGCCGGCCGCATCGTCAATGGGGTGGGGGCTGATCCCGACATCGTCGTGGCCGCTGCCAAGGCTTATTTGTCGGCCCTGAACAAGCTGCAATCGCCTGTCGAGAAGGTCCACGCCCAGGGCATCTGATGGTGTCGCGTCATGCGGCCGGTTTCGTCGTCGAGGCGATGCGACCGGCCGACGTCGAGGGCGTGCTCGCGGTCCAGCGCCAGGCCTATGCCGGCATCGACGTGCTGGAAAACGCTGCTTTCTTCCTGAATCGCATCCATCTAGCGCCCGGCTCGTGCTGGGTCGCGCGCGGGGCGGACGGAATATGGGGCTATCTGGTTTCCTACCCCTGGTCGCTGGATGCGCCCCCCAAGCTCAACGTGCCGCTGGCCGGGCTGCCGGCCGATGCGCGCAACTGGTTCCTGCACGATTGCGCCGTCTTGCCCGCGGCGTCGGGCAAGGGCATCGGGACGGCTCTGGTGCGAACCGGGATCGCCCATGCAGAGCGTGCCGGGTTTGCATGGGCCACGCTGGTGTCGTTGGCGCCGGCGTGCGGATATTGGATGCGCCTCGGCTTTGAGCCGGTGCAGCTCGAGCCGGGCGCGCTGCGCGACTATGGCCCCGGGGCGCGTTTCATGCGCCGGCCGCTCGCAGCGGGCGCCTGAGCACCCGCCTTGCCGGCCGGGCCGCCCTGCGAGGTTCAGGCCGGCGTGCGCGCGAACCGGCCTGCGTTGAAGTCTTCGATCGCTTGCTGGATCTCGGCCTTCGTGTTCATCACGAAAGGACCGTACCCCACCACGGGCTCGTCGATGGGTTCCCCGGCGAGCCACAGCACCCCGGCCTCATTGTTCGCTTCGATCGAGACGTCTGTTCCGGCGCGGTGCAAGTGGACCAGCTGGCCTTCCCGCGCCACGGCTTCGCCGTTCACCAGCACCGTTCCGCGCAGTACTACCAAGGCGAGCGTGTGTCCCTCGGGGGCCCGGAGGCGGGCGGTGCCTCCCGGATGGAGGCGCAGGTCCCATACGTCCATGGGCGTATGGGTGCGCGCCGCCCCCCGCGTGCCGGCGAACTCCCCGGCGATGACGCGCAGGCTCCCGGCGCCGCCTTCGAGCGCGACGGTCGGGATGTCGGCGCTGCGCAAGTGCTGGTAGCCGGGCTCGCCCATTTTGTCGCGCGCCGGGAGATTGACCCAGAGCTGCACCATCTCCATCGTGCCCCCGCGCTCGGCGAAGGCCCGGGAATGAAACTCTTCGTGCAGGATGCCGCCGGCGGCCGTCATCCACTGCACGTCTCCGGGACCGATCAGGCCGCCGGCACCCGTCGAGTCGCGATGTTCGGCCTCGCCTTGGTAGACAATGGTGACGGTTTCGAATCCGCGATGCGGATGGAGGCCGACGCCCCGGCGCTTCGTCGTGGGGGCGAAGACAGTCGGCGCGGCATGGTCCAGCAGGAGGAAGGGGCTCAGGTGTCGTCCCAGCCCGTCGTAGCTGAAGAGCGAGCGCACCAGGAAGCCGTCTCCCACCCAGTGCGCAGGCGGTGCGTTGTAGACCCCAAGGACTTTTTTCATGATGAATCTCCGAATGGCCCTTTGGTTCGGGCTGCATGGGGACAGCATATTTGTGGTAGGAATTCCGCGCTAGATGGCAAAATCTGGAAGCACCGTTCTATTGAGGGAATAATCCGCGTGAGCAAAGGAAATTCGCGATGAGGCCGTGCGCCGGTGATCCCCCTTTGGGAGACGCGGGGCCTCGAGACCGCAAGCTGGAGGATACGAAGGCTTTCCCCGATTTCCGCCAGATCAGCATCTTCATCGCCTTGTTCGAGCTCGGCAGCATCGCCAAAGTGGCAGCGCGGCTGGGGATGAACGCCTCCACCGTCAGCATGGCGCTGGCGCGCCTGCGCGAAATCTACCAGGACGATTTATATGTCCGCAGCGCGGTCGGCATGATTCCCACCGTCAAGGCGGAGTCGATTTACCCTGCGCTCAAGCAGGCGCAGCAACTCCTCCAGGCCAGTACGCTGGCCGGCGATGTTTTCGATCCGGCCGTCGCCACGCGACGCTTCCGCGTGGCGATGAGCGAGGTGGGTGTTTGCGTGCTCATGCCCGGGCTGCGCGCCTTGCTTGCCGCCGAGGCGCCGGGCGTGAGCCTGGAGCAAGTGGAAATCACCGCCGACACGCCTTGGCATCTCGAGTCCGGCGCCCTGGACCTCGTGGTCGGCCACGTCCCGACCATGGGCAACGCGGTCATCCGGCAGCGGCTATACCGCGAGCATTACGTCTGCCTCGGCCGGATCGGGCATCCCGCGCTGCATGCGGACATGCCCGTGGAGGCGTTTCTCGGCTTGTCCCATTTGTCCGTGGCGAGCTGGGGCCGCAACCGCCAGCGCTGGGAGGACCATGTGGCCGAGAAGCTGGGGGCGCGGCCGAACATCCGGTTGCAGCAATCGAGCTTCGCCGGCATCGAGCACTTGCTCGCCGACAGCGATTTGGTCGCCGTGGTGCCGGCCCGGCTGGCCGGGGCGCTGATGCGTTTCGCCCCCCTGGTGGCCATCGACTTGCCGTTCGAGTCGCCGAGCTATGTCGTGCACCAGCATTGGCATCCCCGGCACAAGAAAGACGCCGGGGCCACCTGGCTGAGGAAGGCGCTCGCCCGCGTCGCGCAGGAAGAGGGGGCGCCGGCGCCGGAGCTTATTCCACGGTGATGTTGTTGCGCTCGATCAGCGCCTTCCACATCGCGCGTTCTGCCTTGAGCTGTTGCGCGAACTTGGCCGGCGTGTCGGAAACCGGGATATAGCCTTGGTCGATCAGTCGCTGCTTGACGGCCGGCTCCTCCATGGCCTTGACCACGGTCTCGCTCATTTTCTGGACGATGGCCTCAGGCGTGCCGGCAGGTGCCATCACGCTGAAAGACTGCGGCACGTCGGGCAGGCCTTGTTCGGTCCAGACCGGCACCTTGGGGAACAGCGGCGATTTGCTGCTGATGGCGATGGGAATCGCCTTGCCTGCCTTGATGTGGGGCAGCACCGAGGCGACGTCCGATTGCAGGAAGTCGAGGCGGCCGCCGAGGAAGTCCTGCATGGTCGGCGCCATGCCCTTGTATGGCACATGCGTGAAGGAGGCGCCGGTTTTTTCTTCCATGACCTTGACCCCCAGGAAGGTGGGCGAGCCGTGTCCGGCCGAGCCGAATGCGAGTTTGCCCGGGTCGCGCTTGCCGGCAGCGATCAAGTCGTCCAGGGTCTTGAAGGGCGAGTTGGGCGGGACGACGTAGACTAGCGGGGCGTCCACGCCGCGCGTCACGGGCACGAGGTCCTTCTCGGCGTCGTAGGGTAGGTTCTTGTAGAGGTAGGGGTTGACGGCAATGGCCGGGGTGGCCGATACGAGGAAGGTGTAGCCATCCGGCGTGGCGCGGGCCGCGGCGGCCGCCCCGATGTTGCCGCTGGCGCCAGGTTTGTTCTCGACCACGACTGTCTGCTTGAGCAGCTTGCCCACGCCCTCGGCGAGCAGGCGGGCGTAGATGTCGGTGCCGCCGCCCGCCGACGAAGGAACGATGAATGTCAGGGGTTTGCTCGGCCAGGCGTCGCTCGCCGCGGCAGCGAAACCGAAGGTTACCGCGAAGAGGCCGCCCAGCAAGCTGAGGCGACGGGCGCGCGAATAGCGGGTGTTGCGGTTCATGTTGTGCTCCTGGTTGCTTCTTGTTCGTTGGGGTGAGTATTTCACACCAAGCCAAACCCATGTCATCAAAAAAATTGACGTCGAAGGTCAATGTTATTGACGAGTGTTTCGGGTGCACAATTGGCCGACGAGCCAGAAAATGAGGAGAAATCGGTCATGAGCGACACTGTGCTGGAGGCGCGCCGCAACGTGGCGCGTGCGAATCGCATCCTTTACCTTAAGGGCGTGGTTGACGGGTTCGGCCACGTCAGTTGCCGGCACCCCGAGATCCCGGACCACTACCTGATTTCGTGCAACCGGGCGCCCAATTTGGTCAAGGAGTCCGACATCGTCGAATTGGATGCCGATTCCAATCCGGTCGGAGGAGATGCCCGCCGGCTCTACCTCGAGCGCTTCATTCACGGGGAGATTTATCGGACCCGTCCCGACGTGAACGCGGTGGTGCACAGCCATTCCATCGCGATGATCACCATCGGTGCCACCGACGTCCAGATCAGGCCCATGTTCCACATGGCCGGGTTTCTGACGCGCGCCGCCAAGTTCGACATACGCGAGGCGACCGGACGCGAGACCGACATGCTGATACGCGATCCGGAGCTTGGCCGGAACCTGGCCGAAACGCTCGGGCCGGCAAGCGCGGTACTGATGGCCGGGCACGGCGCCACCATGGTCGGGACCAGCCTGGAAGAAGCCGTGTACCGGGCAGTCTACGCCGAGATCAATGCCGGCATGCAGCTGAATGCGCTGCGCGTCTCTGGCAACGTGCGCTATTTGTCGGACAAGGAAGGTGACCTTGCGACCGAGACCAACCGCGGCCAGCTCAAGCGATGCTGGGACCTCTGGTGCGCGGAAGTGAACATCGACGATTGATGCTTCCCCCTTCCACGAAGCCGCCCGTCCCGGGCGGCTTTTTTTCGGAGGATGCGTCCGGTCTCAGGGCCCTCGCGGTGCGAGGCAGCGCCGCTTCCCGGCGCAGGGTGGTATCGTCCGGCCGGGGCGGCACAATGACAACGATTGGTGGATGAGACGACGAGGAGAGATCGTCATGAAGAGGATGATGGGGGGACTGGCCGCGTGGGTGCTGGCGGCAGGCGTGGCCGTGGCGGCCGAGTCGCCGGGCGTGCAGGTCCAGACATTAATGGAGAGCAGCGCCTCGTGGGACGGCCGCGCGTACGAAGCCTACCCGCCGGGCCCGCCGCTCTTGACCGTGCTCAGGATCACGATCCCGCCGCACAGCGCGCTGCCCTGGCACACGCATCCCATTCCCAATGCGGCCTACGTGCTGTCGGGCGAGCTGACCGTCGAGAAACAAGGCACGGGCGAGACGCGCTGGCTCAAGCAGGGCGATGTCTTGCCGGAAATAGTGGGCGAGTATCACCGCGGCGTGACCGGCGACCAGGGCGTCGTGCTGATCGTGTTCTATGCCGGCAGCCGCGGCGTACCGCTGTCTCAGCAGTAGGGAGGGCGTCAGCAGCCCGTCTGCACGGGATTGCTGAGCTTGCCTATGCCTGCCACGGTCACGCTGACCGGGCCGCCGATCTTGTTGAGGTCGGCGTTTTGCACGGCCCGCCCTGGCTTGCCTCCCGAGGCCAGTGCCGTCCCCATCGAGATCACGTCGCCCGGCACCAGGGTCATGTAGCTCGAGACGAAGGCGATGACTTCCGGGATCTTGTGGAAGAGGTTGACCGTGTTGTCGCTGGCATATTGTTCGTCCCGCACGTGGCACGAGATGTCCAGGGCATGCGGATCCGCGATTTCGTCGCGGGTGACGATCCACGGGCCCAGCGGCGAGAAAGTGTCGGAGCCTTTATAGCGGCCGCTGTACGAAACGTGGCTGTCTACGTAGCGGATGCCTTCGCCTTCCAGCGCGGGATGGATGGCGCGGTAGTGGAAGCTGTCCTCGTCGCGCATGGTGGGCGAGGTCAAGTCGTTGTGGATGGTGTAGCCGAACACGTAATCGTAGGCATCGGCGGCCTTGACGTCGCGCGCCAGCTTGCCGATCACGACGGCCAGTTCGGGCTCGGGGTGCACCCGGCCGTAGTTGGGCTTGAGCCGCACGGGCTCACCGTGGCCGACCAGTGCGGACCAAGGCTTGGTGAAGATCGCCGGATGCTTGGGGCCCTTGACGATGCGTTCGCTGTTCGCGCTGTTGTTGAGCGCCAGGCAGCATAGCTTGGACGGGCGCGGCACGGCAGGCAGGAACCGGATCGCGTCCATGGCAAGGCGGGGCAGGTCGGCCTGCCCCAGCGCGGCATGCACGTGCCGCAACTGATCCCAGAAACCCTCACCGCTTTCGATCAGCCGGTGCATGTCGAGCGGCCCCGAAAAACCGGGGGCGAAATGCTTGCAGGCCGCTTCGGCGTCGATCAGTTCGGTGTCGGAGACCACGAAGCCGACGCGGGCGACGTCGGGTTGGTCCAGAGTGGCGTAGCTGGCGAGTTTCAACTGATGTCTCCAGTCTTGAAAAGGATGGGCGCGGCATCGCCGCATGGCTCGCGACAGAGCTTACGTCCGTATCCCGGCGGGGCGGGAGTGTGGCGCCTCGTCTTTCCGTGAGATGGAACGAATCAGTCCGCCTGCAAGCGGGCGGCCACGGCGGCGCAGATTTCCTTGCGCGTACGCTCGAGGTGCGCCAGGCACTCGCGCAATCGCTCTGGCGTGAGCAGCACGGTGAAAGTGGTCAGCGACAGCACGCCCAGGACCCGCTCCGCGTGGGACAGGGGCACGGCCAGCGTGGTACTGGAGCCCCGGCCCTGGCCTTTGCGCAGCCCGTAGCCACGCTTGCGCGTGTCGGCCAGATTGCTTTGGATGTCTTGCTCGACCGCGGGCCATAGCGTGGGCTCGGGCAGCGAGGCCTGTATCCATTGCAGCAGGCGGTCGCGCTCGGCTTGGCTGCAGTAGGCAAGATAGGCCTGTCCCATGCCGGAATGGACCAGGTCGTGGACGTGGCCGACGGTAGTGTGCTCGGAACCGATGGGGCTGTAGGGCATGGAGCTGTAGCGCACCACGATGTGGCCGCGGTCGAGCGTCCCGATGGCCAGTGGCAGGCCCGTTGCCCGCGTGTGCTTGAGCACGATGGGGGCGCCGACTTCCACGACCAGTTCGGGCTCGGAAAAGCCTTCGCTCAGCCATCGTACTTTCTCGGTGAGCGAGTACGTTCCCTTGACCACGTCCGCGCGTACGTAGCCTTCGCTCTTGAGCGTGGCCAACAGGCGATGGATGGTCGATTTGGGCAGTCCGGTGGCCTGGTGCAGGGACTGGAGAGAGCTTTGGGGCTGGTGGTTCAGCGCCCGCAAGATATTCAGCGCCCGGACCACCGGTCCGATGGCCTTCGATTCGGACATGCCCGCGTTCCTCCCTATGCATGGCGACCCGATCATAGCGCCGGTCCCGCAGGTTCGTTGGACTTTCGTTCCGTATCACGGAAAAACCTTACGCAAGCCAGGGGTTACGCTTGAACGGGCTCCTATACTTGCCCGTCACTGCGCGGGAAGACCCCCCGGACTTGCCTTCGGCGGCTTGCAAGCCGCTTTGTCCGGTGACTGGGTTCTGAGGAAAAAACTATTCGGAACCGGGCACTCTGCCCGAACAAAAGGAATCGAGACATGCGTAAGATTTTGTCGGCCGTCATCGGGACGGCGATGGTTGCTGCGTCGCCCGCGTTGCTGGCGCAGGAGACGGCTTATCCCGCACGCCCCATCAAGCTCGTGGTGGCATTCGGGCCAGGGAGCGTGAACGATGCCATGGCGCGGGAGCTGGCCAAGACGCTCTACAACGAACTGGGCCAGCCGGTGATCGTGGAGAACAAGCCTGGCGCCGGCGGCGTGGTGGGCACGGATTACGTCGCCAAGTCCGCGCCCGACGGCTATACCCTCGGCTTCGGCACGAGTTCCCAACTCGTGATGAACGTCGGCCTGCAGAAATCGCTGCCGTTCGACGTGGAGCGCGACCTGACGCCCATCGGCCTGGTTTCGCGCACGCCGCTGGCGCTGGCCGTGCCGGCGAGCGGGGCGAATTCGCTCGCCGAGCTGGTCAAGCAGGCCAAGTCCAAGTCCCAGCCGATGACGTATTCCTCCAGCGGGGTCGGTTCGATCAATCACATCGCCGGCGCCGCGTTCGCTCGCGCCGCGGGCGTGGAGCTGATGCACGTGCCCTACAAGGGAGCGGCCACCGCGGCGGCGGACTTGGCCGCAGGGCGCGTCGACATGATGTTGGTGACCCTGCCCAGCATGGCTGGCCTGGTGGACCAAGGCAAGATCAAGGTGCTGGCCAACGGCATCAAACAGCGCGGTGCTTCCACGCCCAATGTCCCGACCTTTGCAGAGGCCGGACTGCCCTCCTTCGAAGGCTACACCTGGAATAATTTGTTCGCTCCTGCCGGCACCCCCGCCGCTGTGATCGCAAAGCTCAACGCCGCGCTGAACAAGGCGCTGCGCGATCCGCAAGTCGTGCAATTCGCCCGGCGCCAGACGGCCGAGATCCTGGCGCCGTCCACGCCGGCCGAGGCGCTCGCATTCGAGAAGAAAGAGCGCGCCACCTGGGTGCCTTTCATCCGCAGCCTCGGCATCGAGCCGTAATCCCTCAGGGCCGCCCGGGCGCCGCTTCCGCAGGGGTCGGGCGTCCGTCCGAGCGTAGTCCGCGCAGCGCGATCGTCCAGGCTGCCGCATAACCGAGCGCGATCAGGGCCAGCGCCACGCGCAGCCCCGTGCCCCAGCCAGGCAGCGCATGCAGCACGCTGCCCATGGCTGCGATGCCTACGAGCGTGCCTATCTGCCGGTTGGCGTTGAGCACCGCCGAGGCGCTGTTGGCATGGTCCTGGCCTCCCGCGCGCATGACCGTCGCGGTCAGGGCCGGGATGGCGATGGCGACGCCCAGGTTGCCTGCCGTCAGCAGCACGAGAAATACCGCGTGCGAGCTTTCGGCGCCGAGTGCTGCGCCGACTCCCTGGACCAGGCGGGCGCCGACCAGTGACGCGGTGTCCCAGGCCAGCCCGCAGGCGACGGAAGCCAGGGTGAAAATCGCCAGTCCAGACAAATAGGCTGCACGGGGCCCGATGCGGTCGGCCAGGGCGCCGCCCGCCAGCATCAAGGCGGCGAACGTCAAGGTATAGCCGTCCACCACCCAGACCAGGCCCGAGAGCGATGCGCCGAAGGTGCTGGCGATGTCGGTCAAGGCCACGTTGACGATGGTGACGTCCAACATGGCCAGGATGAAGCCGGTGGCCAGGGCGACGGTCGGCCGCCGGCTAGCGGCGCTCGAGGCGGCGCTGGGCGTGCGGCTGTTCCTGCGCACGCCGGGAGGCTACGTGCCGACGCCGGCCGGGGAGCTGGCCGGCGCGGCAGCCGAAAGGATGGAGCAGGCCGCGCATCAATTACAGCGGCAATTGCAGGGCCTGGATGAAAAATTGTGCGGGGTGGTCCGGGTCGCGGCTTCTGACACCATGGGTAGCTTTTATGTCATGCCGGCGCTCACGAAAGTGCGCGAGGCGCACCCGGACATCAAGGTCGTGCTCAGTACGTCGACCCAGGTGACGAACCTCACCCGGCGGGAGGCCGACTTGGCCGTGCGCACGGTCAAGCCGACCGACCCCGACCTGATTTCCCGGCGTTTGGCGAGGGTGCCACTGGGCGTGTACGCTTCACGCGCTTATTTGCAGCGGCGCGGCGTGCCGGGGGACGATGGCGACCTGCAGGGGCACGACGTCGTGCTGTACGATCGCCCGTTCCGGGGGGACGGCCGCACGCTTTGCGGCGTTTCCACGGCCTACGCCCGCGTGGCCATGGAGGTGAACTCCGGGCTGATGCTGCTGCAGGCGGTGCGTGCCGGCATGGGCTTGGGCGAATTGCAGGTACGCATGGCCGAGACTCATCCCGAATTGGTACGCATTTGGCCGGAGCGCACCGAGCGCGTCGACGTCTGGCTGGTGCTGCATGCGGACCTGGCGCGCACCGCGCGGGTGCGCGCGGTGGTGGATGCCATCGTCGAGGCCTTTGATACGCAGTGAGCGATCAGCCGGCACCCATCTGGAAGCGCGGTTCCATCAAGGGGTCCGGGCCCGGGTGGTAGCGGGTGACGACTCCATTGTCGTCGACGAAGACATACATCATCGAATTCCAGACGCCGTCTTCGCGGAAGCGGTAGGCCCACACGATGTGTTCGCCGCGCAGGCCGACGCGGGAAATCTCCGCCGGCGGGCCGAACTCGAACAGCAGCCGGTCGGTGTCCCAGCGGCCGGAGTCGAGCATGCGGAAGCGCTCGCTCGTGAGCGCCTGGGTCGTTGCGACCACTTTGCCGTCGGGCCCGACGTCGGTGATCCATGCGTATTGGCCCATGGGTTGCGAGGTGTAGATGATGCGCTCGCCGCCGTTGGGAAGCGGCCGCTGCAGTGCGGGCGCGCCCAAGCGCGCGGTGACGGCCGAGACGGGCTCTCCGGGCGTGATGCCCGCGGGGCTTGCGCAGGCGGTCAGCAGTGCGGCCATGCCGAGCAGGCAAGCGCCGCGGCGCAGGGTCGTAGCGATGCTCATACAATGCTCCTGTTTTGGTCGCTACCGGAGACAAAATAGTGGTTTCGTCACGCAGGCGTAGCTGGCATACGCTCATTGTAGGACTTCTTGGCTTCGTAGCCGTCCCGGCTTTTGCGCAATCCGATGCACTGCCTCCCGTGCGCATCGCCGTGATCGAGGCGATGTCCGGGCCGTTCGCCAATACCGGCGAGGCCATCATGCGCAATCTGCGCTTTGCCGTGTCCCGCATCAATGAACGCGGTGGCGTGAAGCTGCCCGACGGCCGCCACGCGCTGGAGCTCGTTCCGTTCGATAGCAAGAACCAGGTGGACGAGGCGCTGCTGTTGTTGCGCAGCGCGGCCGACCAATCCATCCGCATCGTCCTGCAGGGCAACAGCTCTGCCGTGGCGGCGGCGCTGATCGACGGGGTGAATCGCCATAACCAGCGCAATCCCGATCAGCGCGTCGTGTACTTGAACTATTCTGCGGTCGATCCGGCGTTGACCAATGAGAAATGCAGTCCCTGGCATTTCCGGTTCGACGCCAGTTCCGATATGCGCATGGCGGCCTTGACTGAAGTCATGCGCCGCGACCGCGAGGTTCGCCGGGTCTATCTCTTTAACCAGGACTACAGCTTTGGGCGTCAGGTGTCGCGTAGCGCCCGCGACATGCTGGCGGCCAAGCGACCGGACATCGCCGTGGTCGGAGACGAGTTCCACGCGATTGGCAAGGTCAAGGATTTTTCGCCCTACGTGGCCAAGATCCTGGCCAGCGGGGCAGACACGGTCATCACCGGCAACTGGGGCAACGACCTCACGCTGTTGGTCAAGGCGGCGAAAGAGGCCGGGTTCAAGGGCAGCTTCTACACCTTCTACGGCAACGCGCTGGGCGCACCCGGGGCCTTGGGCGATGCGGGCGTCGGCAAGGTGCGGGCGGTGGCCGAATGGCACTACAACGCCGGCGAACCCGAAATGGACCGGGCCTACGACGCCTACCGGCGCATGTTCCCGCGGCCTGCCGACGACTACCTCAACGCCCGAATGCTGCACATGACGGACATGCTGGCCACAGCCCTGGAGCAGGCCGGCACGGTGGATGCCGCGGCCATCGCGCGGCGGCTGTCCGGGATGCGCTGGACGGCCGAGGGCGCGGAGTTGTGGATGCGGCCCGATGACCACCAGGCGATCAAGCCGCTGTATGTCTTCACCATGCGCAAGGCCGGCGAGGGCACGGTCAAGCGGGACGTGGAGGGCAGTGGGTATGGCTTTGAAACAACGTTGAAGGTCCCGGCGGCCGATCTGGCCCTTCCTACGACCTGCAAAATGGCAAAGTTGCCTGAATAGGCTATACTTTCCGGCTGACTTTCGGGGGCTAGCTAGGCCACGGGAGTTTTCAGGAGGCGGCATATTCGTTGTGCCGCTTTTTTTGGCGCAAGGCGCGGATTTGCTTTCTTGCGCCGCAAACCTTCATTGCAATATCACGGCTGGGCGCCTCGGCCCTGCCGCCAGTCAGAGAGGAAGATATGTCCGTAGCCGACATCAACAAAGCTAACATCGTTGCCGAATTCCAACGTGCCCAAGGCGACACCGGTTCGCCCGAAGTGCAGGTCGCGCTCTTGACCGCCCGGATCAACGAGTTGACCAACCACTTCAAAGAGCACACCAAAGACCACCATTCCCGCCGCGGACTGTTGCGCATGGTCAGCCGTCGCCGCAAGCTGCTCGACTACCTGAAGCGTCGCAACGCCGATGCGTACCGTGCCCTGATCGAGAAGCTCGGTCTGCGTAAGTGATTTTCCAGGGGATCGGAAACCCGGCGGACGCTGCCGTCGCAGCGTTGCGTGGCGTTTCCGGTGGCTGCCGGCTTCCTCGCTTCGTTGCATGGAGCAATGGAGCCGGCACTCTAGCAACACCCTCCTGAAAAATGAGAGTGCCTGTGTCAGGGACCGCCTGTCACAGGCATTTTCATTTCAGAGGGGCAACCGCATAGGATGCCTGTCATGTTCAATAAAGTTACAAAAACCTTCCAATACGGCCAGCATACCGTCACCCTGGAGACCGGCGAGATCGCCCGCCAGGCCTCCGGCGCAGTGCTGGTCTCCATCGAGGACACCGTCGTCCTGGCAACCGTGGTCGGGGCCAAGAAGCCCAAGCCCGGCCAGGACTTTTTCCCGCTCACCGTCGATTACATCGAGAAGAGCTATGCCGCCGGCCGCATCCCGGGCGGCTTTTTCAAGCGCGAGGGCAAGCCTTCGGAGAAGGAAACCCTGACTTCCCGGCTGATCGACCGTCCGCTGCGTCCGCTGTTTCCGGAAGGCTTCTACAACGAAGTCCACGTGGTCGTGCACACGCTCTCGGTGAATCCCGAGATCGATCCCGACATCGCCGCGATGATCGGCTCTTCGGCCGCGCTCGCCATTTCCGGCATTCCGTTCAACGGCCCGATCGGCGCGGCGCGCGTTGGCTGGATCGATAACCAATACGTGCTGAACCCGACCGCCACGCAGCTCAAGAGCTCCAAGCTCGACCTGGTGGTCGCCGGCACCGACGCGGCCGTGCTGATGGTCGAGTCCGAAGCCGACCAGCTGTCGGAAGAAGTGATGCTCGGCGCCGTGGTCTACGGCCACGAGCAGATGCAGACCGTCATCAACGCGATCAACGACCTGGTGCGCGAGGCCGGCAAGCCCGAATGGGATTGGCAACCGCCCCCCAAGAACGAAGCGCTGATCGCATCCGTGCGTTCGCTGGCCGAAGAGGGGCTGAAGGCCGCCTACCAGATCCGCTCCAAGCAGGAACGCACGGCCAAATTGCGCGACGTCTACGCCGACGTGCATGCAAAGCTTGCCGCGCAGGCGGAGGCGACCGGCGAAGCCATCGATCCGGTCGAGGTCGACAACATTCTGTTCGACTTCGAAGCCCAGATCGTGCGCGGCCAGATCCTGAATGGCGAACCGCGCATCGACGGCCGCGACACGCGCACCGTGCGGCCGATCAGCATCCGCCTCGGGGTGCTGCCCCGCGCCCACGGCAGCGCGTTGTTCACGCGCGGCGAAACGCAGGCGCTGGTGGTCGCCACCCTGGGTACGAAGCAGGATGAGCAGATCATCGATGCACTGATGGGCGAGTACCGCGACCGCTTCATGCTCCACTACAACATGCCTCCGTTCGCGACCGGCGAGACCGGCCGCATCGGCACGCCCAAGCGCCGCGAAGTCGGACATGGCAGGCTGGCCAAGCGGGCGCTGGCTCCGTTGCTGCCTTCTGCGCAGGATTTCCAATACACCATCCGCGTCGTGTCGGAAATCACGGAATCCAACGGCTCGTCGTCCATGGCCTCCGTCTGCGGCGGCTCGCTCGCGATGATGGATGCCGGCGTTCCCGTCAAGGACCACGTGGCTGGCGTAGCCATGGGGCTGATCAAGGAAGGCAATAAGTTCGCCGTGCTGACCGACATCCTCGGCGACGAGGATCACCTGGGCGACATGGACTTCAAGGTGGCCGGCACCGTCAGCGGCGTCACCGCGCTGCAGATGGACATCAAGATCCAAGGCATTACCAAGGAGATCATGCAGGTCGCGTTGGCGCAGGCCCGCGAAGGCCGCCTGCACATCCTCGAGAAGATGCGCGAAGCCATTTCGGGCTCGCGCAACGAGCTCTCGGCATTCGCGCCGCGCATGCTGTCCATGAAGATCAACCCCGAGAAGATCCGGGACGTCATCGGCAAGGGCGGCGCCACCATCCGTGCCCTCACCGAGGAAACCGGCACGCAGATCGACATTTCGGACGACGGCACCATCGTCATCTCCAGCGCCGATCTGGATCGCGCGAAGGAGGCCCAGCGCCGCATTGCGGAGCTGACTGCCGACGTGGAGGTCGGGCAGATCTACGAAGGCGCCGTGCTGCGCCTGTTGGACTTCGGCGCCATCGTGCAGGTGCTGCCGGGCCGCGACGGCTTGCTGCACATCTCCGAAATCGCCAATCACCGCATCGCCAACATCAACGACGTGCTCAAGGTCGGCCAGCAGGTCCGCGTCAAGGTCATCGAGGCCGATGACAAGGGCCGCCTGCGCCTCTCGATGAAGGCCATCGCGGTGGAATAAGCCTTTCGCGCACGTGCCCCGTGCCGGCCCGGGGCCGGTGCGAGCCAAGCCGGATCGCATCGCGTTCCGGGTCCGGCCCGGGCCCTGATGCAATGATGGCAAGAATGGCGTCCCGCTCCGGGACGCTTTTTTTTG
>NZ_JADGHH010000305.1 GCF_019689535.1 Pigmentiphaga sp.
GGCTTCGAGGGTGGCTTGTTCGACTGCTGCGTTCATGACTGCTCCTTGCATACGCGACGGCTGGTGGCCTGGCACCGCGTATGCGCCGATTGACTGTAGATCTTGGGTTAATAGGTAATTCAACCGCCGTTGGCGCTCGATTTCAACCCTGGCGGTGACAGGGATACTCGCGGGCGGAGCCGGCAGGCTCTAGGGGTTAGATGGCGGTAATCCGCAAACGTTCAAGGCCTCGGCCTGCACGTCATGCCGGCAATTTGACCGTGCTTTGCGAGCGTACCACGCCGCCCTCGACCACGCGCACCGTGACGCTGCGCACCTCGAAGCCGTCGGGCACTTCGAGCGTCCCTTCGGCCCTCTGGTACTGGCGGAACCGCAGCGCGAGAGGATCCGGCCTGGGAGACGCGGCCTCGCCCGCCTCCCCGTCGTCCGTCATCACGAAGGGCCGCAGGTCCATGGTCGTCTCCACGCCGCCACGCGTGCCCGATGCGGAGAACTGCAACCGCCCCTTGAATTCGCCGGACGGCCTGCCCGCGCGCATCAACAAGACGCGGTAACGCAATCCGTCGCCTTGGCGTTCGAGCTCGGCCGACCGGATACTGACTTGGGCTTGGCGGGGGTCCATGGGGATGAGCTGGTCGAAAAAGGCCAGGTCATTGCGCAAGTCCCCCATTTCCTTGTGCGCCGCCCTCAAATCGGCCGCCAGTTGGTCCTTGGCCGCCCGCTCAATCGCCAGGCGGCTCTCCGCTGCGGCCAAGCTGCCCTGCAGGCGCTCGTTGTCCGCGATCAGCCGCTGGTTCTCCGCACGCAGTTGGGCCACCTCCGACGCCGACACTGGCGGGGCGCCGCCGATGAATCGCCGGGCCGACTCGTACAGGCCGGTACCCAACGCCGCGCCGAGGGCGAGGAGCAACAACAATCCCGCCAGGCGCCCCGGCGAGCCGCGGGCCAGCCGCGTCACATCGGAGGTCGTGTCGCGCCGCAGCCGACGCGGCACGAGGGCGGGAAAAATTGGCCGGCGCTTCATCAAGGCAGCACGGCGACATGCCCGAGGCCCGCATCCTCGGGCAACCCGAACATGATGTTCATGTTCTGCACGGCCTGGCCGGACGCCCCCTTGACCAAGTTGTCCTGCGCCACGAGGATGACGAGCTGGTCGCCGTTGCCAGGCCGGTGCACGGCGATGCGGATCATGTTGGAGGCCCGCACGGAGCGGGTTTCCGGGGTGCTGCCGGCAGGCATGACGTCGACGAAGGGCTCATTGGCGTAGCGCTCTTCGTACAGTTTCTGGAAGTCGACCTCTCGCGCCTTGGGGTCGATGCGGGCGTAGAGCGTCGAATGCATGCCGCGCACCATGGGCGTGAGGTGCGGCACGAAGGTCAGGCCCACGGGCCCGCCATGCAGCGCCTGCAGGTGCTCCACGATCTCCGGATGATGCCGGTGGCCCGACACGCCGTACGCCTTGAAATTGTCGCTCGCTTCCGAAAACAGGATGTGCAGCTCCGCCTTGCGGCCCGCGCCCGTGACGCCGGACTTGCAATCGGCAATCAGCGTGCTGGCGTCAATGAGCGGCGACGACGAGCCGGCCTTGCCTTCGAGCAGGGGCGCCAGTCCGAGAAGCACGGTGGTGGGATAGCACCCGGGGTTGCCGACCACGCGTGCGCCGCGGATCTTCTCGCGGTTGAGCTCGGGCAGGCCGTACACCGACTCGCGCAGCACGTCCGGGCAAGCATGCGGCATGCGATACCACTTCTCGAACGCAGCGGTGTCCTGAAGGCGAAAATCCGCTGCCAGGTCGATGATCTTGGCGCCCGCGGCGAGCAACTCTCGAGCCTGCGCCATGGCCACGCCGTGGGGCGTGGCGAAGAACACCACGTCGCAGTCCGCGAGCGGCGCCTTGTCCGGCGACGAAAACGCCAAATCCACCTTGCCGCGGAGGTTAGAGAACATGTCGGCCACGGGCATGCCGTCTTCCTTGCGGGAGGTGATGGCGACCAGCTCCGCGTTCGGATGCTGCGACAGGAGGCGCAGGAGTTCCACGCCCGTATAGCCCGTGCCGCCGACGATGCCTATCTTGATCTTGGCGGAACCCGCCTCTGTCTTGCTCATCAGAATCTCCTCCCTGGTGCGGTGCGTATCGACCGGTAGGCGGTGACACGCGCCGCTTCCGGCCGCCCGGCCAGGGAAAAATTGTCCGTTCGAAAATATAACCCGTTGATGTTACCCCCGCTCGGCGCCGCCGGTCAGGCGAACTCCGACCGAAAATGGAAAGCGGGGACGAAAAAAAGGCCGCATCGCTGCGGCCTTTTTTGCCCTTCCCCGGGGCAACCGGGGACGAGGAAGATCGAAGCCGATCAGCGCTTGCTGAACTGCTTGCGACGACGCGCCTTGTGCAGACCGACCTTCTTGCGTTCGACTTCGCGGGCATCGCGGGTGACGAAGCCAGCTTGCGACAGTGCGGGCTTGAGCGTCGGATCATAGTCGATCAACGCGCGGGTAATGCCATGGCGCACGGCGCCGGCTTGTCCGTTCACACCGCCGCCGTGGACGTTGATGTGAAAGTCGAAGGACTCCAGATGGCCGGTCAGTTCCAGCGGCTGGCGAACGATCATGCGACCCGTTTCGCGCGCGAAGTACTCGTCCACGGGCTTGCCGTTGACGATGATCTTGCCCGAGCCTTTTTTCAGGAACACACGGGCCACCGAAGTCTTGCGGCGGCCGGTTCCGTAATTCCAGTTACCGATCATGCGCGGCTCCTCAGATTTCCAGCAGCTTGGGCTGCTGAGCGGTGTGGGGATGTTCCGGTCCCGCATACACCTTCAGCTTCTTGATCATGGCGTAGCCCAGCGGACCCTTGGGC
>NZ_JADGHH010000306.1 GCF_019689535.1 Pigmentiphaga sp.
AACCGTTCAGCATCTGTTTCGATCCCATCCTACGAAACGATATTGACCCTGAACTCGTCGCCACGAACGAGTGGGCGGGGTAGTGCAGAGGTTCCCTAGGATTCCGAGGAAGGCACGCTGCCGGGCTTGCCGCAGTTGCAATCGCCAAGCGGCATCCGACGGATGCGCGTCCACCCATTGCTCGACGAGGGCGCGCTGGCCCCGCGACAACCGGCCCAGCCAAAACTCATAGCGATCGATCATGAGCTCGATGCGCCGCCGGCGCACCTCGGCGGCGGGCGCCTCGACATACTCTTCGCGGAACTCCTCGTCCAGCTCATCCAACCGGGCCAATAGACGCCGTCTTTGCGCCGGTCCAAACTGCACCAGCACGTCCGCGAACTCGTCGGCCGCACGCTTGCCGAGTTCGAGCAGATGGGCCATCACCCGCTCTTGCAGGGAGAGCAGTTCCGACGCCTGCAGCGGCCGGGGTTCTTCCAGCCGCCGCTCTGCTTCCCGGAGAAGTTGCGCATAACGCGGCAGCTCTTCCCTGCGGTGCCATGCGAGCACGCGATGCAGGCGCTCCCGCGCCGGCTCCCGCATGGCGTCCGGCAGGTCGAACCAATCATCCAGCCGATACGCCAGCAGCTTCTCCGCGCTGTTGTAGCCCAGCTTGACGGCACTGCAGCCTGCAAGCAGCGCGAGGATGACAACGATCAATACACTTCGAATCATCAGTTTGTCTCGAAGCTGTCTTAAACTGCCACGCTTTGACTAATCGCCACTCGGAGTAGTGCCGCAAAAATGCTCAACATCGTGATCCTGGCCGCCGGCATGGGCAAACGCATGAAATCCGATTTGCCCAAAGTCCTCCACGGATTGGCGGGCCGCCCCATGCTGACCCACGTCCTGAGCGCTGCGCGCGCGTTGAACCCTGCCCGCATCGTGCTGGTGGTCGGGCACGGCGCCGAAACGGTCAGGCGCCATTATGAGCGCGATGCGGACCTTCGCTTCGTATTACAGCAACCTCAGCTCGGCACCGGGCACGCCGTCCAGCAAGCCGTTCCCGAACTGGCCGGAGGCGAGGCGGACGAGGACGTCACGCTGGTCCTCTACGGCGACGTCCCCCTGGTCGGCAGCGCGACCTTGAAGCGCCTGCTCGACACCCAGGCCTCGCGGCCGCGCTCGGTCGCCGTGCTGACCGTTGAATTGGCCGACGCGACCGGGTACGGGCGCATCGTGCGCGGCGCCGACGGCGCCATCGCCCGCATCGTGGAGCACAAAGATGCCTCCCGCGAAGAACTCGCCATCCGCGAGGTCAATACCGGCATCGTCGCCGTTCCGACCGGCGCGCTCAAGCGTTGGCTGGGCGCGCTCAAGAACGACAACGCCCAAGGCGAGTACTACCTGACGGACATCATCGCCATGGCCGTCTCCGAAGGGGTGCCAGTGCTGGCGTCGGCGCCAGACCACGAGTGGGAGACCTTGGGCGTGAACAGCCGCGTCCAGCAGGCCGAGCTGGAGCGCATTTACCAGCGCATCCAGGCCGAACGCCAGTTGGAGGCGGGCGTCACGCTGGCCGACCCGGCGCGCTTCGACCTGCGCGGAACCCTGGCTTGCGGCCGGGACGTCTTCATCGACGTAGGCTGCGTGTTCGAGGGCGCCGTGGAACTGGCCGACGGCGTGCAGGTGGGCCCGCACTGCGTGCTGCGTGACGTGCGCATCGGCCCGGGCACGCGCGTGGAGGCTTTCAGCCACCTCGACGGCGCAAGCATCGGCGCCAACGCCCGGATCGGCCCCTACGCCCGGCTGCGACCCGGCACTGCGCTCGGCGACCAGACCCACATCGGCAACTTCGTCGAGGTCAAGAACAGCAGCTTCGATACCGGCTCCAAGGCCAACCATCTCAGCTACGTGGGCGATGCCACCGTAGGCGCGCGAGTGAACATCGGCGCAGGCACCATCACTTGCAATTACGACGGCGCCAACAAACTGCGGACAGTGATCGAGGACGACGCGTTCATCGGCTCTGACACCCAGCTCGTCGCGCCGGTGACGGTGGGCAAGGGGGCGACACTGGGCGCCGGCACCACCTTGACCCACGATGCGCCGGCCGGCCAGCTCACGATCTCCCGGGTCCGGCAAACCACCATCCCCGGCTGGCAGCGGCCCACCAAAAAGCCATAAAGCGCTTGCCCCCCGGCCCCGCGGGCGCGCCTGCCCGCGGCGGGCGCTCACAGCGCCACGCGCGTATCGAACTTGCTCCGGTGGACGGAAAAAAAAGTGCGAACGTTGCGCACATTGTTCCGCGCCGTAAATGCCCGGTGCACCAGGGCGTGATATGCCGCCATGTCAGGCACCTGGACCACCAGCACGAAATCGGGGCCGGTGGAAACCCGGTAGCACTGCGTCACTGCCGCCTCGGCCGCCATGGCCGCCTCGAACTCGGCCAATCGCTCGGCCGCCTGCGTATCCAGGGTGATCTCCACGATGCCGGTCAATCCGGCGCCGACCTTTTCCGGCGACACGATGGCTACCTGTTTTTCAATGACGCCCGCGTCCACTAGCCGCCGCACGCGCCGCAGGCAAGTCGGCGCCGAGACATGGACGCGCGCGGCAAGGTCCTGGTTGGTCAGGGTGGCGTCGTTCTGGAGGATGGACAAGATCCGACGGTCCAGGTCGTCAAGCGAAAACGGTGCGGTCATGGAACGCTAGAAGCAAAAATACATTGTCGGCGTCTTTCTGAAAGAATATTTCATCATCAGGTGAATATGAAATTTTTATAAGAATTCAAGCAAATTTAGCAATTACATTTCATCCCAAAAGTACCAGAATTTGCCGCACTGCACCGTATCCCAAGGAAAAGCACCATG
>NZ_JADGHH010000307.1 GCF_019689535.1 Pigmentiphaga sp.
AGGATGAATTGATCTTGAGCGTCCCTTATGTGCCTCGGCACGACGTGTGCCCCGCCGAGGGCGGCAAATCCGGCGAGGGGCCGGAGAAGCGGCCCTCGCCGTTTGCGGTGCTGGCCGAGCTGAAGGCTCGGTCGGGAGATGTCGGCAAATAAGCGACATTTTTTTGTGTATAGTCGCAGCGGGCGTGTCCTCCGGGTTGTTGGACGGGCAAGCGCGATGCGGGCGAATGCGTGCTTGATGCAAGCGCGTTCGTAGTAATTAGGGTTTTTGGACGGCGTTTCGGGCAAGCCTGCGCAGGCCGCCGTCATTCAATTGAAAAAGCAGGTTTCAGAACTCGCGGCGGTTACGCGTAGGCTTCTGGCTTACAATGCGCGCCGTTCCTAGGAGTCTAGTCACATGGCCGTTCAGCAAAACAAGAAGTCGCCCTCCAAGCGTGGTATGCATCGCGCCCACGATTTCCTTACCAATCCTCCCATTGCGGTGGAGCCCACCACGGGCGAAACGCACCTGCGCCACCACATCAGTCCCAACGGCATTTATCGCGGTCGCAAAGTCCTCAAGACCAAGAACGACGAGTGATACAGGCCGACCCTGGGCAGTCGCTTGCGCTGGGGTCGTCACTCAGTGGTGGAATGCGGGCGCCGATGGGTCGGCATTCCACCCCTGGGCACTTGCGGAACCTTTTCTCCGGTCTTGTCTGTCCCGCCGAGCGATTTGCCGATGACTGATGCAGCACTCGTCTGTAGCGGTTCGGGCGATCGTCGCGGTCGCGGATGGGCGTCTCTGCGTCCATGGCTATGATCCGTATCGCGATCGATTGCATGGGGGGCGATTTCGGCCTTCCTGTGACGATTCCCGCTGCCCTGACGTTTGCTGCCCGCCATCCCGGCACCGAATTGCTGCTGGTCGGCTTGGCCGACCAGATCGAGGCAGGCTTGGCTCGCGCCCATGCGTCCGCCGCACAGCGCGAGCGGCTGCGCATCGTGCCCGCCTCGGAAGTCGTCACCATGGACGACAAGGTCGAGGTCGCACTGCGCCGGAAGAAGGATTCCTCCATGCGCGTTGCGGCCGAGCTCGTTCGCGACGGGAAAGCCGACGCGTGCGTGTCTGCCGGCAATACGGGCGCATGGATGGCAATCTCGCGCTATGTACTGAAGACGCTCGACGGCATCGATCGTCCCGCCATCGCCAAAGCCATTCCCAATCAATTGGGAGGCATGACCGTCATCCTCGACCTGGGGGCCAACGTCGATTGCACGGCGGATCACCTGCTGCAGTTCGCCATGATGGGGTCTGCGCTGGTGTCGAGCGTGGGGCACCAGGAGCGGCCTTCCGTCGGGTTGCTCAATATTGGCGAAGAGGCCATCAAGGGCAACGACGTCGTCAAGCAGGCGGCGGAGCTGCTGCGCAGCAGTCCGTTGAACTTTTACGGCAACGTCGAAGGCAACGACATCTTCAATGGTACGGTGGACGTCGTCGTCTGCGACGGCTTTGTTGGTAACATCGTACTCAAGTCCACGGAAGGCCTAGCCAAGATGCTGGGCGTCTTCATCAAAGAAGAATTCAAGAGAAACCTGTTCACGTTGTTGATGGGCGCCATCGCCACGCCGGTGTTGAATCGTTTCCGCCAGCGCGTGGATCCTCGCCGCTACAACGGGGCGGCGCTGCTAGGGTTGCGCGGCGTCGTCATCAAGAGCCATGGTTCAGCCGATACCTATGCGTTTGAGTGGGCGTTGCAGGACGCTTACGACGCTGTCGAAAGCGGTCTGCTCGCCAGGACGTCGCAGACCATTGCGCAGATGACGAGCATGCCGGCCGGCGGAACCCAGCAGGAGGCCGGCATAGCGCCGGCCTCGCATGGAGAAAGTGCATGAGTGCAACAGTGACGCGTCCGTCGGGCAATCCCACTACTGCGGTTTGGTCGAGAATCATCGGATCCGGCAGTTGCCTGCCCGAACGCGTGGTCAGCAATGATGAACTCGCCGCCGAGCTCGCTCAACGCGGAATCCAAACCTCGGATGCCTGGATCGTCGAGCGGACCGGAATTCGCCAGCGCCATATCGCGGCGCGCGGGGTGACTTCCAGTGAGCTGGGCGTGCAGGCTGCTCGGCGCGCGCTTGCCGACGCGGGCATCGAGGCCGCCGACCTCGACCTGATCGTGGTGGCCACCTCCACGCCGGATTTCGTGTTTCCCAGCACGGCTTGTCTGATCCAGGCCCAGCTTGGAGCTTCGCGTGCCGCGGCATTTGACGTCCAGGCCGTGTGCACGGGCTTCATCTATGCGCTGACCACCGCCGACAGCTTTGTGCGTGCAGGGCGCGCCCGTACCGCTCTGGTCATCGGCGCGGAGGTGTTCTCCCGCATTCTCGACTGGAATGACCGTTCTACTTGCGTGCTGTTCGGCGATGGCGCCGGCGCCGTGGTGCTCCAGGCTTCGCCCGAGCCCGGCGTGATGGCGGCCAAGCTGCATGCCGACGGTTCGCAGACCAAGATTCTTTGCGCTGCCGGCAACGTCGCCTATGGTGAGGTGACGGGCGATCCCTTCCTGCGCATGGAAGGGCAGGCGGTCTTCAAGCAGGCGGTCACGGTGCTGGAGCGCGTGGCGCACGAGGTGGTCGACGAGGCAGGCGTGCCGCTGTCCGACGTGGATTGGCTCATTCCCCACCAGGCGAATGTCCGCATCCTCAATGCCACCGCCAAGCGCCTCGGCATTCCTCTCGAGCGCGTCATCTCGACTGTCGACCTGCATGCCAATACCTCGGCGGCGAGCGTGCCCCTGGCCCTCGACGTGGCCCGGCGCGACGGGCGCGTCAAGCGGGGGGACTTGGTGATGC
>NZ_JADGHH010000308.1 GCF_019689535.1 Pigmentiphaga sp.
CCCTGGGGAACAGCGTGAAGTTGACCGCGTGGTCGTAGTGGGCGTGGGTGAGCACGACGTCGGTCACGTCGGCGGGCTCCACGCCGTGCTTGCGCAGTGCATTCAGGATGGGCTTGCGGGCACCGAATGCGCCGACGTCGACGAGAATGACATGGGGGCCGTGGCGCACGAGCGTGACTGTGCTCCAACCAAGTCCGCCATGATGAGTGGCCCGTCCAGGGTAGCCTTGGATCAGGACGTCGACGGTTGCCATGATGATTTCCTCCCGGTGTCGGCGAGCCGCCATTCTGACGGGCTGCGCCGCGTGCGGCAAGCGAGGAGGTACGGACGCGGATGCGCTGGGGCGGCTAGCCGTTCATGCAAGGCCCGCGGCGCGCATGGCAAGTTTCAGCAGCGCCGCGAGCGCGGCAAGCGCCGCCACGCCGCCGGCCCACAGCAGCACCAGCCAGGCCAGCCGCCGCCTCCAGGCGCCCGGTCCATGGTTCATCAATGGTAGCCTTCGCCTTGCCGCACTTTGCCGCGGAACACCCAATAGCCCCATGCGGTGTACATCAGCACCAGCGGAATGATGAGCAGGGTGCCGACCAGCGTGAATCCCATGCTTTGCGGCGGCGCGGCCGCTTCCCAGATCGAGATCTCAGGCGGGATGACGTTGGGCCACAGGCTGATGCCCAGGCCGCTGTAACCGAGGAACACGAGCGCCAGCGTCAACAGGAACGGTTCGGCGTGGCCGTCTCCGCGCAGGGTATGTAGTAGCCGCCATGCCACCAGCAGTACGAGCATGGGTACCGGCGAGAACCAGAGGAGATTGGGAAAGCTGAACCATCGCTCGGCGATGGCAGGGTGGGCAAGGGGCGTCCAGATGCTGATGATCCCGATGACAGCCAGGGTGAGCCAGGCCAGGCGGGATGCAATGCGCCGCATGCGTGCTTGCAGTTCCGCGTCGGTTTTCATGACCAACCAAGTCGCGCCCAACAAGGCGTAGGCGCATATCAAGCCCAGGCCGGTGAAAAGCGGAAAGGGGGCGAGCCAATCGAAAGCGCCGCCTGCGTATTGCCCGTCCTGCACCGGCAGTCCGTTCAGGTAGGCGCCTAGCGTGGCTCCCTGGCAGAAGGTGGCAAGGAGCGAGCCGCCCGCGAAGGCGGCGTCCCACAGCCCGCGTTCGTGGTCATGGGCCTTGAAGCGGAACTCGAAGGCGACGCCGCGGAAGATCAGCCCGATCAGCATCAGGATGAGAGGCAGCGCCAGGGCGCTAAGGATGACCGAATAAGCGAGCGGAAAAGCGGCCAGCAGCCCCGCCCCGCCCAGGACGAGCCAGGTTTCGTTGCCGTCCCACACCGGCGCGACGGTGTTCATCATGACGTCGCGATCGTTCTTGCTGCCGAAGAAGGGAAACAGGATGCCGATGCCGAGGTCGAAGCCGTCCATCACGACGTACATCATGATCCCGAACAGAATGATCACCGCCCAGATCAGCGGCAGGTCAATGCCCATGGCGAGGCTCCTCATGCGTGCGTTCGTCTGCGCTGGTTGCTTCGTGCGCGGCCGAGAGCGGTCGCATCGGCTGCCGCTTTTCCCCCGGCCCGCCCGGCACTTGCCGCTTGTGTTCGTCGGGGGCGGGGCCTTTCGCGATCAGCCGCAGGCCGTAGGCCGTGCCGGCGCCAAACACCGCGAAATAGACCGCGATGAAGAGCAGCAGGGTGAAGGTCAGCTGACCGGCGGTGTGTTGGGGGGTGACGGCGTCGGCCGTGCGCAGCAGTCCGTGGACAGTCCAGGGCTGGCGGCCAATTTCCGTGGTGTACCAGCCGGCGAGGATCGCGACCAGGCCCGCCGGCGACATGAGCAATGCGAAACGCAGGAAAGGCCTGGACGTATATAGCCGCGACGATCGCCGCAGCAGCAGGCCCCCTATCGCGAGCGCGATCATGAGCAGGCCCAGGCCGACCATGAGGCGGAAGGTCCAGAACACGATCGTGGCGTTGGGGCGGTCTTCGGGCGGAAAGTCCTTGAGGACGGGGATTTGCCCGTCCCAAGTGTGCGTGAGGATGAGGCTACCCAGCCGCGGGATGTCCACCGCGAAACGCGTGGTCTCCGCTTCCATGTCGGGCCAGCCGAACAGCGTCAGCGGCACACCCTCCCCAGCGGGCGCGCGCTCCCAACGCCCCTCCATCGCTGCCAGCTTGGCCGGCTGGTGCTCGAGCGTATTGAGGCCGTGCAGGTCACCCAGTACCGCTTGCACGGGCGCCGCAGCCAGCAGCATCCACATCGCCATCGACAGCATGGTGCGCACGTGCGGACTGTCGCGGCCACGCAAGAGGTGCCAGGCCGCCGAGCCGCCGACCATCAGCGCCGTGGCGAGATAGGCCGCGACCACCATGTGGGCGAGGCGATAGGGAAAGGAGGGGTTGAAGATCACGGCCAGCCAATCCACCGGCACGACGCGGCCGTCGAGTATCTCGTGCCCTTGGGGCGTATGCATCCAACTGTTCGATGCCAGGATCCACGTGGCCGAAATCAGCGTGCCGAGGGCCACGGCCACCGTGGCAAGGAAGTGCAGGCCGGGGCCCACCCGTTTCAGCCCGAACAGCATCACGCCCAAGAAACCGGCTTCGAGGAAGAACGCCGTGAGCACCTCGTAAGTCAGCAAGGGGCCGGTGACGCTGCCGGCAAAGCGGGAAAAATTGCTCCAATTGGTGCCGAACTGATAGGCCATCACGATGCCCGAGACCACGCCCATCGCGAAGGCGACCGCGAATATGTTGAGCCAGAAGTGATATAGGTCGATGTAGACCTGCCTGCGGGTCCGCAGCCAGAGGGCTTCCAGCAC
>NZ_JADGHH010000068.1 GCF_019689535.1 Pigmentiphaga sp.
CACCTGGTCCGGCAGCTTCGCCGAGTATCTGGACTTCGTGATCGACTGAGCCTGAACGGCTAGCCTCCTTCGGAGGGTGGGCCGGCCCGCAGGCCGGCCCGCCTTTCAGGACTACTTCAGCGGCTTGAACCGCACACGCTTGGGCTTGGCCCCTTCTTCACCAAGGCGGCGTTTCTTGTCCGCCTCGTATTCCTGGTAGTTGCCGTCGAAGAACACGACCTGCGAATCGCCCTCGAAAGCCAGGATGTGCGTGGCAATCCGGTCCAGGAACCAGCGGTCGTGGCTGATCACCATGACGCTGCCGGCGAACTCCAGCAGGGCATCTTCCAGCGCACGCAGGGTTTCCACGTCGAGGTCGTTGGACGGTTCGTCCAGCAGCAGCAGGTTGCCGCCGGCCAGCAGCGTCTTGGCCAGGTGCAGCCGGCCGCGCTCACCACCCGACAGGTTGCCCACCAGCTTGTTCTGGTCCGCCCCCTTGAAGTTGAAGCGCCCCAGGTAGGCGCGCGACGACATCTCGAAACGGCCCACCGTCAGCAGGTCAGCCCCGTCGGCGACCGCATCGAAGACGGTCTTGGCGTCTTCGAGCGCATCACGCGTCTGTTCCACGTAGGCCAGCTTGACGGTGGAGCCGCGGAGGATTTCGCCGCTATCGGGCTGCTCCTTGCCCGCAATCATCCGGAACAGCGTGGACTTGCCGGCGCCGTTGGGGCCAATGATGCCGACGATGGCGCCCGGCGGCACCTTGAAGCTGAGGTTGTCGATCAACAGGCGGTCGCCGTACCCCTTGCTGACGTTCTTGAACTCGATGACCTCATTGCCCAGCCGCTCGGCAACCGGGATGAAGATCTCCGAGGTCTCGTTGCGCCGCTGGTATTCGTACGAGCTGAGTTCCTCGAAACGCGCGATGCGCGCCTTGGACTTGGCCTGGCGCGCCTTGGGATTCTGGCGTACCCACTCCAGTTCCTTCTTGATGGTTTTCTGGCGGGCCGACTCGTTCGCCTCCTCCTGCTTGAGGCGGGCCTCCTTCTGCTCCAGCCAGGAACTGTAGTTGCCCTTCCAAGGAATGCCGTGGCCGCGGTCCAGCTCCAGGATCCATTCGGCGGCGTTATCCAGGAAATAGCGATCGTGGGTGACGGCCACTACCGTGCCGGGGAACTTCTGCAGGAAAACTTCCAGCCACTCCACGCTCTCCGCGTCGAGGTGGTTGGTGGGTTCGTCGAGCAGCAGCATGTCGGGCTTGGACAGCAGCAGGCGGCACAGGGCCACGCGGCGCTTCTCGCCTCCGGACAGGTGGCCGACCACCGCATCCCAGGGTGGCAGCCGCAACGCGTCGGCCGCCACCTCGAGCTGGTGTTCGATGTCATCGCTGCCGCTTCCGCTGCCCGCCGCAATGATGGCCTCGAGCTCGGCCTGCTCGGTCGCCAGCGCGTCGAAGTCGGCGTCCGGCTCGGCGTAGGCGGCATAAACCTCTTCCAGGCGTTTCTTGGCTGCGAATACGCCGCCCAGCCCGGCTTCGACCGCCTGGCGCACGGTGTGCTCGGGGTCGAGCTGGGGCTCCTGGGGCAGATAACCGATGGTGAGGTTGGGCATGGGGCGGGCTTCGCCCTCGAAATCCTTGTCGACGCCGGCCATGATCTTGAGCAGCGTCGATTTGCCGGCACCGTTCAGACCGAGCACCCCGATCTTGGCGCCCGGGAAGAACGACAGCGAGATGTCGCGCAAGATCTGCCGCTTGGGCGGCACGATCTTGCTGACACGATTCATGGTGTAGACGTATTGAGCCATGGGTGAACCACATCGAGAAAGAACGCGCCGGCCGCGATCCTGCGGCCGGCGCTTGACGAAGCCCACAGTGTAGGCCGGTTCGCCCGGAAAAACATGCGCGGGCCGCCGGCTTGCGGCCCGGCCTGCGGCTATTTCGGTTGGCTGAGGATGACGTAACCCCGGTGGTCTTCGACGCCGATGTGGTTCGTGCCTTCCGTGAACGTCACGTTCTGGTGGACCACGGGATCGTCGCCTAGGTCGACGAAGCTCGACGGATCGTAGATCCAGGAGGCCTGGCCGTTTGCGTCGACTTCCATCAAGCGGGGGGCGACCAATGCATCCGTGGGCAACTCGTCCGGACGCGCAACGGTGGGCGAATCATTCAGCATGTCCGGCAGGAAGCTATAGGCGCGCAAGACCCCTTCCTCGTCCGACCGGACGAAGAGCAGGCCGCCGGCCACGGCATCGGGATCCTCCTTGGACTGCAGCACGACCGGAACCATGTACCGATAGGGATCGTCGACGGCGTAGCGTTCGCCGTCCGGGATCATGACCACCGGCACCTTGCGGTCGGTGCCGAGCGCAAACCAGCCCTCGTCGGCATTCGCATCCCGGATGACGAGCTGGTCGGACTCGTCCCGGGTGATTTCCGAGGGAGGCTTGGTAGCGATGATGAACTGCCGCCCTTCCTGCTGCACACCCTTCGCCACGAAGCCGTACACCATCGAGTCGAAGTTCGCGACCGTGGCGCGGATGCCGGTTTCGCCCTCCTTCATCAAGGGGCCTAGCCCGGGGCGGGGCACGAGGTCCTCGTTCCTGCCTACCTTGACGTACTCGCCCACGAATGCCTGCATAGGCACCGAGAAATCCAATTCGGAATAAGCCTCTATCGTGGAGTCGTTCAGGATCGTGCGTTGCGGCATGAACATGGTCAGGCCCGACAGCTGCGGGTAGACGGCGGTATGCCGCTCATAGCGCACGGCCTCCCCCATCGCGGCTTCCAGCTTCTCGTATTGGCCGGCTGGCAGGTTCAAGCTGCTCCAGCTGAAGAAACTGAGCAAGTCGACGAGGTCCACGCCTGTCATCAGCCGCGGCGACAAGAAGGCCGTGGCGCGTGCCCGGGCCATGGTGATGTCGTACCAGGCCTGCGTTGGATCGGCCTGCAGCCGTTCCTCCAGGTACCCGCCGATCTCGTCGAGCGCCTCCATGACCGGCCCCAGGCGACGCAGGTCGGTAAGCGAGAGGGTGGACTGGCCGTTGGGCTCCTCTTTCTCCTGCTTGGCGATGTAGCCGTCGATCACGGCCTTGCCGAAGGGCTCGATGTCGATGGCCGGATCGGCGGTGAGTTCCCGCATGAAGGCGCGCCAATCCCATCCGCCGCCGGGTTCGAGCTCCTGCGAAGCCAGCATGTAGTTCGCGTGCGGCGAGAGGGCCTTGGCGATTTCCACCGAAGCCATCAGGCACGCGTCGAAGCCGATCAGGTCGAAATGCGCGCCGGTCTGGGCGCGGGCATTGGAGATGGCCTGCGTCAACATGGGCAAGGACAGCACCGAGCCGGTCGTGGAATCCGGCCCCACGCCGGCGTTGGGCCCGCCGCCGTGGTCCCAGAGGACCAGCATGTACCGCTTGGCGGGATAGGCTTTCACTCCCCACTCGATGAAATCTTGAAGGGTCGAGGCCTGCCCCATGTCCCGCGGGCCGAGGTCCTCGAGCAGCTCGATGCGCGAACCGAGCACCCGCTTGCGCTGCAACGTCCTCCATCCGTCTTTGCGCGCGCCGCCGGTGGCGAGCACCAGGTTGACCTTTTCGTTGGGCGCCACGCTCTGCATTTCTGCGAGGTTTGCCGACGCTTCGCCTCCGCCTTCTTCGAGGTCGGTGGCGATGACGTAGACCAGGACGGTCGTTTCGGCTTCCGCCTGGACCGCCCCGGAACCGCCCCCGCACGAGGCAAGCGCCAGGAGCAAGGAAAAAACGGCGAAAAGGCGCAACAGGATACCGGCGCAAGCCGGCGGGGGACGCGTAGGGCGGCGCGCCTGCGCAAGGGGCTGTCGCCCCAGCCGTCTTGGTATGCTCTGGGATCCTGATCCACCAAGTCCGACCGTCATGCTCCCTTTCGACTGGAACTTCCCCTATCCGTCGCAGAAGATGCCTGTCCTGGCCGACAACGCCGTCGCCACCAGCCAGCCGCTCGCCGCCCAGGCGGGCCTGCGCATGCTGTACGAGGGCGGCAATGCCGTGGATGCGGCGCTCGCCTGCGCCATCGCGCTGACCGTGGTCGAGCCGGTCATGAACGGCATAGGCGGCGACATGTTCGCGCTGGTCTGGCATGAGGGAAGGCTGCATGGCCTGAACTCCAGCGGGCGCTCCCCGGCCGCCTGGACCTTGGAGCATTTCCGTGGCAAGACGGCCATCCCCTCCACCGGCTGGGACGCCGTCACCGTACCCGGCCAGGTTGCCGGATGGCGGGCGCTATCCGAGCGCTTCGGCAAATTGCCCTTCGAACGGCTGTTCGAGCCGGCCCTGCACTACGCCCGCCAAGGCTTCCAGGTCACGCCGCAAATTGCCCGGCTGTGGGCGCGCCAGGCGCCTAAGCTGGCCGGCCAGCCCGGCTTCGCGGAGGCTTTCTTCCGGGGCGGCCGCGCGCCGCAGGCAGGCGAACGCTGGCGCTTTCCCGAGCAGGCCGACACGCTGCAAAGCATCGCCCAGACCAAGGGCGAGAGTTTTTATCGCGGCGCACTGGCCCAGCAGATCGTCGACTTCGCCCGCCGCACGGGAGGCGCGATCACCCTCGCGGACCTCGCCGCGCACGAGGCGCAGTGGGTAGAGCCCCTGAGCCAACGATTCCGCGATTACACCTTGCACGAGATTCCTCCCAGCGGGCAGGGCATTGCAGCGCTTGCCGCCCTTGGCATGCTGGAACACGTCGACCTCGAGGGCATGGGCCTGGACAGTCCGGCCATGTACCACGCGACGATCGAGGCGATGAAGCTCGCCTTCTCCGACTTGCACGAACACATCGCCGACCCGGCTGCCATGCGCGTCACCCCGCAGGAGCTGCTCGATCCCGCCTACCTCGCCCAGCGCGCGGCGCTGATCGATCCCGCCCGCGCGAACGCGCCTACCGCCGGCACGCCCAAGGTCGGCGGCACGGTGTACCTGGCCGCGGCAGACCAAGACGGCATGATGGTGTCGTTCATCCAGTCCAACTTCCAGGGGTTCGGCTCGGGCATCGTCGTGCCGGGCACCGGCATTTCCCTGCACAACCGAGGCATCGGGTTCAACCTGCAGCCCGGACACGTGAACTGCGTCGGCCCCTCCAAGAAGCCGATGCATACCATCATTCCCGGTTTCGTCACGCGTGACGGCCGGCCCGTCATGGCGTTCGGGGTGATGGGCGGGTCGATGCAGGCGCAGGGGCACGTGCAGATGATGGTGCGCCTGGGCGCCTACAAGCAAAACCCGCAGGCAATGAGCGACGCGCCCCGCTTCCGGGTGGACGAAGGCGTGGTCCGCGTGGAGTCGCACACCCCGGCAGCGGTGGTCGAGGGCCTGCGCAGGCTCGGGCATGTCGTGGAGGTATCCGAGCCGCAAAGCCTGGATTTCGGCACGGCGCAGCTGATTTATCGCAGCGAGGACGGCTACATCGCAGCCTCCGACTCGCGGCGGGACGGCCAAGCCGTCGGCTACTGAAGCCGCTTCCTCGCCCTGGCGCGGCCCGGCAGGCGCACGGGCCTGCCTGGGGCATTCGGAGCCGCCGAGGGCATCGCAGCCGGCGGGAAAGCCAGGGCGAGGGAGCCTCAAACCGCCGCGACGGCCCCGCCTTCGCCCTTTTCTTCCTGCCGCGACTCTTGCTTGACGAGCCGGCTGGCCGCCTTCCGCAAAGGGCCCAGCAATCCGCCGATCAACGCCAATTGCGTCAGCACCAGCCGATGGCCGTCGTCGACGTCGTCATCCGGCGACAACTCCAAGGTCTTCGCCAAGGCTTCGTCTTCGGGGTCGCTCGCCTCGAGGGGCGCGCGGTTCGCCAGGCCCGCTGCAATGCTGTCCAGCGCGCGGATCACGCCCATCGTCAAGCGAGAGATCTCGGCATCGCTCGCGTGATCCGCCAACATTTCCCGATGCGCGCCGAGGCCGGACAAATAATTCAGCAGCGTATGGGACAACGTCAGGAACCGCAGCGCGGCATCCGCCTCGCGCCGGAAATGCCCCGGCTCGGAGAGCATGTTCGAGACCGCCATCGAAAACGCGGCATCGGCGTTATGCGCATTGCGCCGCGCCAGCCGATACGCCAGGTCGTCCCGCTTGCCGACCTCGTACTGGATCATGATCTCGCGCAGATACTTGCTGCTGGCCGCCAGCGCATTGGCCGCCACCTGGTTCAGCCTGCGCCCTTGCCAGTCGGGCAACACCACCAGCACCGCAATGCCCGCGATCGCCGCGCCGATCAAGGTATCGACCAAGCGCGGCACGAATAAGTCGTAGCCGTTGCCGATCTGGTTGAAGCACAGCAATACCAGCACCGTAATGGCCGCGGTACCCACCGTGTACCGGGTCGTGCGCGTCGCAAAAAACACGACCCCTGCCAACACCGCGAACAAGGCCTGCACGAACAGGCTCGTGAACAACTTGAACAGCACCCATCCCAGCGCCAACCCGAGCACCGTGCCGAGCACGCGCTGCACCAGTCGCGTACGCGTCGCGCCATAACTGGGCGCGCAGACGAATAGCGCGGTCAGCACGATCCAGTAACCTTGCTCGGGATGGACCAGGTGCAGCATGCCGTAGCCGGCCGCCATCGCGGCGGTCAGCCTCACGGCATAGCGGAATACGGGAGCGCTCGGCGTCAATTGCACGCGCACGCGATCGACCGCCTCCCCGAAAGACTGCGGCGACCGGTCGAACAAGCTGTTGTCCTGCTGCTGTTCATCGAGATTGTCGGGATTGCTTGCACTGCCAAGACGCCTATCCAGCTCGGCCAGGTTGGCCGACAGGGCGTTCACCGAGCGCAGGAGCCTCGCCCACTCCGGCCGGTTCTGGCTGCGCAGGAAGTCGAGCGAGGCATCCAGGTCCGCTTTGGCCTGCCGCATCTCATCACCGACCTCGAACGGCTGCTGCATGCGTATGGCCCGCGCCAGCCGGCGGCACGCCTGCCCTTGCAGGCCCAGCAAGCGCTGGCAGCGGAACATGATGTCGCTGTGGAAAAACACGTCGGCCAGCTCGTTGTATGGATAATGCGAGGAGCTGGCGCGCTCATGCACGTCTTGGGCGATGAAATAAAGGCGCAGGTAACGCGTCGTCTTGCGGCCCGGGCGGCTGCGTCCAAGGCGGCTGAACAGGCTCTCCTTGGCCGCATTCAGGGCTGCCACCACCCGGCTATTGAGCTGCGCCAGCTCCAGGCGCCGCGCCTCCACGTCTATGCCCCGCACGGGCTCGAACAGCGAGGCTTTCAGCACCAGGTAATCGCCCAGCACGTTGTACAAGCCGGCCAGGCGCTGCTGCACCGGCTGGTGGGCAAATAGGGCCGACCACAACACCGATAGCACGCCATACCATGTCGCGCCAGCCATCAGCAACGCCGGCTCCCGCCAGAACCCGCCCGCACCCTGGCTTTGTTCCACGCCGATCGTGGTGTAGATCGCCAGGATCAACGTGGCGTACCCCATGGCCCGGTAGCGCTCCCCGATCGCGCCGAGCATGGTCAGCCAGAACGTAGAGAGCGCCATCCCCAGCAGGAACAGCCACGGGTAGGGAAACAAGGCTTTGACCGAAACGGCCGCGACCCCGAAAAAAACGAGCGTTACCAGTTGGGCCAGCAGCCGGCCCCGCCAGTTGTCGTCCGTTTCGGCCAGCGCCGACGCAATCACGCCCAGAAACGCGGGAATGACCAGGTCCATGCGGTCCGTGCCCCAGCACACGCCCATGACGCACGCCAGTGCGATGAAAACCCGAAGGCTATAGACGAAGGTATCGTGCGCCCACAGGCGCCGCAGGGTATGGAATAAAGAGGCGAAACGCATGGAATAGGGCGGGGAAGGAACAACCGTAACTATCGCATGCAGGAGGCGTGCCGGCGTGCCGCGCGCGCAACGAGCCCGGTGCGCTTGCCCTTCGGAGGTGGCAGGGGACTGCCCGCCACGCGTGCGATAATCGAATGGGGCCGGCCGGGCTCGGCAGGTCCGCTGCGCCGCCGTCCCCTGTACGCTCAAGTTTCCTCCCCAGGCCCATGAAACAATATCTCGACCTCGTCCAAGCCATTCTCGACACGGGCTCATGGCAATCGAACCGGACAGGCATACGCACCTTGAGCATGCCAGGGGCGGCCTTGCGCTTCGACCTGCAGCAGGGTTTTCCGGCCGTCACCACCAAGAAGCTGGCGTTCAAGTCTGCCATCGGCGAGCTCGTCGGTTTCTTGCGCGGCGCGCGCAGTGCCGCCGACTTCCGGGCCCTTGGTTGCAAGGTCTGGGACCAGAACGCCAATGAGAACGCCCAATGGCGGGCCAATCCCTACCGCGAAGGCGAGGACGACCTGGGCCCCGTGTATGGCGTGCAATGGCGCCGCTGGCCCGCATACAAGGTGCTGCCCGCCTCGCGCGCGGCGCAGGTGCAAGACGCGCTGTCGCGCGGATATGCCCGGGTGACCGAGTTCGATGAAGGCGGCGAGCGCAAGGTACTGCTGTACAAGGCCGTCGACCAACTGCGCCAATGCCTGGACACCATACACAGCAATCCCTCGGATCGCCGCATCTTGTTCCATGGCTGGAACTGGGCGCAGATCGAGGAAATGGCGCTGCCGCCTTGCCATCTGCTATACCAGTTCCTGCCCAACGCCTCGACCCGCGAAATCTCGCTGTGCCTGTACATACGGTCCAACGACGTGGGGCTGGGCACGCCGTTCAACCTTGCCGAAGGCGCCGCGCTGCTGCATCTCGTAGGCCGGCTAACCGGATACACGCCGCGCTGGTTCAGCTACTTCATCGGCGACGCCCACATCTACGAGACCCATTTGCCCATGCTGCGCGAACAATTGACGCGCAAGCCCTTCCCGCTGCCGCAGCTGGCGCTTTCGGACAGGATTCCTGACTACGCCGTGACGGGCAAATACGAACCGGAATGGCTGGAGCGCGTCGAGCCCGGGGACTTTTCCCTCGTGGGCTATGAGCATCACCCGCCCTTGACGGCGCCCATGGCGGTGTAAAAAACGGAGCTCGCGGCAGGCGCGGCTCCGTTGCGGGACCCGGGGCGAAACGCCCCGGCGTTCGATCGTCAGCCTACGTGCTTGCGCAGGAATTCGAGCGTGCGCGAAAGCGCGAGATCCGCGCTCGGCTTGTCGTACGACCCGCGCATGTCGCAGTTGAAGCCGTGGCCAGCCGGGTAAGTGTGGACGATGACGTCCGGTTGTGCCGCACGCACTTTCTCCACGTCGCTCATCGGGATGGAGTGATCCTTTTCGCCGAAGTGCGCCATGGTGGGAATGCGCGGCTTGCGATCGGCGATGCCCGCGATGCCGCCGCCGTAGTACGGAATGGACGCCGACAGGCCATCCAGGCTGCCTGCAGCGGCCCATGCAATCGTGCCTCCCCAGCAATAGCCGACGATGCCGACCTTGCCGGCCTCGCTGGCGACGGCGATGGCAGCCGCGACATCCTTGAGGGCGGTATCGATGGAGATTTTCTGCATGAACTCCTTGCCCTTGTTGATGTCGTCGGGCTCGTAGCCCAGTTCCACGTCGGCCTGGACACGGTCGAAGAACGCCGGCGCCACGGCGAGATAACCTTCCTGCGCATAGCGGTCGCAAACGCTACGGATGTGCGGATTGACGCCGAAGATCTCCTGGCATACGACCAGCCCGCCGCGCGGCTTGCCGACGGGGTCTGCACGGTAGGCGGAGATAGTGACGCCGTCGGAAGCGGTCAAGTTGATCTTGGTTCCCATGGTTCCCTTGTCTATTGATGATGTGATATTGGATGGATGACTATCCTTTGGTGCGGCCCGCCTTCGACGGACGGGGCCAAGCCTCTAGGTTGTATCAGAAAATGAGCCTCCTGGCAGCCCTACGTCCCGCCAGGAGAGACGTCGGGGCGGCCGCTCCCCCGTTCGTGCTAGATTGCGGGCTTGAATGCGACCTCCTCCGTCATGCCTCATTCGATGCCCGCACCGCTCATCCTCATCGTCGCCTACGCCGCCAACCGCGTCATCGGGCGCGACAACGCCCTGCCCTGGCGCCTGCGCGGCGATCTCGCCCACTTCAAGCGCACCACCCTCGGCCACCCCATCATCATGGGGCGCAAGACTTGGGAATCCCTGGGAAGGCCTTTGCCTGGCAGGCAGAACATCGTGCTCACCCGCGACGCGGACTACTCCGCCGAAGGCGCGACGGTCGTGCGGACCCTGGACCAGGCCATCGCTGCGGCGGGTACGGCCGAGCGGATCTATGTCATCGGCGGCGCACAGGTTTACGCCGCTGCGCTTGACCGCGCGGACCGCATCATCGCGACCGAAATCCATGCCGAAGTGCCAGGAGACGCCTATTTCCCCTCGCTTCCGGCGGGCCAGTGGCGCGAAACGGCGCGCGAGCCGCAACCGCCGGAAGACGGGCTGGCCTACGACTTCGTCACTTACGAACGCGTGGGCGTGAGCTGATCGTCCGGGTGCCAGAGGAAACTGCAACGGCCAACGTCGCTCATCCAGACCAGGCCGTCGCCCACGTGTCCCGTGCTCGCGGCCTGGCGGATCGTTTCGTATAGGGCGCCTGCGTGCTCGTCCGCCGCCACGATCTCTATCCGGACCTTGGGCGCAAAGTCCAGCAGCTCTTCCTTCAGGTTCTGCGGCTGGTGGCGGGCGGGCGCACTGCAGCCTTCCACGTGCGATACGGTCATGCCGGGAAATCCCGGCGTTTTCATCAATGCGGCCCGCACGTCATCGAGGCGGGTCGGACGTATCACGGCCTTGATTTCTTTCATTCGGATCTCCTTCATCCAACCCGGTGATGGGAGTCCCGGCAATAGCGCCGGGACACTCCCTCACGCCTCCGGCGCTTCTTCGTCGAACCACCGGTATAAGGTGGGCAACACCAGCAAGGTCAGCAGCGTGCAAGTAATGAGCCCGCCGATCACCACGACCGCGAGCGGGCGCTGGACCTCCGAGCCCGGCCCGGTCGCAAATAGGAAGGGCACGAGCCCCAGCATGGCGACGGTCGCCGTCATCATGACCGGGCGGAAACGCATCGTCGCACCCTGCACCACGGCTTCAGCCAGCGATTGGCCTTCCATCCGCAGCTTGCGTATGTAGGACACCATCACTACGCCGTTCAGCACCGCAATGCCCCACAGCGCGATGAAGCCGACCGAGGCAGGGACCGACAGGTACTCGCCCGTGACGAACAAGCCGATGATGCCGCCGATGGAGGCGAACGGCAGCACGGTGATGATCAGGGTCGCATACCGGACGGAATTGAAGAGCAGGAACAGCAGGAAGAAAATCGCCGCCACGGTGACGGGAACGATGAGCGCGAGGTGGCCCAGCGCGCGCTCCATGTTCTGGAACTGTCCGCCCCACTCCAGGTAGTAGCCGGGCGGCAAAGTAACCTTTTCCTGGACGGCTTGCTGCAGCTCGGCCACGAACCCGCCCAGGTCGCGGTCCTGGACGTTGATGGCGACCACGACCCGGCGCTTGCCGCCTTCGCGGCTGATCTGAGCGGGCCCGTCGCGCACTTCGATCTTGGCCAGGCTTTCCAGCGGCACCCGCACGCCGTGCGGCGTGGTCAGCAGGATCTGCCGGATGTCGGCCACGCTGCCGCGGAACGCCTCGGGCAAGCGCACCGCTGCGGTGAACCGCCGCTCGCCTTCGAAGATCTCGGTCGCCACCTTGCCGGCGATCGCGACCTCGATCACGTCGTGCACGTCGGAAACATTGAGCCCGTATCGGGCAATGGCCTGCCGGTCGATGTTGATCGTCAGGTATTGCTGTCCACTGACCCGTTCCACGCGTACGTCGCGCGCCCCGGGCACCGTTTCGGCCACGCGCGCGATCTGCTGCGCCTTCTGCAGCAAGCGGTCGAGGTCTTCGCCGAACACTTTGACCGCGACGTCCGACCGCACGCCCGTCACCATCTCGTCCACCCGGTCCGAGATCGGCTGGGCCATGACGACTTGCGCGCTCGGGATCACGGCCAGGCGCTTGCGTATTTCTTCCGCAATGGTGTCCTGCGTCCAGCCGTCGGGCCACTCATCGCGCGGCTTCAGGCTGACGATGGGCGTGGACTCGTTCTGGGCCTGGGGATCGGCTGGGCTCTCGCCCCGCCCGACATTGGAAACCGCCAATCTGACCCCCGGCACCTCCATGATGAGCCGCATCGCCTGTTTTTCCAGCTCGATGGACTCTTCCAGCGAGATATTGGGCACGCGGTTGATGGCCGGCACGATCGAGCCTTCCTGCATTTCAGGAATGAACGAGGTGCCCAGCAAAGGCAGCATGGCGACCGAGGCGGCGAACGCCAGCACGGCCATCGCCACGGTCTTCTTGGCATTGCGCAGGACCCAGTCCAGCATGCGCAGGTAATGGCGCTTCAGGAAAGCGATGACGCGCGTATCGTGCTCTGCGCCGCCCTTGAGCAGATACGACGAAAGCACGGGCGAAAGCGTCAGGCACAGCACCAGCGAAATCGCCAGCGCAATGGCAATGGTGTAGGCAAGCGGCGCGAACATCTTGCCCTCCATGCCCTGCAGCGTCATCAGCGGCAGGAACACGAGAATGATGACCCCGATGCCGAAGACCACCGGCGTCGCCACTTCGGCCACGGCCTTGAGCACGATCCGCGCCTTGCTTTCGCCGCTGTCCCTGGCATGGCCGAGATGGGCGAATGCGTTTTCCACGACCACGACGGAACCGTCGACGATCAGGCCGATGGCGATCGCCAGGCCGCCGAGCGACATCAGGTTGGCGGAAATGCCGAGCCGGTTCATCGCAAAGAACGTCAACAGCGGCGTCAGGACCAAGGTCGCCACGACGATCAGGGAAGAGCGCACGTCGCCCAGGAACAGGAACAGGACCAAGACGACCAGGACCACGCCTTCCAGCAGCACCTTGGCCACGGTCCACAGGGCCGCATCGACGAGCTCGCTGCGATCGTAGTAGGGCACGATCTGCAGGCCGTCCGGCAGCATCCCTTGCGTATTGATCTCATGCACCCGCTGCTTGATGCGCTCGACGACCTCTTTCGCGTTCCCCCCGCGCATCATCATGACGATTCCGCCGACCGCCTCGGTCACGCCGTTCTTGATCACCGCGCCGTAGCGCACGGCGTGACCCATGGTGACCTCGGCCACGTCGCGCATGTAGATTGGCGTGCCGTTGGACTCGGCCAGCACGATGTTGGCGATGTCTTCCAGGCTCTCGATCAGGCCCACGCCGCGGATCAGATACTGCTCGGCATAGTGCGGGAGGATGCCGCCGCCCGAATTGGCGTTGTTCCGCGCAAGCGCCTGGTACACCTGCTGCAGCGTCACGCCGTAGTGGCTCATGCGGTCCGGGTGGACGAGCACCTGGTACTGCTTCACGTAGCCGCCCTGCGAGTTGATCTCGGCGACTTGCGGGATGGAGCGCAGCAAGGGCCTGACCACCCAATCTTGCACGATGCGCCGCTCCGTCAGTTCCTTGGGAGTCAGCTCGCGGTCGCCGTCGTCCGGCCGGTCCAGCGTGTATTGATACACCTCCCCCAGCCCGGTGGAGACCGGCCCCAGCACGGGCGTGACGCCGGCCGGCATGCGCGAGCCGATCTCGATCAGGCGCTCCATCACCAGTTGCCGTGCAAAGTACACGTCGGTCGAATCCGTGAAGACCAGCGTGATGAGCGAGAGTCCCGGCTTATTCAAGGACCGCATTTCCTCCAGGCCGGGCAACCCGGTCATCGCGATCTCGATGGGCACGGTCACGAAGCGCTCGACCTCCTCGGGAGAGCGGCCGGGCGCATCGGTGGCGATTTGCACCTGGATGTTCGTGACATCGGGAAATGCGTCGACCGACAACTTGCGCACGGCGTCCAAGCCGAAAGCCAGCGCAACCGCCGCGAGCACGACCACGATCAGGCGCTGCCGCAAGGCAGCGCGTACGAGGTTCTCTAGCATCGCGGTTACTCCACTTCGACGCCGATGCGCTGGTTATTGAGATGGAATGCGCCTTCGATCACCACGCGATCGCCGGCTTTCAGGCCCGACACGACGGCGCGCCTGTCGTGGTACGTCCCGCCCAGCTGCACCTGGGTCGCACGATAGCGACCAGGCGCGATCTCGACGTAGACCAAGTCTTCGTTGTCGTAACGCACGATGGCGGAGGCCGGGATCACGAGCTGTTCGGTGGGCCGGCTCGTGATCAGCATCGTCGCCAGCATGGCAGGCTTGAGGCGGCCGTCCGCATTGTCGATGGAGGTATGGACGCGGACTGTCCGGGTGGAAGGATTGACGACCTGGCCCACATAAATCAATTGCCCTTGGATCCGGCGGTTGCCGAGCGCGGGCACCTCGATGTCGACCGTCTGGCCTTCGGCGACCAGGTCCGCCTGCTGTTCGGGAACATCGGCCACGGCCCAGACCTTGGACAGGTCCGCTACGGTGAACAGGGCGTCGGCCGGTTGCACGACCTGTCCCGGCGCGACCTTCAGCTCGACGACGGTTCCGTGCAACGTTGAGACGACCGGGGAAAAGGAACTGATCTCCCCCGTCCTGCCCATGCGCTCGATGGCCGCCCGCGACATGCCTAGGACACTGAGCTGGTCGTAAGCCGCGCGGAGCTCGGCGGCAGCCACGGCGTACTCGTTTTCGCGACGCTGCAATTCGGCCTTGCCGATCACGTCGGCGGCGAACAGCAACCGCGCGCGTTCGCGCGCATTCTCCTGCAGCTCGGACTGCGCCTTCGCTTTCAGGTAGGCCAGCTGCGCGCTGCCAAGTTCCGTGCTGTGCAAGCGGGCCAAGACATCGCCGGGCTTGACGTTCGCGCCGAGCATGGTCGTGATGTCCGTCACGCGCCCCGTCACGGAAGCGCCGATGCGCGCCATGCGCTGGCGGTCGAAATCGATGCGCCCCGCCACGCGCAGCACTTCGCTGAATGGCTCGACGCTTGCCGGTGCAACCTTGATCCGGGCCATCATGGCCTGGTCGGCGACGACGATGTTGGGATCGATGCGCTCTTGGGGGGCGCCTGCCGGCTCGGGCTTCTTGCCGCAGGCACCCAATGCCAGGCACAGCGCGAGCAATGCAACGGTAGGAGAAAAACGCTGGATCATGATGAACTACCTGCGGAAGAATTGGCGAGCAGCCGCTCTATCTCTATGGCAGCGACTTGCAGATCGAACTGGGCGGCGATGAGGTCGTTGCGGGCCGTGCGCAGCACGCGCTGGGCATCGAGGTAATCGATGATGCCCCGCTCGCCATATCGATAGGCGGCTTCGGCCACGCGCAACGCCGCCTCCGCCTGCCGCATGATGCCCGACTGCAGCGCCTCGACCTGCGATGCCGCGATCTGATACTGCTGGTAGGCCGCATCCAATTGCTGCGTCAGCTCGAACTCGCGCGCCTCGAGCAGGCTCCGCACGCGGTTGACCATTGCTGCCGCCTCGTCGATCGGGCCGCGACGGCGGTCCCACAGCGGCACGCTCAATACGACGCCGACCTGGGTATCGCGCACCTCCGGATCCCTGCTGGACGTGGCTTTCAGCGCGACGGAGGGCCAGCGCAGGGCGCGTTCGTACTCCAGCGCTGCGCGGGCGCGGTCGAGCTCGGCCCGCAATTGGATGAGTTCCGGGTTACTCGCCAGCATCACGCTGCGCAGCGTCTCAAGGGGCTCGAGCGCCGGCAGTGCGCCCAAATCCCCCTGCACGGAGAAACTGGCCGGCAGGATGCCTCCCACCTGCTGCCGCAATAACGACTTGGCCTGGTTCACGCGCAATAGCGCGCTCTGGCTGTTCTTCTGCGCGTTGAGCAATTCCGCTGCGACCCGGATGGCTTCGTACTTGGGCGAATCGCCCACGTCCACGCGCACCTGCGCGCGATCATAGAGTTGTTGCGTCAGCGCGAGGTCTTCCTGGGCCGCGGCGAATTCGGCCTCGCGGCGGAGCGTCTCGTAGAACCCGCGCTTGACCTGGGCCACCAACCGGGCCACGAACAGCTCCTGCTCCGCGGTCGCGGCGCGCAGGGCTCCGGTCGCAAGCTCGCGGCGCAACGCGCGTTGGACGGGAAGGTCGATCCGCTGGGTGATCGATAGCGTCTGCCCGATGCCGGTGCCGGCGCCAGGCTGCCGCGCCGATACGCGGCCAGTCGTGAATTCGGCTTCGGGATTGGGATAGGCTTCGGCGCTCGTAATGCCGGCCCGGGCGGCATCGACGCCCGCGGCCGCGGCATCGACGCCCTTGTTGCCCTGCAAGGCGAGAGCCAGCAGCTGGTCGAGCGTATAGGGCTGCGGCGCGGCCGCCGCGAGCTGACATACGCTGGCCAGCCACACGGATAAAACGACGAGTGTGACGGATTTCATGATCTTCAAGAATGGGAACGCGCGGCGGCCCAAGGCCACCGGCCAAGCACCCGCGGCAGCCACGGCGCCGCGGGCGGAAACGGGAGATCAAGCCGTCAGTGACGGTGGCCGGTCGTGCCGGAATACCGGCGCCGATTCAGGCTGCAGCGGGACCGCGCAGGCCCGCGCGTCGGACAGCGAAGGCGCGACCACGACCAGGCACAGGGGAAGATCGAATTCGTGGGGATCGGGCGGCGGCGCAGACGGCAATTGTTCATTAGCTGCACGCCGGCAGGAAAAGGTGTCGATGGCAACGTCGCTCCAATCGGGCTGGGAAATTTGCTCGACGACCTCGAATTCCTCGTAGAGCTCGAACTCCCATCCCGGCAGCGCCGGCATCGCGGCAACGGGCGCCGCATCCAAGAAAGAAAGTGCCACGGCCGCAGCATTCGCGCCGGCCGTCCACGGGACGTTCGCCGGCGCCTCGCCAGTGGCCCAACTCTGCGCCTGGCTGGTCGCAGCGCCGGCTTCATGACGGCATGCCGCAGCGCCCGCCCACACCCATTGGAGGGGCAAAAGCAGCAGAAAAAGAAGCAGGAGCCGATGACGCATGTGCAGCATTTTAGGCGCTGCGGGGCTTTTTGCAATTCGCGCCCATTGCGGGCCGCCGGGCCATTGACCCTTGCCTCTAG
>NZ_JADGHH010000309.1 GCF_019689535.1 Pigmentiphaga sp.
ATCGTCGGCAGCGTCAGATGTGTATATGATACAGCCCCGCCCCCTGGCTATAATCGACCCAATCTTGGAAAGATGTCGCCCGGCTTCCCCCCTGCGGACGGATCCCAACGAAGCCGGCGCATATGTTATGAACCTGATCTCGCGGATACTCCCCCCTTCCAACGTGCTGCTTGACCTGGAAGTCACCAGCAAGAAGCGCGTGTTCGAACAAATCGGCCTGTTGTTCGAGAACAATCACGGCATTGCCCGCTCGGTCGTGTTCGACAGCCTGTTTGCTCGCGAACGGCTCGGATCCACCGGCCTCGGCCAGGGCGTCGCCGTTCCCCACGGGCGGATCAAGGGCCTGACCGACGCCGTCGCGGCGTTCGTGCGGCTCTCGCAGCCCATCAACTTCGATGCGCCGGACGGCAAGCCCGTGAGCCTGCTGGTCGTCCTGCTCTGCCCCGAACAGGCTACGCAAGTCCATCTGGAGATCCTATCCGAACTGGCGCAGATGCTTTCCAATCGCGCGCTGCGCGAGGCCCTGGCCACCGAACCTTCGGCCAGTGCGATCCACTCGCTGCTGACGCATTGGGAGCCGGCCCAGTTCAACGCCGAGGCCTGATCCCGACCGCCCGGTCGGGCGCCTCTTTTCGTGTGCCCCGATGCTTACTATCGAAAACCTGGTCGACGACACGACCGACAAGATTTCCTTGAGTTGGCTGGCAGGGCGCGCCAACGCAACGCGGTCGCTGCCCGACACCTGCCTGGCGGCGGCTGACCTGGTCGGCCACCTCAACCTCATCCATCCGACCCGCATCCAGGTTTTCGGGCACGAGGAACACGCTTTCTACGGACGGCTGGAATCCCGCCGCCGCGCACATCACCTGGATGAACTGCTCACCAGCGGCGTCCCCGCCATCATCATCGCGGATGGCCTGCCTGCCCCGGCCGACCTGCTCGAGCATTGCGAGCGTCGCGGCGTCCCCCTGCTCGCCTCCCCCCGTCCGGCAGCGCAGGTCATCGACCTACTGCGCATCTACCTCGCCAAGAAACTTGCCCCAGTCACGACCGTGCACGGGGTATTCCTGGACGTGCTCGGCATGGGGGTGCTGATCTCCGGGGAATCCGGATTGGGCAAGAGCGAGCTGGCGCTGGAACTGATCTCGCGCGGACACGGCCTGGTGGCCGACGACGCCGTGGAATTCTCCCGCATCGCCCCGAACATCATCGAGGGCCGCTGCCCGCCGCTGCTGCAAAACCTGCTCGAGGTGCGCGGCCTCGGCCTGCTCGACATCCGGGCGATCTTCGGCGAAACCTCCGTACGGCGCAAGATGAAGCTCAAGCTCATCGTCCACTTGGTGCGCACCACGTCGCCGGAGGCCCACTTCGAGCGCCTGCCGCTGCAGGCCCTGACGCAGGACGTACTGGGGCTGCCCATACGCAAGGTGGTGCTGCCGGTGGCGGCGGGCCGCAACCTTGCGGTATTGGTCGAAGCGGCAGTGCGCAATGCCATCCTGCAACTGCGGGGCATAGACACCCTGACCGAGTTCATGGAACGGCAGATGGAAGCCATCCAAAAGGGAGCCGAATAGGGAAACGGCCCCCTTCCGGCGCTTCATCCGCGCCGCAGTGGTATCGTTCTCTACGCGTCCCTCTCACCGACAAGCAGACCAGACTGTGCTACGCGTCGTCTTCATCACAGGCATCTCCGGCTCCGGCAAGTCGGTTGCCCTTCGTACGCTGGAAGACGCGGGTTACAACTGCGTCGACAACCTTCCCGTTCGCTTCCTGCACGATTTCATCGCTTCGGCCCACGACGATGGCCTACAGCGCGTAGGCGTATCCATCGACGCGCGCTCGACCGGGGCCATCGCCAACCTGCCCAACACCATCACGTCGCTGCGGGCGCTGGGTGCCGAGATCCGGGTCGTGTTCCTCGACGCCGATACGGGCACGCTGGTCCAGCGCTATTCCGAATCCCGGCGCCGCCACCCGCTCACCGACCGGCTCTTCCGAGAAGGCATCGCCCCATCGATCGAAGCCTGCATCGCGCACGAACGCGAATTGCTGGGTCCGCTGCGGGAACTCGGGCATGTCATCGACACCACCGGGCTGACGCCCTCGCAATTGCGTTCATGGATACGCAATGTCGTCCAGGCCGACACCGTCCCGCCGGTCCTCACCTTCGAATCCTTCGCGTTCAAAGAAGGCGTGCCGCTGGATGCCGACCTGGTCTTCGACGTGCGCTGCCTGCCCAACCCGCACTATGACCCGGTACTGCGGCCGCTGACGGGGCGCGACGCGCCGGTGGCGAGCTTCTTGGCCGCGATTCCCAACGTTGGCCGCATGATCGACGACATCGCCGGCTTCATCCGCACCTGGCTGCCGGAGTACATGCACGACACACGCAGCTACCTGACCGTGGCCATCGGCTGCACGGGCGGCAAGCACCGGTCCGTTTACGTGGTGGAACAGCTGGCTGCCATGTTCGCCGGCCAGGGTCAGGTACTGGTGCGCCACCGTGCGCAAAAACAATTCGACCTTTATGATCCTGGCGGCGGCCCCGCCGATCCGGGGCCACCTCCCAGATCGACCACGCCTTCAGCAGGACCTTGACGATGATTCGACCCGACCGGACCCCGAGCCTTGGCCACCCAGCAGCATCCAGCCGCCAACCTCGCGGGAGTTCCAGTCTGTTATGGATCGCGCTTTGCGTCACCGTCGCACTCGCCGGATGCAGCAGTGCCCCCACCAAGGCCCCTTCGGGCTCGGCCTCCCGCGGAGGGGGTTATTACAAAGACGACGGC
>NZ_JADGHH010000310.1 GCF_019689535.1 Pigmentiphaga sp.
GCCCCCCCTCGCGCCGCAGCAAAGTGCAATCGGCCGGCACCGGCATGACCGTGCTCAAGACCCTGGCCGCCATGGGGGGCGCCGCCTCCCTCACCGCATTGGCCGGCCGGCTCGGCGAAAGCCCCGCCAAAGTCCACCGCTACCTGGCGAGCCTGGTGGAAGCGGATTTCGTCATCCAGGATCCGGCGACCTCGCGCTACTTGCTCGGCCCCGAATCGCTGGCCATCGGACTGGCCGCCATGCGCCAATCCGATGCCTTGACCCTCGCTTCGGCCGAACTGGCGAAGCTCGGCGAATCGCACAACCTATCGTGCTTCGTCTCGGTACTGGGTAACTGCGGTCCTACCATCGTGCGCTGGAGCGAACCCGTGCACCCGGTCGCCGTCAACGTCCGCGTCGGCTCCGTCATGCCCATCCTGTGGTCGGCCACCGGCCGCGCCTTCGGCGCCTTCTGCCGCTCCGCCATACTGGAGGCACTAATCACGAAAGAATTGGACGCGGCCACGCCGGACCAGCGCCTGCATGTGCCCGACCGCACCGCCGCGGAAAAAGTGTTCGAGGAAATCCGCGCGCTGGGCTGCGCCCCCGTGCGTGACCTCATGCTTGCCGGCATCAGCGCCGTCGCGGCGCCGGTGTTCAATGCCGACGGCAGCGTCACGGTCGTCATGACCGCGCTCGGCCCGTCGGGCGCATTCGACCCCGAGCCCGAAGGCGAGATCGCGCGCGCAGTGCGGGAAGCGGCGGCAACAGTCAGCAGGCGGTTGGGGTTTGGGCGCTAATCAACGGCACGCGCGCTCCAGAAAAGCGATGATCTGTTCACCGAACCACTGTTCGGACGTATTGAAGTGCGCCATGATCGACACGTGGTTGTGATCCGGCAGCACGAGATGGGGAGGCGCCGTCCCGCGCGCGCGGCCCAGCGTCAGCGCAAACTCGAGTCCGTACAAATCCAGCAGCGGATTCTCGAATTCGGCATTGGCGACCATCACGGGAATGCTCACTCTCGCAGCATGTGTCGCCGGCGATAGCTCGTGATAGCGCGCGACATCGGAGCCAAAATAGGCCGCGACCCCCGCCGCATTGGGATTTTGTGGCAGGGTATCGGCTCTCAATCGGGCGGAGACCAGCACCGCGCAGCCTATCTCGATGGGGCGCAGACCGTCCAACGGGTTACACAACAGCGTGGCGACGTGTGTACCGCCTGCCGAATGGCCGAGGAGGCAGACTCGATTAGGTGATCCGCCCCACTGCCGGATGTTGCGGGAAATCCAGTCGCACGCCCACGCAACATCGGCCGCCCCACCCGGGTACGGCGCTTCGTCTGCCAAGCGGTACTCGATGTTGACTCCGACACACCCTTGGCGCGCGAACCAGGTCAGCACGTTGCCGTACATCTCCGGGTTAATGTCTTTTGCGCCCCTGACAAACGCTCCACCGTGGACGAAAGCGACGACAGGGGCCTCCCGCGCTCCGGGCGGACGATAAAGATCGAGTACCTGCCGCACATGGGTTCCATACGCGAGGTTGCGCACGATCTCCACGCCATCCTTAGGCGCCTCGGCCAAGATAGGCAGATAGAGCGCCTTGGTTTCATCGCCCGCTGCACGTATGTCTCGCTGCCACCGAGGACCGATCTCGCGTAGACGACGAGTGACTAAATCAGGACGAGTCGCCACATGGAGCCTCACTGCGTCGACGGACGAAAAGCCACGCCTTCGACTTCGATCAACCATTCCGGACGGGCGAGAGCCTGAACGACGACGAGCGTGGATGCAGGTCTGGCCTCGCCGATAAAAGAGGTGCGTATGGGGCCGAAGAGGGGCACGTCGGACAACTTGGTCAAGTAAGCATTCACTTTAACTAGATGCTCCATCTTCATGTCGGCCGAGGCCAAGACAGACGCCAGGTTAGACCAGGCCTGGCGAGCCTGGGCTTCGAACCCGTCCGCCAAGCTCCCGTCCGGTGCGACTCCGACTTGACCCGCGATGTGCAGCCAAGTACCCGCGCCCTCGGTTGCAATGCCCATGCTATAGGGCCCGAGGGGAGGAGCCGCGTTAGGTACGGTAACAATGCGACTTGCCATGGCGCACCTTTCTTATTGCGTAGCGTCATCGATTTCCGGAACGCGCGGAATCTCGACCCCATACTCGCCCACGTCTTCCCGGATCTTATCGAGCCCTCTGCGGATGATGGCCACCTCTTCGTCGGGGTGCGTCGCACCAAGCCCGTACTCGGCAGCAAGTGCCCGATTCCGCCCGGATCTGGCACGCTCGTCTGGGGGGAGATTGACGACGGCATACACGCCGTTGAGCAGGCTCCCACGGAGCTTCTTGGCCACTTTTTCGCCGATGATGCGCTTTTCGTCTGCGGGCAGCTCAGTGAAGAAGCGGCGCATGATGATCCGCCCGAACTGAATGTGCCGCGCCTCGTCTCGCAAAATGAGTCGGCACGCCTCGCGGATCGAGGCGAAACGGGCATTCTCGTAGCGGGCCTGGAGCAACTCCCCGGACAACTGCTCGAAGAGCGTGTTGACCGACAACCCTGCGTAGAAGCTCATCGCCTTTTCGTCGGATTCGTCGTGGAAGCGCGGGATGATTTCCTTGAAATAGTCCGCCCGCGGCGACGGTTCATAGCCGCTCAAGTTGTCTGCGATGCGGAAGCTAGCCTCATGATGACGCAGCTCTTCGGCGATGAAATTGGTGATGTGTTGTTTGACTTCGAAGGGTTGGTGAGAAAAGATGGCTTCGCGCAAACGCTCCGCACCATACGGCGTTGCCCCATGCT
>NZ_JADGHH010000311.1 GCF_019689535.1 Pigmentiphaga sp.
CGGCGCCGCCCCCCCCCCCCCCCCCCCCCCCCGCCCGCCCCCCCGGCCCGGGAGTCCTATTGCACCTTGATGCCACGCTCTTTGATGATGGCGCCCCAGGTGGCGGATTCGCTCGCGATGAACTTGGCCAGTTCTTCGCGGGTCATGGGGTCCGGCGTCAGCCCGTGCTTGATGAGCTGGCCGGCCACGTCCGGGTCTTTCAATACCTTTACGATCTCTTCATTCCACCGGTCCAGGATCTTCGCCGGCGTCTTGGCGGGGCCGACGAAAGCGTACCAGTTGGTGGCATTGAAGCCGGGTATGCCCGATTCCGCGATGGTCGGGATGTCCGGCATGAAGGCGGGGCGCTTCAGCCCTGTGGTGGCGATGGCGGTGATCTTGCCGGTCTCGATGTGCGGTTGCGCGGAGGAGGGCGTCGAATAATAGGATGCGACGCGGCCGGCCACGAGGTCCACCATGGCTGGCGCGCCTCCTTTGTACGGGACATGGACGACGTCGATGCCGGCCCGTTGGTTGAGCAGTTCGCCCGCCAGGTGGGACGCCGATCCGGCGCCCGTCGAGGCGTAGCTCAGGCGGGAGGGGTCCTTCTTGGCGAGCGCGATGTATTCACCCAGTGTCTTGATGCCGAGCCCGGCATGGGTCACGAGTACGTTCGGGAAGTTGACCCCCATGGTGATGGGCGCAAGGTCCTTGACCGGATCGTAGGGCAGTTTCATGAGGTGCGGCGCGATCGCCAGCGGGCCGATGGAGCCGAGCAGGATGGTCGAGCCGTCAGGCTCGGCCCGTGCCACTTGGTCGTGGGCGATATTGCCGCCGGCACCGGCCCGGTTTTCCACGACCACCGAAAGTCCAAGGTTCTCGCTCAATTTCTTGGCGATCAGCCGGGCGGCCGTGTCCGCGCCGCCGCCGGGCGCAAAGCCCACCAGCATGGTGATCGATTTGCGGGGAATGTCTTGGGCCTGGGCGGTCGGGGCGAGGCCCCGGGGCGATCGCTGCAGACGTCCAGGCGGTCAATGCACAGGCAATGCGTACCATATTGGCTCCTCCGGAGAGTTGGTCTGGGCCATGGGCTGGCTCTCGTTTCGTGCAGCATACGGAAGGCCCGCGCGCCGTGTCCCGCCCCGGTCGTGAGCGCATGAGAAGGGGTCTTCACGGAGCGTGACGGGCGGGGCGGGCGAGAGGAGCGAGGTTGCGATGCCTTTGCGTTCCGGATGATCCGGGCTTCGGATCGCCACGTGCGCCGTGCGCGGCCGGGGGCCTGAGGTAAGCTTACGGACCGCGTTGCAACTGCCGGGGCTCCCGGCGCCTTGACTTCAGAGCAGAACATGACTGAACGTGCTTCTCCCTTGGCTGGTATTCGCGTCCTCGACCTGACGCGTGTCCTCGCCGGTCCGTGGTGTACCCAGAACTTGGCCGATCTGGGCGCCGAGGTGATCAAGATCGAGCGGCCGGGGAGCGGTGACGACACTCGCAGCTGGGGGCCTCCGTTCCTAAAGGATGCAGAGGGCCGCGAAACCTCCGAGGCGGCCTATTACCTGAGCGTCAATCGCAACAAGCGCTCGGTGGCGCTCGACATTTCGACACCGGAGGGCGCCGCCTTGGTGCGCCAACTCGCGGCTCAATGCGACATCCTGATCGAGAATTTCAAGGTCGGTGGCTTGGCGAAATACGGGCTCGATTACGCCTCGCTCAAGACGGTGAACCCCCGGCTGATCTACTGCTCGATCACGGGTTTCGGTCAGTTCGGCCCCTACGCGCACCGGCCGGGCTACGATTTCATGATCCAGGGGCTGGGGGGCTTCATGAGCATCACGGGCGAGCGCGACGGCTTGCCCGGTGCCGGTCCGCAAAAGGCAGGCGTGGCAGTCGCCGACATCCTGACCGGCATGTACGCCACGGTGGGCATCTTGGCCGCGCTACAGGAGCGCCATCGTAGCGGACTGGGCCAGCACCTGGACATCGCCCTGCTCGACAGTGTCGTGGCCATGCTCGGCAACCAGGCGCTGAACTACCTGACGTCGGGCGTGGCGCCGCGCCGCGCCGGCAACGCCCACCAGAACATCGTGCCGTACCAGGTCTTCGCCGCGTCGGACGGCCACCTTATCGTGGCGGTCGGGAACGACGGCCAGTTCCGCGCTTACTGCGGCGTGATCGAGGCGCCCCACCTGGCCGACGATCCCGATTACGCCACCAATAGCAACCGGGTCATCCATCGCGACAGGCTGGTGCCCATTTTGGCCGAGATCATGGCCAAGAAGCCGCGCGATTACTGGCTGGAGCGCTTGGAGGCCGTGGGCGTGCCCTGCGGCCCCATCAACACCATCGACCAGACGTTCAATGATCCGCAGGTCCAGGCACGAGGGCTGCGCCTGGACCTGCCGCATCCGCTGGCCGGCACCGTGCCTTCGGTCGCGAGCCCGCTGCGGTTGTCCGAGACGCCCGTTCGCTACCGCAATGCCCCGCCCCTGCTGGGGCAGGACACGGAAGCGGTCTTGCGGGAATACTTGGGCATGAGCGAGGAGGAGGTGCGGCGCTACGCCCCCGCCGGGCGCGGCTAGTTGACCGCGGCGCCCGACTGCCGAACCACCTTGCCCCATTTCTCGATTTCGGACTGGAGGAAGGTGCGGAAGTCGTCGGGGCTGCGTGCAGCAAGGCTGTATCGTCAGTCCGGGTATCTTGGCGGATGCGCCCGCCGACAGCCCCATTTGGACGGAAGAGGTGTTCGGCCCGCTGGCCGTCGTGCAGCGGGCGCGCGAT
>NZ_JADGHH010000069.1 GCF_019689535.1 Pigmentiphaga sp.
GCGCGATATAGGCCAAGGTGCGCAGCTGGCGGGACGCCAGCATGCCATAGGGAATGGCGATGCGCAGCATGGGCGCGTGCCGCTGGATATATAAGCCGTTTTGCAGCCGCAGCGTGCGGAATTCGTCCTCGCTCAATTGCCCGTTCAGGAAGCGCCGCGTCTGGTCACGAAACTGCGCGACGCGCTGATCGACCAGCAGTTGGTCGATGGGTTGATACTGATACATGCAGCAAGCCTCTAGAGGTGGCCGGATGGCGGAAGGCGGAGGCCGGCGCTCTGCCGGCGGCGGGCGTAGGTATGCGCTTAGGACACGCCCAGACCGCAGCTTACAAATACCGCGTGATGATTAAAACGACCGGTTCGTAATGTGCATATATCGGAATTTGTCTAAGAAGCGCGCGACAGCAAAACAAGCGCTTATATTCGACGCCCGGCTGTGATGCCTGGCCAGGATTACCGACAGGCCGAAAAAAAAGCGCGCACCTGACGATGCGCGCCTTCGCACCAACGTTCACACCAGACTCTTCGGTCAAACGTCGTTCGGGGCGTATCCCAGATTGACCTGCAAGCCCCCCGGCGCCACTTTGTCGCGGTTGTTGCGCACGTGCTCGATGTGGTCCAGGTACTCAGGCGTCACATCGCCAGTAATGTAGTGACCATCGAAGCACGAGGTTTCGAACTGGGTGAGGTTGGGATTCATGTCGGTTACGGCCTGCCGCATGGCGGAGAGGTCTTGGTAGACCAGCGCATCGGCGCCGATCACGCGCGCGATTTCCTCATCCGTGCGTCCATGTGCGATCAGCTCGCTGCGCGTGGGCATGTCGATGCCGTACACGTTGGGGAAACGCACGGGTGGCGCGGCAGAAGCAAAGAACACCTTGTTGGCGCCGGCCGCCCGGGCCATCTCGACGATCTCGCCGCTGGTCGTGCCGCGGACGATGGAGTCGTCGACGATGAGGACGTTCTTGCCTTTGAATTCCTCGCTCATGGCGTTGAGCTTTTGGCGGACCGATTTCTTGCGCACCGCCTGGCCGGGCATGATGAAGGTCCGGCCGACGTAGCGGTTCTTGATGAAGCCTTCGCGGTAATCGAGGTTCAGTCGCGCGGCCAGCTGCATCGCGGCGGGACGGGCCGAGTCCGGGATGGGCATGACCACGTCCACCTCGCCCAGGCGCAGGTTGCGGGCGACTTTGTCCGCAAGGTACTCGCCCATGCGAAGCCGGGCACCGTACACCGAGACGCCATCCATCAGCGAGTCCGGACGGGCGAAGTAGACATACTCGAAAATGCACGGGCTCAGCTGCGGGTTGTCGGCGCACTGGCGCGACGACATCCGGCCGTCGCGGTCGATGAAGATGGCCTCTCCCGGCGCCACGTCGCGCTCGAGCTTGAAGCCCATGCCCTCCAGGGCGACCGACTCGGAAGCGATCATCCACTCGACGCCGGAGTCGGTCTCGAGCTTGCCGAGGCACAACGGCCGGATGCCGAACGGATCGCGGAACGCCAGCATGCCGTATCCGGCAATCTCGGCCACCACCGCGTAGGCCCCCCGCACGCGGCGATGAACGGCCGCGACCGCCTTGAAAATGGCGTCTTCGTCCAGCGACACCCCGGTGGACGAACGATGCAGCTCGTGCGCCAGCACGTTGAGCAGCACCTCGGAATCGGAGTTCGTGTTCATGTGCCGGCGATCGACGCGGAACAGTTCCTCGCGCAGCGACTCCCAGTTCGTCAGATTGCCGTTGTGGGCAAACGTAATGCCGAATGGCGCATTGACGTAGAAGGGCTGGGCCTCTTCCGCGCTGGAGCTTGAGCCGGCGGTCGGATAGCGGACTTGGCCGATGCCCGAATTGCCGGGCAGCGCACGCATGTTGCGCGTGCGGAAGACGTCCCGCACCAGGCCATGCGCCTTGAACATATTGAACGTATTGCCCTGCGACGTGGCTATGCCCGCCGCATCTTGACCGCGATGCTGCAACAGCAGCAGGCTGTCGTAGAGCAACTGATTAACCGGTGCGCCCGAGACGACACCGACGATTCCACACATGAGAGCCTCTTTTCAGCAGCACAAACTTAATAGCGGATCCAGTCCGCAAACTGTTCCGGCAGGTACGGCTTGACCGCACGCGCACCCTCTTCGGCGTACGGCGACAAGACCGCCTCGGTCCACCACGACTCCTTGGGCAAAGGCGTAAACCCCGCTGCAACCACCAGAACCAGCACGATGACCACGCCGCGCACCAGGCCGAACAACGCACCCATGCCGCGGTCGGCGAGGGACAGCCCCGTCGCCTTGATCAGCATTCCCAACGCAAGATTGACGACACCTACCGCGAGGAGCACCGCGATGAACACGCCTGCATAGGCAACCACTGCCCGCAGGCCCGAATTCTCGACCAAGCCCGCCAGCCAGTCGTACGCGGCGGGACCGTAGCGCACGGCGCCAACGAACGCCGCGACGTATGCGATCAGGGACAGCACCTCTTTGACGAATCCGCGAAAGAGGCCGATTACCACCGACGCCCCAAGTATCAGCAAGACGCCGTAGTCGAAATGGGTCACAGCGGCACGATGGAACTACTAAAGCCTGCCGACGTGATGCGCGCCCGCGCTGCATCGGCAGCCTCGCGCGTGGCGAACGGACCGACCCGGACGCGGAACACGTCACCCTTGCTGGTCCGGACGCGCTCGGTAAAGCTCTTGATGCCCGCGGCGCTCAACCGGTCGCGCATGTCGTTGGCGCGCTCCTCGGTGGAAAACGCCGCGATCTGCACGGCAAAGCCGCCCTTGCTTTCAGACTTGGGTGCCGCCTCGGCCAGGGCCCCACCCTCCAGCAAAGCGCGGGCACGCGCCGCCTCGGCCCGGGCGGCATCGCTCTGCGACGGACGCGTGGGCGCACTCGCCGCCGGCTTGGGCGGCTCAGGTTGGACAGGCGCCGGCTTTGGAGGTTCAGGTTGCGGCGCCGGCTTGGCGGGCTCGGGCTTAGCGGGTACGGGGGCGGCGGGCACAGGCGCGGCCGGCTTTTCCTCGGCGGGCGGCTCCGGCTCGGGCGCCTTGGCCACTTCCGGGGCGGCATGCCGGTCGGGAATCTGGATGGGGATATCGTCGGGCAACAGGGGCGGCTCGGAATCGAGCACCATGGGCAGCACGACTACCGCTGCCAAGACCAGCGCGATGGCGCCGACCAGCCGGCGCCGCGCACGCCGGCGCGCTTCCTGTGCGGGATCCTGCGATTCGCCGCCGGCTGCATAACCGGCGCGGCTGGACTTGGCCGTCGTGGAGGCCGCCTTTTTCTTGCGCTCGAGCAATCCCATTGATACGTCCGGCTAAAACACGCGGCGGTGCCTCGGGTAGCGCCTGCAAGGCCGGGCTCAGCCCGCGTGGGCAGCCTTGGCCGTGCGCATGGATGCCAGCACACCCGCCACGGTAAGGAAAGATCCGAAGACCAAGATTCTATCACCCTCTCCCGCCCTCTCTTGCGCTGCGGCAAAAGCCGCGGCCGGATCGGCATGGACTTGGATGGACGACTCCTTGTCTTCCTTGACCCCGAGCGCGCGCAAACGCGCTGCGAGCTCTTCCCCGCCCAAGCCGCGCGGCCCCGGCAAGCCGGCGCACAGCCAATGGTCGACGCGTCCGCCGAGCTTGGCGATGACGCCATCGACGTCTTTGTCGCCCAGCATCCCGAACACCGCGTAGGTGTAGGGAAAAAAGCCCATGTTGTCGAGATTCTGGGCGAGTACCGCCGCGGCATGAGGATTGTGGGCCACGTCCAGGATCACCGTCGGCCGGCCAGGCAGGATCTGGAAACGCCCTGGCAGCTGCACCTGCAGCAGTCCGAGCCGCACGGCCTGCTGGGGCACCGGCAAGCGGTCGCGCAGCGCCTCGAGCGCAGCGAGCGCCGCCGAGGCGTTGAGAAGCTGGTTTGCGCCACGCAGGGCCGGATAGGCCAACGCATTGCGCCGCTGGGCGCGACCGCCATAACTCCACTGCTGCTTGTCGCCCGCATAGTTGTAATCGCGCCCGAAGCGCCAGAGGTCGGCGCCTATGCTCTCGGCATAATCGATCAGCGATTGCGGTGGCACCGGGTCGGCGCAGATGGCCGGCTTGCCGGGCCGGTAGATGTGGGCCTTTTCCCAGCCGATCTTCTCCCGGTCATCGCCCAGCCACTCGACGTGGTCCAAGTCCACGCTCGTCACGATGGCGCAATCGGCATCCACGACGTTCACGGCATCGAGGCGCCCTCCCAGGCCGACTTCGAGGATGACCGCGTCGAGGCCGGCACCGGCGAACAACCGAAGGATGGCAAGGGTCGTGAGCTCGAAATAGGTCAGCGAGACCTCCCCGCGCGCCTCGTCCACCGCAGCGAACTGCTCGGCCAACGCCGCGTCGCTCGCGGGCTCGCCATTGATGCGCGCGCGCTCGTTGAAATCGAGCAGGTGCGGGGAGGTATACAGCCCGACGCGATAGCCCGCCGCCAGCAGCATGGCCTCGAGCATGGCGCAGGTCGATCCCTTGCCATTGGTGCCGCCGACGACGATGGTGACCGCGTCGAGCTTCTGGCCGAGGCGATCGGCCACGGCCCGCACCCGTTCCAGCCCCATGTCGATGGGGCGGGCATGGATGGATTCGAGATAAGCCAGCCATTGCGCGAGCGAGCTTTGCGCGTTGGGACGGGAGACGGGGGAAGGAGACGACATGAGGAGGGAAGGACCGGAAAAGCAAAAGCGTTACTATAGAACGCTCTTGCCCGGCCACGCGGTGAGAATGTCGTAGCCGTCGTCGGTCACGGCGACCATGTGCTCCCACTGGGCCGAGAGCGAGCCGTCCACGGTCACCACGGTCCAGTCGTCGTCCAAGACCCTGACTTCGTGGCGGCCGGCGTTGAGCATGGGCTCGATGGTAAACACCATTCCTTTCTTGAGGCGCAGTCCGGTTCCGGGCTTGCCGTAATGCAGGACCTGCGGCGCCTCGTGGTACTTGCGGCCGATGCCGTGGCCGCAGAAATCGCGCACCACCGAGAAACCGGCATCTTCCGCATAGGCCTGTATCGCGGCCCCCACGTCGCCCAGCGTGGCGCCGGGCCTGACCGCGGCGATGCCGCGCATCATGCTCTCCAACGTCACGTTGACGAGGCGCTCGGCCTCGGGGGAAGGCTTGCCGACGAAATACATCCTGCTGGTGTCGCCGTGCCAGCCGTCCTTGATGACCGTCACGTCGATGTTGACGATGTCGCCCTCGCGCAGCACATCCTGGGGCTTGGGGATGCCATGACAGACGACATTGTTGATGGAGGTGCACAGCGTCTTGGGAAACCCGTGGTAGCCGACGTTGGCCGGGATCGCTTTTTGCACCTTGGTGATGTATTCGTAGCAGCGGCGGTCCAGTTCTTCAGTAGAGACGCCGGGCTGCACGTACTCACCTATCATCTCGAGGACCTCGGCCGCCATGGCGCCCGCAACGCGCATTGCTTCGATTTCTTGCGGGGACTTGATCGTAATGGCCATGCGGAAGACTCCATGTTTGTTCGATTTTAGCGCCGCCCACCGGCGGTTTCCCCGCCCTGCACGCCTCCCGCCCCACGCACGGCCGTCGCCGCCCATCGATCGAGCGAGGCCATGACACGATGCGGACGGACCAACACGTCGAGCGAACCACCGTACCGAGCCTGCATGTCGGCAAGCGTCGCCGGGGTCGCCGAGTGCGCCTGCGCATGCGCGGCCGACCAACGGCGCTCCACGTCCAAGGCAAGCGCATAGGGCAAGTAGCGCTCGTACCGGGCAAGCACGGCGTCCGGGGCCAGGGTGTCGGAGGCTGGCTCAGGATGCGCCAAGAACTGCCGGAAACCATCCACTTGTGCGCGCAGCGCGCGACCTTGGTCGGTATAGCCTTGCAGCCCCGCTGCACCCATGCACACCACGGCAAGGAGCACGAGCGGCGTGAGGCCCACGAACAGCAGGGGCCATGACTCCGCGTGCCTGTGGATCAGCACCACGCCAGCGACCAAGCACGCTACCGCCAATGCGCCCAGGACCAACCTGCTTGGAAAGCTCGTGGCGCCAGAGCGCCATTGCGCCTGCACGGCGAACAACGCGGGCACCGCCGGCAACGGCACGAGCATGCTCCACGCCTCCCATGCAAGCAGGCTACCCTCGCGCACGAGCGCCAACCCCACGAGGCTGGCAGCCAGGAGCAACCAGAGATAGAACGCCTTGCGTGCCCAGCCGTCGGCCTTGTAGAAAAGGACGCGTCCGTAAGTTTCCTCCAGGCGCTTGCGCTGCGCGTCTTGTGCCTCGTCATAGCAATGACGGTAGAGACCGTCCAGCCGCAGCAGGCTGCGCCCGCCCGAAAAGAATCGACTGAGCATGCCGTGGAGCAGCCCGTCCTGCCGGGCATCGCCGCCGGCCTGGTTGGAGAGGCGCTCTAGGTAGCGGCCATCCTCCTGGACGCGCAGCCTGACCGAGCGGCGCGCCAGCAATTCCATCATCCCCGACAAGAAAGCCCAGCGGTCATACTCCTTGCGGTACACATAGCGCAGCGCCGGCGCGGAAAGGCCTTCCGGAGGTTCGGAAACCGGCGCCTGGTTGCGCCGCACCCAGGCTCCGACCCGCAGCCACGTTGCCCCGTAGTAGAGCAAGATCAGCACCGCGCCCAGCGCGGCCGCCCAGATCTCGGCCCGGTCCTGGACGCCGTGCCACCAGGCGCGGACCGGGCCAGGCCGCTGGACGAACCCGGCCGGCCAAGCCAATTCGACGGCCATGTTCTCGCCGGGAGCCAGTCCGCGGGTAGACACGAACACTGCGCGGCCCGGCTCCCGCTCCACGAGCTCGCCCGGGCTGCCCCCGCCCTCTCCCGCCACCTTCGCGTCTTCGATGGGAGCCTCTTCCGGCAGGACGACGCGCACGCGCACCTTGTCGATGGGCAGGTTCCAGGCCCCGCCCGTGGCATCCCAGGCGAGGCGGTCCTGCCCGCCCGCTGCCTGCAGCTGGCGCGTCACCCGATAGGTCAGCGTATATTGGTATTCCCCGGGCCGGAACACCACATCCTGGCGCCCCGTCGCGATGCGCACGCCGTCTTTGAGGCGAGAGACGGCAAACGACTCGGGGCGCCCGTCCCGCCTCACCGACACGACATCTAGCCTCGCGTTGATCCAACTGCCATCTGCCCGCCGGTAGAGCTGCGCGAAATCCCGCTGCAAGCCGTACCGTATCTGCTTGCCGATGGAGCGCACGCGCAGATTCTCGGTAACCAGCAAATCGCCGTCCTGCTCGACCTTGATGTCGCTGAAGAACTCGAGAATGCGCTCGTCGGCCCACGCCTGCCCCACGGCCAAGAACAGCCAGCAAAGCGCCGAGAGCCAAATCCTCATGCGCGGCCTCCCATGCGGCTGAACGCGTCGCTGCCCAGCTTCCCGCCGGCGCCCACCGCGTGCAACAGCCCGGCATGGATGAAAAAGCAAAACAAAAAATGCCCCCACGAAATTGGCCTGCTTCCAGACATGACACCAACCCTGCTGTTTTGGCAGGACTGTACCACCGGCCACGGCCGCCCAAAGCGCAAGAGCTCACTTGTTTGCAGATCCGTCCCCAAAGTTTCCGCCGCGTCGCCGTCGGCCCAGACAGGGCACGGCGCGCACACCCCATTGACAGCTACGGAATCCATCAATAGAATTTTTTGAACTACTTGTTCATTTTTGTACATACATCCTTCAGGAGCATTCCCATGGCATCGCCCCTCATCGGTATCAGTGGCGCAGGCATAGGCGGATTGGCGGCGGCGATCGCTTTGCGCAAGCTCGGCCTGGAATCCGTGGTTTTCGAGCAGGCGCCGCGCTTTGCGCGCGTGGGCGCAGACATCAACCTCACGCCCAACGCCGTGCTTGCCCTGGACGGCCTCGGCGTGGGGGATGAATTGCGCAAGACCGCTGCACGCCCCACCCATCGCATCAGCCGCACCTGGGATACGGGTGAGGAAACCTCGCGCCTGGAAATGTCGGAAGCCGCAGAGAAACGCTACGGCGCGCCCCAGCTCACCATGCACCGCGCGGACCTCTTGTCCGCGCTCGAACAAGCGGTGCCGGCCGACACCATCTACCTGGGCAAACGCACCACGCGCATAGAAGAAGGCGCAGACGGCATTACCGTCCACTTCGAAGATGGGACCTCCCAGCGGGTCGATGTGCTGGTCGGAGCCGACGGCATCCATTCCACCGTTCGCAAATACCTGCTGGGGGACGAGTATCCGGAGTTCACCGGCGTCGTCGCCTACCGGGCTGTCGTTCCCGCATCGAAATTGGAAGGGCTGCCCAACCTCGGCGCGTTCACCAAATGGTGGGGGCCCAACCTCGATACGCAGATCGTCACTTTCCCGCTCAACCGTGGGCGCGACATTTTCATCTTCGCCACCATCCCGCAAGACAGCTGGCGCCACGAATCTTGGACCATGCCCGGCAGCGTCGACGAGCTGCGTGCCTCTTACGCGAACTTCCATCCCGAAGCACGCGCGCTGCTCGATGCCTGCGACGAGGTGCTGAAGTCTGCCTTGTACGTCCGCGACCCGCTGCCCTCCTGGTCCCGCGGCAACATTACGCTCCTGGGCGACGCCTGCCACCCGATGATGCCCTTCATGGCGCAAGGCGCCGGCATGGCGATTGAAGACGCGGTCGTCCTCGCTCGCCAGCTCGCGCATACGCCGGACGATCCAGCCGCAGCCCTGAAGCGGTACGAAGCGGCCCGCCTCGACCGCACGGCGAAGATCCAGATCGGTTCGCGCAGCAACAACTGGCTCAAGGAAGGCGGAAATGCCGATTGGGTCTACGAATACAATGCCTGGGGTGTCCCCCTGGCCTGATCCCCATGCCCCGTACCGCCGAAGCGCTCGACGACGAAACTCCCGCCAAGACCCAATTGGTTTCTCCCGTGCAGCGGGCGTTCCGCCTGCTGCGCTATGTCGTCGAAGGCGGCAGCACGTCGAATTTGAGCGAGGTCGGACGCTCCATCGACGTCAACCGGGTGACCGTCATGCGGCTGATCGCCACGCTCGAGCATGAAGGCGTGCTCGAGCCCCTTCCCCAGGGAGGCCACCGCATCGGCCTGGCCTTCCTCAAGCTGGCCACGGCCGCGACGGCGGCCAACGACATGCTCGATCTCGGCCGACGCGTGCTGTCGACCGTTCGCTCGCGGTTGAACGCCTCGGCTTACTTGGCGACGCTCGACGGCGGCCATGTCGTCTACATGTTGCGTGACATGCCCGAAGCAGGCCTGGTGAGCAACATCAAGGTGGGCAGCCGGGTGGCCGCGCACCTGACGACCCCGGGCCGTGTCTTGCTGGCTTGGCAACCGAAGGCCGCGCTCGAGGTCCTCCTGTCCGGTGAACCGCTTGCCGCCGCCGATGCCCGCAAGCTGAAAGCCCAAATCACGGCTGACCGGGAGCGCATCTGCGCCTGGAGCTTTTCCGGCTTCGAGCAGGGCATCAACTCCTGTGCCGCACCGGTGTTCGGTCCGCTCGGCGATGTCACCGCCGCCATCAGCGTCGCCGGCCCGGAAAATGCGCTCGGCGCAGGCGAGGACTCCCGCGCGCTTGCGGAACGGGTCGTCATCGAAGCTGCGCGCGACCTGTCTTCATTGCTGGGCTGCCGGACTTACCCGCCGGCGGGTTGAGCGCCGGGTTGCCTGCCCGGACGGCGTACCGGCCTCGGGCAACACGCTCAAGAGATTGGCCCCCGTACGCGACAAGTGCTGGCGCAGGATCTCGCATGCACGCTCGGCGTCGCGGTCGAGCGCCGCATTAAAAATCGCCTCGTGTTCGGCTGGCACATTGCGGTCTGGCGAGTTCGTCGCCAAGAACAAACGCCGGTAGCGATCCCCGAGGTCATGCAAGGTATTGCAAAAGCGCAGCAACAACGGCATCCCGCAAGCCGAGAATAGCGTGATGTGAAAGGCCCGGTGAGCCCGCTCCCAAGCAGGCAACTTGTCGCCGCTGCGGTCGACGGCCTCCAGTCGGCTCAAGCGGTGATACGTCGCCACCAGGGCATCTTCCCACTTTTCGTCGCCCCGCTTGATCGACTCGGCGAGCGCCATCACTTCGAGGTTCAACCGCAAAGCCGTGACCTGGCGGAAGTCGTCCGCCGACACTGGCGCGACCCGATAACCCTTCTTGTCGGTCGTCACGACAAGGCCGTCAGAGACCAATCGGGTCAATGCTTCCCGCAGCGGACTCAGGCTGACGTCGTAGTGTTCCCGCAATTCGTCCAGGCGCAGCTTGCTGCCCGGCAACAACTCCCCTCCCAGAATCGCATTGCGCAGCGCTTCAACCAAAGTCGTTGACAAGGTCGGACCGCTGGCGGGTGTCGTATCAAGGAGTGTGGTCATGCTGAACTCAAACAGAAAAGGAGCGAAGTGCAGTTCACATTCTAGCCGGTTCCACGCCGTCTCCCCCAAATAATCGATTTATCCTAAAAACGTGAGTTTTCAAAAATAATCGATTACTATTGCATGATCGATAAGGAGATGAGATGGCCCGACCCGATCCTCAATTTGTCCAAGATACGTTCGGCCCCTACGCCGACCCGCAGGCCAGCAAGGAACAGCGCGCGCAAAGCTACCGGGAAATGGCAGGGTTCCTTCCCCCCCGTGTCGAGGCACGCCTAGACGTCACCGGTGCGCTGGACCCCGTCATGGTCGACCTCCAAGAAAAAGTCCGCGCACATGCCCTGGAGTCCTCGGTCTTCGACGAAAAGCAAGTCCAATTGCTGATCTTCGGCATGCTGGTCGTCGAATTGAGCGACGCAGCCATCATCCATGGCGTCGCCGCCCGCCGGGCCGGCGCGACTTGGCAGGAGCTGCAATCGGTGGTGAACCTGGCCTACGTTTTCCGGGGGGTGTCAGCCGCCAATCGCGGCGCGGAAATGCTCATACGCATCGCAGAGCGCGAACGGGAACTGTCCGCTCAAGACTGACTGGGAGGAGACCGCCATGCAACCTTGCCAAGGCCCTGACCGGGCGACCCGCAAGCCATCCTTTGCCGTCCCGCGGGGCGCATGCGATTGCCATGCGCACATTTTCGGCCCGCGGGAGCGCTTTCCTTTTTCGCCGGAGCGCAGCTACACCCCCGAGGACTGCACCGTCGATCAATACCGGGATTTGCTTGCCACCTTGGGCTTCGACCGAGGTGTCCTGGTCCAAGGCGGCGCGCATGGCACGGATAACTCCGCCATGCTGGACGCCCTCGAGAAACTGGGTCCGCGCATCAAGGGCATTGCCGTGCTGCCGCCCGGTACTCCCTTGCGTGAACGCGAAGCCCTGCACCAGAAAGGCGTGCGCGGTTTCCGCATGTCCACGGTCGTGTCGGGCGGCGTGGGCTTCGACCAGCTCGAAGCACTGGCTGCCGAGGCCGAAGAAATGGGATGGCACCTGCTCCTCCATTTCCATCGCTCCGAAGAGCTGGTTGCTGTGGCCGACCGTTTGCGGCGCCTCAGATGCCACTACGTACTGGATCACCTTGCGCGCATCCGCGCCGACGAAGGCATCGAATCGGCCGCATTCGCCACGGTCATGTCGCTGCTCGAGACAGACCGCTGCTGGATCAAACTGGCGAGCCTGTATCGCCTGTCGAGCAAACCCTACCCCCACGAGGACATGCTCCCCATGATCCACCGCGTCGTGCAAGCGCGGCCGGATCGCATGATCTGGGGAAGCAACTGGCCGCACCCCATACACGCCGGCCCCATGCCCAACGACGGAGACCTCGTGGACCTCATCCCCCTGTGGGTACCCGACTCAGAGCAGCGCCGGCAAATGCTGGTGGACAACCCGGTGACGCTTTATGGGTTCACCCCGGCCGATCTGCCCGAGTGACCCGACGCCTGCCCTCACATCATCGATCACGACATACCCTGGAGACTACACATGAATTTCCATCCACGCGCGCTTACCGCTCTTGCCCTAGTCGCCGCCTCGGCCTGCGCGCATGCGGCCTATCCTGAAAAGCCCATCACCTTCGTCGTGCCTTTCCCGCCCGGGGGCACTACCGACATCATTGCGCGGACGCTGGCGGCCCGCGTCGGCGCGGAGCTGAAACAAACGGTGATCGTCGAAAACCGTCCGGGAGCAGGTGGCAACGTAGGCGCGCAAAGCGTGGCGCGTGCCCAGCCCGATGGCTACACGCTGCTGCTGTCCACTGCCGGCCCCCTTAGCATCAACCAACATCTTTACAAGAATCCTGGGTACGACCCGGTGACGAGCTTCGCGCCCGTCGCGCTCCTGGCGGCCGTGCCCATCATGCTCGTGGCGAACCCGTCGGCCCCGTTCAAGACCGTCGCCGAACTCATCGACTACGCGCGAAAGAACCCGAATAAGCTTTCCTACGGATCACAAGGCAACGGCACGACCAGCCACCTCACGATGGAGCTGCTCAAGACCCAGGCAGGCATCAACATCCAGCACATCCCGTATCGGGGTAGCGCGCCTGCGGCGACCGACTTGATGGCAGGCGTGGTGCAAGTCATGTTCGACAACTCGCCGAGTACCCTGCCCTACGTCAAGGCTGGCAAAATGCACGGCTTGGGCGTCGCGTCGCCAAAGCGGGTGAAAGGCATGGAGGATCTGCCCTCCGTCTCCGAAACCTTGCCCGGATTCGCTTCGGAAGCGTGGTTCGGCCTGGTCGCGCCGGCCGGAACGCCCGAGGCAACGGTCGATTTGCTGAACAAGACGATCAACAAGGTTCTCGCCAGCGCGGAATACAAAGAGGAACTCGCGAAATCGGGCACCCAGCCCCTGGGTGGCACGCCAGCCGACTTTGCACGCTACCGGGACGCCGAAACGGCCAAATGGGGAAAAATCGTCCAGGCGGCGGGCATCAAACTCGACTGATCCGCACCGCATCGACGATATCCCGGCCCGGCTACTCCCTTCCGTGGAACCGGGCGCGGACCTGCGCGGCCGTCGCCAGGGGCCGCCCCAGCGCGGCCGCCACCTCGGCAACTTGCCGCACGAGCGCCGCGTTATCAGGCGCCGTGGAGCCGTCGCGCAGATAGAGATTGTTCTCGAACCCAACCCGAACATGGCCGCCCAGCGCCGCGGCGGCCGCTGCACACGCGTGCTCGTGGCGGCCGAACGCACACATGGCCCACGGATACGCGTGGTCGTAGGCTTCGAGGAAAGGCAGGAGATCCGTCGGCGACGAAACCTGTCCGGCGCTGTAGCGCCCCAGGACGAACAATATGAACCAGGGGGCATCCGGTACCACGCCACGGCGCCGGTAATTCATCCAGCGCTCCACGTCGCCTACGTCGTACAAGATCACCTGGGTCATCACGCGTTCCCGAGCCAGCCACGAAAACAGCGACTGGACGCGCGCATCGGCCTGCGGCCCCAGGGCAATCTCGCGCAGCCCGACCGATACGGCCTCGGGCTTGACCGCCATGACGGCGGCTACCTGTTCGTCGGGGGCGTACACCCCGGCCGCCTCGGTCGTGATCTGGATCACGAGTTCGTTGCCGACCGCCTGCCTGACCGCTCGCGTGGCCGCCAAGTATGTGTCCGGCTCCAGGCTGTGCGACTGATCGGCCTTGCGCACGTGCATGTGCAGCATGGCGGCGCCCGCATCCAGGCATTGCTTCGCCGTCTCGGCCAGCTGGCCGGGCGTGACGGGCACGGCAGGATGATCAGACGTTTTCTTATAGGCACCATTGGGCGCCACGGTCAAAATCAGTGGGGCATCGAGCTCTGCAGGTGCTGCTCCTTGCATGGTATTCCCCTTAGGCTCCAACCGGTTCGCGCATGGTGACGAACTCCTCGGCTGCCGTCGGATGCAGCCCTATGGTCTGGTCGAATTGTCGCTTGGTCGCACCGCATTTCAATGCGATGGCCAAGCCCTGGATGATCTCGGGCCCATCGGGCCCGACCATGTGGCATCCCAGGACGCGGTCGCTGGCGTCGTCCACCACTAGCTTCATCATGGTCTGTTCATCCCGGCCGCTCACGGTGTTCTTCATCGGCCGGAAACGCGAGCGATAAACGCGCACCTTGCCATAGCGCTCCCGGGCCTGCTCCTCCGTCAGGCCGACCGTCGCAACGGGCGGCTGGCTGAATACCGCGGCCGGTACGTTTTCCGCATCCGCCCGCATGGGGTTGGCGTTATACAGCGTCTCGGCCAAGGCCCTCGCCTCTGCGATGGCCCAAGGCGTCAGGTTCAGGCGATCGGTCACGTCGCCGACTGCATAAATGCCCGGCACGTTGGTCTGGGATGAAGCGTCGACCTTGATGGCCCCGTTCTCCCCTAGCTCTACGCCGCAGGCTTCGAGCCCGAGCCCGCGGGTATTGGGCGCACGCCCGGTCGCCATCAACACCTGGTCGACCTCCAACACTTCGCCGCCGTCCAGCTCCACAGCAATGCGGTGGCCTCGACGCTCGAGCCTGGCCACGCGCGTGCGCGGGCGGATGACGATGCCGCGCCGCTGCAGGGCACTTGCCACGGCCTCCCGGACGTCGTGGTCGAATCCTCCCAGCACCTGGTCGCGCCGTATGGCCAAAGTCACGTTGGCCCCGGCGCCGCGGAAGATGCCGGCAAACTCGAGGGCGATGTAACCGCCTCCAACGATGAGGACGTCATCGGGCCGTTGGGCGAGCGACAATGCCTCATTGGACGTAATCGCCAGCTCGATGCCCGGGATCTCGGGCAACACCGCATGGCCGCCGGTGGCGATCAGGATGCGCTCGGCCGTATAGCGCCGCCCGCCAATCTCCACGGTATGCGGATCCACCAGCGTGGCCCGGCCTTCGAGCAGGGTGACCCCGGCCTGATCCAACATGCGCCGGTACACGCCCTCGAGCCTGTCGATCTCGCGGTCCTTGGCCGCCACCAAGGCGCCCCAATCCAGGCTCGCGCCCTCGATGCTCCAGCCATAGCCCGCGGCATCCTCGAACGCCTCGGCGAACTGCGTGCCGTACATCAGCAGTTTTTTTGGCACGCAGCCGCGAATGACGCACGTGCCGCCCACGCGGTCGGCTTCGCAGATTGCCACGCGCGCGCCGTACGAGGCCGCGCGGCGCGAACCGGCCACGCCGCCCGATCCGGCTCCAATGGTGATAAGGTCATAGTCGAAGGCTGGCATGAGGCACGTCCCCGGCAACTGAGTCATCGATACATGGGCATGGATGATAACGCCGCGAGGCGATCGCTGCCGGCATTCTCGCTCGCGCTTGGGTTAGACTCGACCGACTTTCCGCCCTTGGATGTGCCACACCGTGACAGCCGCCCCCGACAACTTGCAATGGAACGCCCCTGGGCCGAGACAGGCGGCATGGCTGTCTGCCAGTGGCCATCCGGTGCCACGGCGCGTGGTCGAAGCCGATGACGGCATGCCGGCCGACACGGCTTATCGATTGGCATGCGAAGGCACGGCGCTGCTGTGGCGGGGCGACTTCCAGAATGCCCGGCAATTACTGCAGGCCATGGCCCGGCGATGGGATCGCAAGCCATTCAAGCCGGGCGAGACGATCACGCAAACTTTCCACCTGTACCGCCAGGCGCAACTGCAGCGGGCGCGGGTGCTCGGCATGCTGCTCGTGCCCATCGAGGCCGGCTTCGCCATTCCGCTGCGGCGCGCGCCCGACGTGCGCCAGGCTTGCCGCGAAGCCTATGGCGAACTTCATTCCGAAGCCGTCGTTTCGCTGCGTGAGCTCCAAGGCGTGATCGGCGCCCACGAATGGCGCAAGAAAGGCGTGCCCGTCCCCGCCTTGAATGCCCGCATCCACCCGCACTACGGCGTTTTTTCCCCGGTCCGGGGCGAATACGTGGAGCTCGTGGCGCAGGCGCCCTTGCCCCGCGCGGACTGCGCGTTCGACATCGGCACGGGCACCGGCGTGCTCGCCGCCGTGCTCGCCCGCCGCGGCGTGCGCCGCATCATCGCCACGGACACCGATGAGCGCGCCTTGGCCTGCGCCCGCGAGAACATCGACCGCCTCGGGTTGGCCAGCCGCGTGCGCATCGAGCAGGCTGATCTATTCCCCCACGGACGGGCGGGACTCATCGTGTGCAATCCGCCCTGGGTGCCTGGCCCGGCGCATGGCAACCTCGACCGCGCCGTGTACGACCCGGACAGCCGCATGCTACGGGGTTTCCTGGCGGGTCTCGCGGATCACCTGGAACCGGACGGGGAAGGCTGGCTGATTCTTTCCGATCTCGCCGAGCACCTTGGGCTCCGTTCGCGCGCCAGCCTGCTCGACCTGGTCGACCGTGCGGGCCTGCGCGTGATCGACCGCCTGGAAACCCGGCCGCGCCACCCCAAGGCCCAAGCCGCGGCGGACCCGCTTCATGCCGCACGGCTTGCGGAAACGACTGCGCTTTGGCGACTCGCCAAGCATTGATTACCGGAGAAATTCGTTACCCCCTCACTTTGCACCAAGGACTTGCATGATCAAGCACATTGCCATGTGGCGGCTGAAACTGGATGAAGGCGAAACCCGCGAAGCCGCCTTCGAAGTCATCCGCTCGACCATCGCCGCGCAGCGCGGCCGCATCCCCGGCCTGCTCGAATCCGAAGCGGGGCTGAACTTCAGCACCTCGAGCAAGGCCATGGATGTCGTCGTATATACCGTTTTCACCGATCGCGAAGCATTGCGCGCCTATCACACCCATCCCGTGCACCTGGAAACCCGCGCCAAGGTCGATCGTTACCTCAGCTCGGGATGCATGGTCGACTACGAAATCGACTGACACCCCGGGGGGCGCCCGCCCCTGCCACGCTGCCTCGCCCCTGACTCTTATACACATCACAGAGCCCACGAGACACTCGCTAAACACTAATC
>NZ_JADGHH010000312.1 GCF_019689535.1 Pigmentiphaga sp.
GGTAAATGCCTAGATGGGCCGGGGGGGGCTGAGCGGTGGCGAGATCCTGGTGGGTGAATGCTCCATGCCGGTGAAGCAGCACGAGGCTTCCCTGTGCATCGCGCGCCAGAGAAATGGATGAACGCACCGGCCTCGCTTGGTGCCTGGCCTTGGGCTGCGGGTGCCTCTCGGGCATGACTTGGCTTGGCAGGGGGGCGGGAGAGGAATGCTGGCATGTTTCCAGCTGGATGGACAGAGGGGGTGGCGTGGCCTAGGGTCGGTCGATCGGCGGCCTGGGTCGTTTCCGTGGCGAGATCACGAAGCGCGGGCGAGAAGTGGGGCGCAGGCGCATTCGTGGGCAAGCGCGCCCTGTTCGTAGGAGTCTCGAGGGAAACGCGTTGGAGTGGGGCGTTCCGAGCTGCAAGCATCCGGGTTTCGCTTCTGGAATAGGGCGTGGCGGGAGGCCGCGGACCGGCCGGGGTAGGGCCGAACTTGGTCGGGGAAAAGAAAACCTGATCGGGTGGTGAAAGGTAGATCCGGTGTGCGCCAGGCGGCGCAGTAGAGTGCCCGCCGCGCACGCCATACGGCGGCATCGAGCGATGCCGAGTGGCCGCCACACCACTGTTTCACGTGAAACAGTGCCCTAGGGACAATGGTGGCTCGCTTTGCAAGGTAGGGGGTCCTATAATCATGAGTGGTCGCCCCCCGCGACGCGCTCAGTCTTCGCCGCTTGCCCGTAGCGGCCGATCCGGAATCGTCCGGCATCCCTCTGGACCTCACCATGCTGTATCCGACCGAATTTGATGTCATCGTCGTAGGCGGTGGCCACGCAGGCACTGAAGCCGCCCTTGCTTCTGCTCGAGCGGGCTGCAAGACGCTGCTGCTTACACATAACATCGAGACCTTGGGCCAAATGTCATGCAATCCCTCGATTGGGGGGATCGGCAAGGGACATTTGGTGAAAGAAGTGGATGCGCTGGGCGGGGCCATGGCCTTGGCCACGGACGAGGCAGGCATTCAATTCCGCATCTTGAATGCGTCGAAGGGCCCGGCCGTCCGGGCCACTCGTGCCCAAGCGGACCGCGTCCTGTATCGGCAGGCGATTCGCCGGCGACTCGAAAACCAGCCGAATCTCTGGCTGTTCCAGCAAGCCGTCGACGACTTGATTTTGGAGGGCGATCGGGTCGTGGGTGCCGTGACCCAGATCGGCATCCGGTTTCGCGCTCGCGCCGTCGTCCTGACGGCTGGCACCTTCCTCAATGGCCGGGTGCACGTTGGTCTTGAGAATTACTCTGCGGGGCGGGCAGGCGATCCGCCCGCCATATCGTTGGCCAAGCGCCTGCAGGAACTGAAGCTAGGGCAGGGACGGCTGAAAACCGGTACGCCCCCGCGCATAGACGGCCGGACCATCGACTTCAGCGTGTTGGAGGAGCAGCCCGGGGACCTGGATCCGGTGCCGGTGTTCTCGTACATGGGGCACGCCAGCATGCATCCGAAGCAGCTTCCGTGCTGGATTACCCATACCAACGAACGCACGCACGAGATCATACGCGGCGGCCTGGATCGTTCGCCCATGTACACGGGGGTGATCGAAGGGGTTGGCCCGCGTTATTGCCCGTCCATCGAGGACAAAATCCACCGATTTGCGGACAAGACTTCGCACCAAGTGTTCTTGGAGCCCGAAGGCCTCACCACCAACGAGTTTTATCCGAACGGGGTCTCGACCAGTCTTCCCTTCGACGTCCAGCTCGAGCTCATCCGCTCCTTGCCGGGGCTGGAAAATGCGCACATCCTGCGCCCGGGCTACGCCATTGAATACGACTATTTCGATCCGCGCGGGTTGAAATCCTCGCTCGAGACGCGCGCGATCTCCGGCCTGTTCTTTGCCGGCCAGATCAACGGTACGACGGGCTACGAAGAGGCTGCCGCGCAAGGCCTGCTCGCCGGCATCAACGCGGCATTGAAGGTCAAGGGAGAAGAGCCCTGGGTGCCTAGGCGGGATGAGGCTTACCTCGGCGTGCTCGTGGACGACCTCGTCACTCGGGGCGTAACCGAGCCTTACCGCATGTTCACCTCACGTGCCGAGTACCGCCTGAGCTTGCGCGAGGATAACGCCGATTGGCGCCTGACCGAGACCGGCCGCCGGCTGGGCTTGGTCGACGATGCGCGCTGGGACGCGTTCAACCGCAAGCGCGATGCGGTTGCGAGCGAGATCGAGCGCCTGCGGTCGACCTGGGTGAATCCGAAAATCTTCCCCGCAGCGACGGCCGAGGCCCTGCTCGGCAAGGCGATTGATCGTGAGTACTCACTCTTCGACTTGCTCAAGCGTCCTAACGTTTCCTATGATGCGTTGATGCGAGCGAAGAATGCCGACGATGAATTGCTGGCCGGGCCGGGCGTGACCGATAAGGTCATTGCCGAGCAGGTGGAAATCCAGGTCAAGTACGCCGGCTACATCGCACGCCAGCAAGCAGAGGTCGAAAAGCAAGCCGTGCATGAGAACCAGCGCATTCCGGAAGACATCGACTACGATTCGGTGCGCAGCCTCTCGTTCGAGGTTCGGCAAAAGCTCAAGGCCCACCGGCCGGCAACCATCGGCCAGGCTGCCCGCATCTCGGGCGTCACGCCTGCCGCCATTTCCCTATTGCTGATCCATTTGAAGCGCCGCCAATACGGGCGGATTCCCTCGGACACTGTGAATGCGGATCGGGCGGCATGAACGCAAGCCAGAAACCCACCCGCCCCCAGGAACCCTTCAAT
>NZ_JADGHH010000070.1 GCF_019689535.1 Pigmentiphaga sp.
ACATCGGCGCCAGCGGGAAGGCCATTCTAGGAAGAGTTTGTATAGAGCACAATATGTGTTTATTATGAACATACCGTTCCATCGCTTCCTGGATGCCTCACTGGCATGAACGTATCTTCGCTTCTCGAACACGCGGCCAAGACCTGGCCCGACCGCTGCGCACTGATCGACGCCGAAACCGATAGGCATTACAGCTTCCGGGAATTCGTCGGTTCCGTGTTCGAGTGCGCGCACCGGCTGCTCGAGACATTCGACACCAGGCCGGGCGACCGCATCGCGCTGCTGGGCGATGCAACGCCGGGGTTTCTGTTCGCCGACTATGGCGTCATGAGTGCGGGACGCGTGAAGGTATCGCTGGACCCCTCGCTGGCCACGCGCGAGCTGCTCGCCCAGATCCACGACTCCGGCGCACGCGTATTGCTGTACTGCCCTGCCTATGCCCCGCACGTCGATGCGTTGCTGCCAGACCTGCAAGCCGGAGGCATCGAGGCACGCAGTATCGACACCATCGTCCGGGACCAGCCCATGGCCAGGACCACTTGCCCCGTCCAGTGCCAATCGGACTGGATCGCGGCGCTAAATTACACGGGTGGCACGACGGGGATTCCCAAGGCCGTCGTGCATACGCATGGCAGCTACTGTGCTGCACTGCTCAACATCGCCGAGGCTCGCCGCCGCTGGACGGGAGACCGGATGCTCAATGTGCGGCCGCTCTGGCCGATCGCCGCAATACTGTTGCTGGCGCATTTAATGCAGGGCGGCACGCTGATCCTAGGCGCACATTTCGAACCGGGCCGTTTTCTTGAGCTCGTAGAACGGTATCGGCCGACCTGTACCTCGCTCGTGCCTACCCATCTGATCCGGATATTGCGGCGCTGGGAAGTCCAGCGCTCGGACGTGACCTCGCTCGCGTGCATAGAGGTGGGCGCCGCCGCCATGTCGCCGGAACTCTTCGAACGCGCCGTTGCCGCGTTCGGCCCGATTTTCTCCGTCATTTATGGCCTCACCGAGGCGCCGTGGAGCTGTTATCGGCCCCCCTCCTCAGCCTGGGAGCTCCTGGCTGATCCGGTAAACACGCTGGGCCTGGTCGGGGCCACCACCACGACGACCGAAATCGTTGTTTCCGACGGACTAACCCATCTTCCCCCCGGCGTTACGGGCGAAGTGCTGATTCGCGGCCCCCACGTCATGCAAGGCTATTGGAACCAACCGGAACTGACCGCGGCCGTCCTCAAGGACGGATGGTTCCACACGGGAGACCTCGGCTGCCTCGACCAGCATGGCCGCCTGCGCATACAGGGCCGGGCCAAAGCCCTCATCCGGACCGGCGGCAAATCAGTGCAACCCGCCGAAGTCGAAGAAGTCCTCTGCGGCCATCCGGCCGTGCTCGAAGCCGCGGTGGTCGGCGTGGAAGACCTAGAATGGGGAGAAATCGTCGCGGCGGCGATCGTGGCAAGACCCGGCGTGCCAATGAGCGCGGACGACATCCATGCATATTGCCGGGAAAACCTATCCTCGCATAAACGCCCGAAATACGTGCTATTCATGGACGCCCTGCCAAGATCGCACTACGGTAAAGTGTTGACTCGGAAAATTCGTGAAGCGATAGCGGCCAGCCGGACATCCCTGCCGCACTGATGACGGCCAGGCCTGCGGCGCTTGGTACTTTTTCTCATCGAGCACAAACCTTGCAGACGATGCCTGAACTGCCCTCTTCCGACGCCGACGGCGGAGGACGAGTGCAATCCGTAGACCGTGCCTTTGCGGTGCTGCGCGAGCTCACGGCCACGCCCAAGGGGGCCACCGCGCTAGAGCTCTCCCGCCGCACGGGCATAGAACGCACGACGGTCCATCGGCTCCTCAAGACCCTCATCCATTGGGGCATGGTCACCGCACACGAAGGAACGTACGCGCTGGGGCCTGAATGCCTCTTGTTCGCAGCTGGCCATATCAGCCGCCGGGAGATCCGGCGGGCCGTGCTGCCCTACGCGGTCGAACTGCAGGAAAAAGTGCTGCAAGGGCGCTCCGCCCTGGTTTCCATCTCGATACCCGCGCGCGACCGCATCGTCATCGTCGAGCGCATCTGGACACCGCTCACGCCCATGAACGTCATCATCGAGATCGGCGACCAATTCCTGATCGACGAATGCGCCAGCGGTAAATCAGTTCTTTCCACCTACTCGGAAGAACGCTGCATCGCCACCCTGGGCCAGGCCCGCTACGACAAAATACGCCCGGACTTACGCAAGATCCGGCAGGCAGGCGGGTTCTGCATGACCGTCGGCAACTACAAGCGGGGGCTCGCCTCCATCGCCTTGCCGTTTCGAGGACAAAGCACCGAAGCGCTCGGCGCCATCGTGGTTTCCGGGCTCGACCTGGAGGATTGCCTGGATGCGGAGTCCCCCCTCGCGCAGCATCTGCACCGCGCCTGCGAGAACGTCTCCGCGGCCCTTCGGCACGGCTGAAAAGCGCCTCACGCAGGGCGGTAGCGACGCGGGCGCAAGCCGGCGTGGAACCAATTGATGAGCGTCACGCCATCGAACACGGGCACGCCGAAACGCTCGGCAATGTCGGCGCTGAATGGCGTCATATTGGCACACTCCAGCACGATGGCGCCGACCTCCGGATAAGTCCGCAGCAATCGTTCCGCGGCCTCGAGCACCTCCGTGCGCATTGGCTCGTAACGTGGAACGGTATCGCCCGATTTGATGGATGTCACGAATACGGAGTCAGGCGGCATGCCGACCACCGGCGTGCCCGGATGGACGCCGACTGCCTCCAGGTGGCTCGCATGCAGGCTTTCTCGGCTGAACGTGAGAATGCCCACGCGCTTGCCAGGCGCGATCAATCGTTCCGCTAGCGGGACCTGCAGCAGGCTGCTTGCGGCGACGGGTACGCCGCAAGCAGCGGCCAACTCTTGCTGATACAACGCCAGGAAACCGCAAGTCGTCGCGATGCCGTCTACCCCGCCGGCAACCAAGTCGCGTGCCGCGGCCTTGAACGAGTCCAGCAGCCCGGACGATTCGAGCGCCATCATCTTGTCGGGCGTCGCATCCTCCACGATGCGATACTGCACCGGGAAATCCCAGGTTCCGGCATGGCCGACGTCTCCGGGAAGGCGGCAAAACCCCGTCTTCACCATCAAGATGCCGATGGTCACGCCATGGAAAGTCTTCGCACGCCCCGCCATCCTGCGATCTCCTATTCCCGTGCAGCGCCGGTCACTTCGGCTCGATCTTTGCATCGGCCACGGCCTGGGCGTACTTCTTGCTTTCCTGCAAGACGTAATCGCCGAATCGCTTGCCGGTGACCGTCCCGGCGACCATGCCCTGCTTGTCGAGCCAAGCCTTGAAATCAGGCGAAGCGAGCACCTTGGTCAACGCGGACTGAATACGGTTGGATACCGATTCCGGGAGGCCCGCAGGCCCCCACATGCCGTACCAGGACACGAAGTCCATGTTCGGAACGCCTGCCTCTTCGAGCGTCGGCACCGACGGCAGCAAATCGCTGCGACGTCCGCCCGTCACCGCGATCGCCTTCAGGCGTCCCGTGTTCACGAACGGCAGTGTCGTCAGCACCGGATCCATCATCGCGCTGAGCTGCCCGCCGACGATGTCGGTCAGCGCCGGCGCAGAACCCTTGTAGATCACCATGGGAATCGACGTGCCCGTGCGGACGTTGAACGTTTCCATGGCCAAGTGGCCGCCCGACCCGAAGCCGCCGACGCCAAAGTTCACCTTGTCAGGGTGGGCTTTGGCGTACTGGACGAATTCCCCGACCGTGTTAATGCCGCTCTGCGGCGAAACGACGAATACCAGCGGCGTGCTCGCCACCATCCCGACCGGAGTGAAATTCTCATGCAGGTCGAAACGTGGCTTCTCCTTCATCACCAGCGGATTGACGATGACCGTGCTGGCCGTCAACAGCAACACATGGCCATCTGGCTCCGATCCCGCCACGTATTCCGCGCCGATATTGCCGGAGGCACCCGCGCGATTCTCCACGACGACTTGTTGGCCGAGCTCCTGGGACAAGTGGGGAGCCAGCGCCCTCGCCAAGGCATCGACCGTTCCGCCCGGCACATACGGCGCAACGATGCGAATTGGTTTGGTGGGAAAGGCCTGCGCCGCGCTCGCCGCCGACCAGGAGGCAATCACCGCTCCCGCAATGCGGATTGCCCACTTCTTCATTATCGCCATCACGACTTCCTCTTGCCCGTTGATAACCTCGAATCCCCGCTCCGCTTATGTTCATAATTCGCACAACTTGTGCAAATTACGGGTAGAGCTAGGTTATTCGGGAGCCCCCGGCCGGTCAACGATTTTTTCGGAAGATGCTTATGGTCGACTCAACGTCCAGCCTGCGGCAATAGCGCGACCAGCGTTTCGAGCGTATCGGCCTCCTCGACGGCCTTGTCCCGGCGCCAGCGCAGCATGCGGGGGAAGCGCACGGCGACGCCGCTCTTGTGGCGCGTGCTGCGCGCAATGCCTTCAAAGCCGAGTTCGAACACCATGGTAGGCAACACGCTACGCACCGGCCCGAACGTTTCCTGCGTCGTCTTGCGCACGACGGCATCCACCTGTCGGATTTCTTCGTCCGTCAGCCCCGAATATGCCTTGGCAAATGGGACGAGGCGGCGGCCCGGCGTACCGGGCGGCGCGTCCCACACCGCGAAGGTGTAGTCGGTATAAAGACTGGCGCGACGACCATGCCCCTTCTGCGCATAGATGAGGACGGCGTCGACCGAATAAGGATCGACCTTCCATTTCCACCACAATCCGACGTCTTTGCTGCGCCCCACGCCATACTGGCCGCCTGCCTGCTTGAGCATCATGCCTTCCACGCCACGGCTGCGGGAAGATTCGCGCAAGCGCGCGAAATCGTCCCACGAAGCCGCCTGCAGCAGCGGGCTCGGGCGCAGGCACACCGCGCCCACGCCAGCAAGCAATTCATCGAGTTTCCCGCGCCGCTCCCGTTGAGGCCGGCTCCGCCAATCCTCTCCTTCCCACTCCAGCAGGTCGTAGGCCAAGAGCGCCACGGGAGCGTTGCGCAATATGGCCGACGTCAAGCTCTTGCGGCCGATGCGTTGCTGCAGTTGCGCAAAAGGCTGGACCTCGCCTTCTTTGCAGACCACGATTTCACCGTCGATGACGGTACCGTCAGGCAGCATCTCGCCGGCCTGCACCAGCTCCGGAAACCGATCACTGACGAGCTCTTCGCCGCGCGACCACACCCAGACGCCACCGCTGCGCCGAACCAACTGCGCGCGTATGCCGTCCCATTTCCATTCGACGAGCCACTCCGACACCGGTCCGAGCACGCCGTCGAATTCACCGATGTCGAGTTGCAGGGGATGGGCGAGGAAAAACGGGTAAGGCAGGCCGCTTCGCGACCGCTCGGCGCGCACTTCGGAGGAAATCAAATCCAGGTAGGTGTGCGCCGTGGGGCGTGCGCCGAGATCGGTATATCCGACCATGCGCTGCGCCACCTCTTTGGCATCCAGGCCGGCTACCTCCGCCAGCGCGCGCGTCACCGAAAGGCGCGACACGCCTACCCGGAAGCTCCCAGTGATGAGCTTGGTGAAAACCAGGCGACCACGTGCGTCGAGGCGGGCCCAGGCGTCCAGCAAGCGCGGCTTGAGTTGCTCGGGCGCCAGGCCACGCAAAGGAAGCAGGCCGTGTTCCACCCAGGCCGAGAGGCTCGCGTGATCGTGGCCTTCAGACTCCGGAAGCAACAAGGCGATCGTTTCCGCCAGGTCTCCGACGGCCTGGTAACTTTCGTCGAACAGCCACTCCGGGATGTCGGCCGCCTCCCGCGCATACTCCTTGAGCAGCTTGACCGGCACCAGTTGCCGCGGCTTGCCGCCCGCGAGAAAGTACACTGCCCACGCGGCATCAGCGGCGGGCACCTGCTTGAAGTAATCCACCATCGCTGCCTGTTTGCCTCGGCTGGATGTGGTGGATTCGAGCGCAACGTACAAATCGACGAAGGCTTTCATGCCTCACCCGCCGCGGGCTGGAGCTCATCTCCGCCCCCGTCCTCTTCGTCACCGTACTCGGTGCTGAAGGATTCCGCCAGCAGGCCACGTTCGCGCAACCAACGCACCATGGCATGGACGCTGCCATGCGTGACGAACACCCGTTCCGCCCCCGTCGCAGCGATGGCCTGCTGCAGGCCCGGCCAATCAGCATGGTCCGACAATACAAATCCGCGGTCCACGCCGCGACGGCGGCGATTGCCTCGCACGCGCATCCAACCGCTGGCGTAACCGTCCGAATGGTCGGCAAACCGCCGAAGCCAAGGCGAACCCTGGGCCGACGGCGGCGCCAGCACCAACGCCCGACGCAGGAGGGATTTGTCGGCGACCTCGGAGATGCGCAGGGCCGCGGGCAAGGCTACGCCCGCGCGACGGTAGGCGTCGTTGAGCGACGCGACGGAACCATGCACGATGATGGGCCCAACGGAAGCATCCACGCTGGCCAATATGCGCTGTGCTTTGCCGAAGGCGTAGCAATAGAGCACCGAGGGGCGGCCCTGCTCGGCATTCCGGCGCCACCACTCGTTGATCTCACCGAACAGGATGCTGTTCTCCTGCCAACGATAGATGGGCAGCCCAAAAGTGGATTCGGTGATGAAGGTGTGGCATCGAACCGGCTCGAATGACGCACAGGTCGGATCCGGCTCGAGCTTGTAGTCGCCCGACGCCACCCAGACCTCCCCGCGATACTCCACGCGGACCTGGGCGGACCCGAGGACGTGCCCGGCCGGATGCAAAGAGATGCGCACGCCATTGACCGTCACTGGCTCGCCATACCCTAGCGTTTGCAGGGAAACATCTCCGAGCCTGGCCCGCAGCACGGCCTCGCCCGCCCGCGCGGCCAGATAAGCGCCATGGCCCACGCGTGCATGATCCGAATGCGCGTGGGTGATTACCGCGCGCTCGACGGGGCGCCAAGGATCGATGTGAAAACCGCCTGGGGGGCAATACAAGCCTTCCCGGGTGGCGACGATGAGGTCCACGCAAGACTTCCTGGAGGTGGCATATCGCCAGACATGACCACATTATCCTGAAAACCCGCCGCGAACCGAAAAAAGGCTGCGCTGGCCGCGCCGGCGGATGCTGGCGAGCGCCCCGGCGCTGACGGCGGAGCCTCTTGCTAGACGATTCGATGTGCCTTCATCGCATCAATCGCCCACGATCTTGCGTTCACGGATAATCGCGCCGAAACGCCTGGCGTCGTCTTCTGCGCGCTTGCGGAACTGCTCAGGCGTCATCGGCGCCGGATCGCCACCTATGGCCACCACGCGCTCCCGGAACGCGGGCGTGCCGATGATCTTGTTGATCTCGCCATTGAGCCGGTTGATGATTTCCTTGGGCGTACCCGACGGCGCGTAGAAACCGAAGACGGTGTCGGCGTCGAAGCCCTTCAACCCGACTTCGTCCAGCGTCGGCACGTCGGGAAACAGCGGCGAACGGGTCAGGCTGCCGACGGCCAGCATGTTGAGCTTGCCCGCCTGCACGTGCTGCATGGCGATCCCCGGATCGAAAGCGAAATCTATCTGGCCGGCCAGGAGATCGACCAGCGCGGGCGCGGCGCCGCGGTATGGCACGTGTACCACGCTCACGCCCGCCTGGCTCTGGAACATTTCGGCGGCCAGGTGAGGAGAACTCCCGTTGCCTGGCGTGCCGTACGTCACTTTGCCTGGATTGGCCTTGAGGTATGCGATGAAGGATTGCACGTCGGTGGGCAGCTTGCCTGGGCGGGTGACGAGAAACACCTTGACCTTGGCAGCGGCGGCGACGGGGTCCAGGTCCTTGGCGGGATCGAACGACATCTTGGGATAGATGAAAGGATTGATCGACACCATGCCGCCGGAGCTCATCAGCAACGTATAGCCGTCCGGGGCCGAACGTGCGACGGCTTCGCCGCCTATGTTCCCGCCTGCCCCACCCTTGTTTTCCACCACCACGGGTTGGCCCAACACCTCCTGCAAAGGCCCTGTGACCGCCCTCGCGATCTGGTCGGCTGCGCCTCCGGGCGGGAAGTTCACCACGACCTTCACCGGCTTGGTAGGCCATGACTGGGCCGCGGCGCCGAAAGCCGCGGCCCAGCCCAACGCGAACACGCTCAGCCGAGCCACTATGGCTCGCTTGCCTCTTTGACGGTTCATGCTTGTCTCCTGTGTTGTCATGATGAACACCGCACGTCCCGCCCGCCCCGGCCGCGATGACGGCCGGGGCACCCGGGCGTTCAGAACGGATAGTGCCGAGGCGTGGTCTGCACGGTGATCCAGCGCAGCTCGGTGAACTCGTGGATGCCGGCCTTGCCTCCGAAACGGCCGATGCCGCTTTCCTTCACGCCGCCGAACGGCATCTGCGCCTCATCGTGGACGGTCGGGCCATTGACATGGCAGATGCCGGACTCGATGCGCTTGGCCACCTGCATGGCGCGCGCGACATCGCGGCCGAAGACCGCGGAAGAAAGCCCGTATTCGGTGTCATTGGCGCATTGGATGGCGGCTTCGACGCCGCTGACACGCACCACCGCCTTCACCGGGCCGAACGACTCTTCCGAGTAAATCCTCATGTCGCGCGTCACCCGGTCCAGGATGGTCGCCGGCATGAGGGTGTTTTCCGCCTTGCCTCCGCACACGAGCACGGCACCCTTGGACAGCGCATCATCGATCATGGCGTTGCAGCGCTCCACGGTCGACATGTCCACCACCGATCCGAGTACCGCCGGCCCTTTGCGCGGGTCCTGCAGCGGCAGGGACTGGGCCTTGGCCGCGAATTTGGCCACGAACTCGTCAGCCACCTTTTCATCGACGATGATGCGCTCGGTGGACATGCAGATCTGGCCCGAATTGGCGAACGCGCCAAACGCGGCGGCATTGACTGCGGCGTCCAGATCGGCGTCGTCCAGGACCACGAGCGGCGCCTTGCCTCCGAGCTCGAGCACCACGGGCTTGAGATACTTGGCGCAAGTTTGCGCAATGATCTTCCCTACCCGCGTCGAGCCAGTGAAGTTCACGCGACGCACGGCGGGATGCGCGACGGCGGCCTCCACCACAGCACCGGCGTCGGCCGGCGCGTTGGTAACGAAGTTGACCACTCCCGGCGGAAAACCGGCTTCGTTGAGCGCTTCGACGATCAGGCCATGCGTGGCCGGGCACAATTCCGATCCCTTGAACACCACGGTATTACCGCACGCGAGCGGCACGGCCAGCGCGCGCACGCCGAGGATCACAGGCGCATTCCATGGTGCGATGCCCAGTACGACGCCCGCACCCTGCCGCACCGCCATGGCGAGGCTGCCGGGCACATCCGAGGGAATGACCTCGCCGCTGATCTGGGTCGTCAAGGCAGCCGCTTCCTGCAGCATGCCCGCGGCCAGGTGAACGTTGAATCCGGCCCACATCGCCGAAGCGCCCGTCTCGGCCGCCATGGCCTGCGCGAACGCGTCGCCCTTGGCCTCCAAGGCCTGGGCCGCCTTGAGCAACAGCGCTCGCCGCTCGCTGGGGCCGGTGTCGCGCCAGCTCTCGAAGGCGCGTGCCGCTGCCTCGACGGCCTTGACCATGTCTTCCGGCGAGGCGGCCGGCGCGCGCGTGGCGACCGAACCGTCGAGCGGGTTGCGACGCTCAAAGGTCGCATCCCCGGAGGCCGCTGCAGACTTTCCATCGATCAGCATGGCGATCGTTTTCATATCAGTCTCCTGCTTGAAGTAAGGCAGAAGCGGGAAATCAGGCGATTTCCACGTCTACCAGGATGGGAACCGGCGATGCCAGCGCTTGGCGCAGCACGTCCGGCAACTTGGCGGGGTCCGACACCCGTATTCCCTCGCACGCCAAGCCGCGGGCCAAGGACGCGAAATCCAGGTCGGAAAGCTCGGTCCCTGCCAGCGGGTCGCCGGGCTTGAAACCGAATGTCGGTGCAAATTCCGTCAGTGCAGCATACCGCCGGTTGTTCAGGATGACGAAAGTAATAGGCAGCTTGAGCTGTGCGGCAGTCCAGAGCGCCTGGATCGCGTACATGCTGGAGCCGTCGCCGATGAGCCCGATGACTTTGCCCTGCGGCTTGGCAAGGGCCACGCCCACGGCGGCCGGCATGCCGTACCCGAGCCCGCCGCTACACATGGTGTAGAAGGTTTCGCTGCGCAGCATGGGCAGGTATTGGTGCATGATGGGGCGCGCGCTGGGCGACTCCTCCACCACGATGGAAGCGGGATCGCGCACCTCGGCCAAGGTTTGCAGCACATAGGCCGCCGACATGGGCAACGAAGGCTCGGCCCGGGGCACGCGCGCTCTTGGCGCGGGCAGCTCGCGGACGGGCGGAGCCGTGCGCTCCAATAGTTCCCGCACGCCAAGATGGATGCTCCCCACCGCCGCGGTGCCGACGGGAGCCCATGCCGCGACGTTGGGATCGTCGGTTAGCTGCAGCAGCGTCGCACCCTCGGGCACATGCGGGCCGAAACCCTCGACGTGGTAGGTGAAGGCCGGCGCCCCGATCACGAAAATGCAGTCATAGCCGCCCAGCAGGCCCACGATCTTCTCCCGCATGGCGGGCAGGAACCCCATGAATTGCCGATGGTCCTCCGGAAAGCCGCAACGTCCGGACATGGGAGCCACCCACACGCCTGCCTTGTGGCGCTCGGCCAGCTCGACCACGGCGTCCCAGGCCCCGTCGCGATCGACCGAAGCGCCGATGACGAAAGCGGGCCGCCGGGCCCGGTCGAGCGCCGCCGCGATCTCGGCCATCACGGCCGGATCGGGACGCAACGTGTCCCCCACCCGACGCGGCGCCACTGGCTCGCAGGGACGCGACCAATCATCGGCCGGGACCGAGATCAGCACCGGCCCGCGCGGCGGCTGCATGGCGATGTAATAGCCACGCGCGATGGCGAGCGGCACATCTTCCGCACGCGCCGGCTCGCAGCTCCACTTCACATAGGGCTTGGGCAGTTCGGTTGCCTGGGCAGAGTACAGGAACGGTTCGAACGGCAGGATGGAGCGCGCCTGCTGTCCTGCGGTAATGACCAGCGGCGTGCGGTTCTTATAGGCAGTAAACAGGTTGCCCATGGCGTTGCCAACGCCGGCGGCCGAGTGCAGGTTGACGAACGCGGCGCCGCGACGCGCTTGCGCGTACCCGTCCGCCATGCCGACCACCACGCCTTCATGCAGGCCCAACACATAGCGGAAGTCGTCGGGAAAGTCCAAGAACAGGGGCAGCTCGGTCGAGCCGGGGTTGCCGAAAATAGTGGTCATGTCGAAAGCGCGGAGCAATTCGAGCACCGCCTCTCGGACAGTCGTAGTGGCGCCTGCCGCTGTGGGGCTGGAAGGCATCATGAGTCGTCTCCGGGATAGGTCCGGGCCGGGCCCGTCTTTGATGCAAGTATGGCAAGCCGACCCTTGCCTGAACATTGCTTTTTCGAGAAAAAGTCATTACCTTTTGGCATGACCTACGACATCCGGCAACTTCAGGCTTTCCTTGCCGTGGTGCACCACGGATCCCTGGGGCGCGCGGCACAGAAGCTCAACATCACCCAACCCGCGCTCAGCCGCACCATCCGGCGCCTGGAGCAGCAGGTCGGCGCGCCGCTTTTCGAGCGTTACTCCACCGGCATGGTATTGACGAGCTTCGGCCAGGCCTTGCTTCCGCACGCCACGCTGTTGCAGCGGGAAGCCGAACAGGCCACGGAGGAACTCAACGCCCTCCGCGGCCTGGCAAGGGGAACGATACGCGTCGGGGCCGTCGCGAGCGCCGTCAGCCAGGTGCTGCCGATCGCCATCGGCCGCGTGCTGGCGCAGTGGCCCAATCTGCAAGTGCATCTCGTCGAAGGCGTGGGGGATCTCCTCACGGACGCCCTGTTGAACTACGACATCGACCTCGCCATCGGCGTGTCCATGCCCGACACGCCCGAGATCAGCGCCATCCCGGATTGCGAGTGGCACGATACCAGTCACATCATCGCGGCCGCCGGCCATCCACTGCGCAAGCGCGCAAGGCTGAAGCTCGAAGACACGCTCAGCCACAAGTGGGTCCTGCCGCCGCGGGGCACGGCCCCATTCACGGAGCTGACGCATATCTTCACGTCACGCGGCCTGCCCCTGCCCAACGTCGTCATCGAGACGCGCTCCATTCTCGCCATCAAGAGCATGGTGGCGCACGCGGGCTTCCTGAGCTGGATGCCCGAGCCCATGTATCAACCCGAGCGCGCGGCGGGCCTTGCCGATACCCTGCCCGTCCCGGGAGGCATGTTGAAGCGCAGGTTGATGGTGTTTCGCCGCAGCAGGGGCATTCTTCCGCAGCCCGCGGTCAAACTGCTGGACGAACTTCGCTTGATGTTGTGAGCAGCGCTCCGCCGCGCCGGGCAGCGTGCGCTCACAAGGCTGCATCCACGGCTTCTATCCAATGGCGGACGGGGACGTCGGTACCACCTTGCAGGTGCGCCAGGCAGCCGATGTTCGCTGACAGGATGACGTCGGGCTCGACCTGCCGGATCGCCGCCAACTTGCGGTCCCGAAGCTCGCCAGCAATTTTCGGCTGCAGCACCGAGTACGTTCCTGCAGACCCGCAGCACAAGTGGCTTTCGGCAAAAGGCTGCAATGCAAACCCGAGCTTCGCCAAGAGATTCTCGGTCAACGGCCGCAAGCCTTGCCAGTGCTGCAGCGTGCACGGCGGATGAAACGCAGGCCGGGCGGGAAGCGGGCCGGTCAGCTTGCCCGCCAGTTCGTCCGCATGCGGTTCGACGATCTCCGCCACGTCGCGCACCAGAGCGGAAATGCGTTCGGCCTTGGCCGCGTACGCAGGATCATCCTGCAGATGATGCGCGTATTCGCGCACGGTGGCGCCACAGCCCGAGGCATTCGTGACGATGGCCTCTACGCGCCCGGCCTCGATGTCCGGCCACCAGGCATCGATGTTGGCGCGCATCTGGGCCAGCGCGGCGGACTGCTGGTCCAAATGAAATCGCACAGCGCCGCAACACCCGGACCTCGACGCGACCCGGGCCCGGATACCGATGGCGTCCAGCACCCTCCGCGTCGCGGCATCGATGGACGGCATCATGGAAGGCTGCACGCATCCGGCCAACATGAATACCTCCCGCGCATGCTCGCGGCGCGGCACGGGGCCCGGCGCGCGGCGCGGTGGTACCTTGGCGGCAAGCGCGGCGGGCAAGGCCGGACGCACGGCCTGCGCCATCCGCATCGCCACGCCGAACAACGGCGAAGTCAACGCCTTGCCGAGCACGGCGCGCTTGATCTTATCGCCGGGCTCGCGCTCCACCCGCTCGTCTACGAGGCGACGGCCGATGTCGATCAAGTGGCCATATTGCACGCCCGACGGGCAGGTGGTTTCACAATTGCGGCAGGTCAGGCATCGATCGAGGTGACGCTGCGTGCTTTCAGTCACCTCATTGCCTTCGAGCAGCTGCTTGATCAGGTAAATGCGGCCGCGCGGACTGTCCAGTTCATCGCCCAGCACCTGGTAGGTCGGGCAGGTAGCCGTGCAAAAGCCGCAATGTACACACTTGCGCAGGATGGCCTCGGCGCGCTTGCCGTCAGGCGTTTCCTTGATCGATTCCGTTAGCCGGGTTTGCATGGCGTCGCTCGTGTTTGAATCTTTAGAGATCGGGGTACATGCGGCCCGGATTGAACACGCCTTCGGGATCGAATTCGTTCTTGAGCCGGCGATGAATGGCCGCGATGGCGGGCGGGAGCGGATGAAAAACGCCTACCGCCCGTACTTCCTGGGCCGACGAAGCCCGGAAAAGCGTGGCATGCCCGCCGGCTCGCGTAGCTGCAGCGCGCACGGCATCCGCGGCAACCGGGCCAGCCAGCCAACGCTGCGCGCCGCCCCACTCGATCAGCGTCGCCCCCAGCCCCAATGCCGGTGCGGTGGACTTGACGGACAATCGCCATAGCGGCCGCCGCGACAAAAAAGGATGGGTGTGGTCGCGCAAAGAGCGCCACCAAGCCGCCGCCTGCGCTTCCGGGACGACGTCGCCGCCCATTTTTTTCATCGCGGCGGCGACGGCGGCGCCGGCTCCGGACAAACGCACGGTGAGGCGGCCGCGCCCGTCCGCATCCGTATCCCATGCGGTGGCGCTGATGGGAAGCGACTGGCGCCCCCAGGCATTCATCTGGCGCAGCGCTTCCTCTTCCCCCACGGAAAACCGCAGCGTCGTTTCGGCAGCAGGCTTGGGCATGACCTTCAAGGACACTTCGAGTATCACGCCCAGCGTGCCCAACGAACCAGTGATCAACCTCGTGACGTCGTACCCCGCCACATTCTTCATGACGGTACCCCCGAACCTCAACACCCGGCCCTGGGCATCGAGCATGCGCACGCCGAGCACAAAGTCGCGCACGCCTCCGGCCGCGATGCGGCGCGGCCCCGCCAGAGCCGTTGCCACGCAGCCCCCCAGCGTGGCGCCGCCGCCGAAATGCGGCGGCTCGAAAGCTAGCATCTGGCCCTGCTCGGCGAGCTGGGCCTCGACCTGGGTCAACGGCGTCCCGGCACGCGCGGTCAATACCAGTTCCGAGGGCTGATAGTCGATGACCCCGGCGTAAGGCGACATGTCGAGCACGGACTCATGGTCGACCGGCATGCCGTAGAACGATTTGCTGCCACCGCCGTGAATGTAGAGCGCCTTGCCGCCGGCGTTGGCGAGCAGAACGCGAGCGCGAAGATCGGACAACAGTACATCCATGGATGGAATCGTCTCCGGAACGGGCGCCGCGGTGCCGGCGCCCACGATCATCAAAAGCGGGGGATCTCTGGGAAGCGGACCATGCCGCGATGGACGTGGCGCTGACCATACTCATTGCACCGGGCCAAAGTGGGAATGGCTTTACCGGGGTTGAGCAGGCCGGCGGCATCAAACGCATGCTTGACGCCGAAAAAAACATCCAATTCTTCTCGCGCGAACTGAACACACATCTGGTTGATCTTCTCCGTGCCCACGCCATGTTCGCCGGTGATGGTGCCCCCGACCTCGACGCAAAGCTCGAGTATCTCCGCACCAAACCGCTCGGCCCGCTCCACCTGGTCCAGGTCGTTGGCGTCGAACAGGATGAGCGGATGCAGGTTGCCGTCGCCCGCATGGAAGACGTTGGCGCAGCGCAGGCCGTACCTGTGCTCCATCTCCGAGATGGCCGCCAGCACGCGGCTCAAGTGACGCCGGGGAATGGTCCCATCCATGCAGTAATAATCGGGAGAAATCCGGCCTGCTGCGGGAAAAGCATTCTTTCTTCCCGCCCAGAACAACAGCCGCTCGGCCTCGGACCGAGAAACCTGCAAGCGGGTCGCGCCACATCGTGCGAACAAGGTTTCGATGCGCGCAATCTCGTCTTCGACTTCCTCTTCCGTGCCATCGGACTCGCACAGCAGGATGGCGGCCGCGTCGAGATCGTAGCCGGCATGCACGAAGGGCTCGACCATGTGTATGGCCCGCTTGTCCATCATTTCCAGACCGGCGGGAATGATGCCCTCGGCGATCACGCTGGCCACGGCCTCGCCGGCCGCCTCGACCGTGGCGAAACTGGCCATCACGACCCGCGCCACGGCGGGTTTGGGAATGAGCTTGACGGTCACCTCGGTGACGATGCCCAGCATGCCCTCGGACCCAATGATGAGCGAGAGCAGGTCGAACCCGGGCGCATCGAACGCCTCCGAACCGAGTTCGAGTACCTCGCCGTCTATGGTCACCACGCGCACAGCCAGGACATTGTGCACGGTGAGGCCGTACTTCAGGCAATGCACGCCGCCCGAATTCTCAGCGACGTTGCCGCCTATGGTGCAGGCGATCTGGCTAGAGGGATCGGGCGCGTAATACAGGCCGTAAGGAGCCGCGGCTTCGGAAATGGCGAGATTGCGTACGCCGGGCTGGACGACGGCCTGGCGCGCATCAGGATCGATACGAACGATGCGATTGAACTTCGCCATGCCGAGCAGCACGCCTTCGGCATGCGGCATGGCGCCGCCGGACAGCCCCGTCCCCGCCCCACGCGCCACCACGGGCACGCCGAGCCGCTTGCACAGCCGCAGGATATCCCGGACCTGGCCTTCGGTTTCCGGCAAGACCACCACCATGGGCAGCTGGCGGTACAGGGACAAGCCATCGCATTCGTACGGACGCGTGTCCTCTTCCCGAAAAAGTATGCAGTGATGGGGAAGCACGTCGCGCAAGGCCTGAACTACCTCGGCTTGGCGCTTGGCTACGATCGGGTCCAACCCGACTTCTGTTGGGGCGTTCATGCACCTTCTCCAGTAACTTATGAAGATAGCGTGCACCCACCTCGGCCAAAAAGCGTAGAAACCCCAATGCTGCCGTCCTTCGTGGGAGCGGGAACCGGACGCCCGGCTTTCCCGTAAGCCCTCACACGATGGGGGGAGGCAAGACCTTGCCGGGGTTGAGGATGTTCAGCGGGTCGAAAACCCGCTTGATCTGGCGCATGAGGTCGAGCGCGTCCTCGCCGTGCTCTTCGCTCATAAACTGCATCTTGTGCAGGCCCACGCCATGCTCGCCGGTGCAGGTCCCGTCCATGCTGAGCGCCCGGTGTACGAGGCGCCGGTTGAGGGCCTCCGCTTCCAGCCATTCTGCCTCGCTGTCGGGATCCAGCAGCATTTGTACGTGGAAGTTGCCGTCGCCCACGTGCCCCACCATGCAGGTCGGGAAGCTGGGGAAGGTCTGCAAAACCTTCCTGCCAGACTGCCGGGATGGGACAATAGCGACATGAAGCAGATGAGTCTGGAGGCGCCGATGTATACGGGCTTTGAGC
>NZ_JADGHH010000313.1 GCF_019689535.1 Pigmentiphaga sp.
CCCCCGACCTCAGCGCCGCGCCCCGTGCCGAAGGCCCGCCACCCCCGCCTCGTGTCGGCCTGTTGCAAGGCCTCCGGGCGAGCTTGTTTTCATCGCCGCTCAACGCGGTGCTGACCATACTGGTGGCCTGGCTGCTGCTGATGGCGGTACCGGCCCTGGTCGAGTGGGGGCTAGTCAAGGCGACGTTCACGACGGACTCAGCGCAGGCGTGCCGCGACGCGGGAGGAGCCTGCTGGGCGTTCATCGCCGAAAAACACCGGCTGATCCTGTTCGGGCTCTACCCCTATGACGAGCAATGGCGACCGCTCCTAGCGAGCATCCTGCTGGTCGGCGCCGTCGTCGCCAGTTGCCTGCGGCGCTTCTGGAACAAGTCGTTGGCCCTGATCTGGGTCGGCGCGCTGGCCGGGGCGGGAATCCTGATGTGGGGCGGCGTGTTCGGGCTGGAGTACGTGGAGAACACCCAGTGGGGTGGGCTACCCTTGACCCTGATCCTTGCCACCGTAGGCATGGGCCTTGCGTTTCCGCTGGGTGTGCTCCTCGCATTGGGGCGTCGTTCCCGCCTGCCCGCCATCAAGGCGCTGTGCGTGGTCTACATCGAACTGATCCGCGGCGTGCCGCTCATCAGCCTGCTGTTCATGTCGTCCGTCATGCTGCCCCTGTTCCTTCCGGAAGGGTTCGGCATCGACAAGCTGTTGCGCGCACAGATCGCGATCGTCATGTTCGCCGCCGCCTATCTCGCCGAACTCGTGCGCGGAGGGTTGCAATCCATCCCCAAAGGGCAATACGAAGGTGCGGATTCGCTCGGCCTGGGCTATTGGCAGCAAATGCGCCTCATCATCCTGCCGCAGGCACTGCGCGTCATCATCGCGCCGCTGGTCAGCATGTTCATCCTGGTTTTCAAGGACACCTCGCTGGTGGTGATCATCGGCATCTTCGACCTGACGCAATCGGCCAAAGCTGCGCTCGCAGACGCGGCCTGGCCCGGCGTTTCAGTCGAAACCTATCTCTTCATCGCGGCCATCTACTTCGTATTCTGCTTTGCCATGTCGCGCTACAGCCAGGCGCTGGAGCGACGTTTGCGCACCGGGAGGGAAAGATGACTGCCGGCCCCGACAGGAACACCCCCATGCCCGCATCGAATCAACCGATCATCCAGATGGAAGGCGTCAGCAAATGGTTCGGCAAGTACCAGGCGCTGCGCGGCATCGACTTGACCGTCCAGCGGGGCGAGCGCATCGTCATTTGCGGCCCGTCGGGATCGGGAAAATCCACGCTCATCCGCTGCATCAACCGGCTCGAGGAGCACCAGCAGGGCCGGATCGTGGTGGATGGCATCGAACTGACGGACGACCTCAAGGACATCGAAGCCATACGGCGCGAAGTCGGCATGGTATTCCAGCACTTCAATCTGTTCCCCCACCTCACGGTGCTGCAGAACCTGACGCTCGGGCCCATATGGGTGCTCAAACAGCCCAAGGCCCAAGCCGAGGAAACGGCCATGCGCTTCCTCGAGCGCGTGCGCATCCCAGAGCAGGCGCACAAGTATCCGGGGCAGCTCTCGGGCGGGCAGCAGCAGCGCGTCGCCATCGCACGCTCACTGTGCATGTCGCCCAAGATCATCCTGTTCGACGAGCCAACGTCTGCCCTCGATCCGGAAATGGTCAAAGAAGTGCTGGATGTGATGACGTCGCTTGCCGAGACGGGCATCACCATGCTCTGCGTAACCCATGAAATGGGATTCGCGCGGCAGGTGGCGGACCGGGTGATTTTCATGGACCAAGGCCAGATCGTCGAACAAAACGCCCCCGAGGAGTTCTTCTCCCGCCCGCAGAACGAGCGCACCAAGCTGTTCCTGAGCCAGATCCTCCATTGAGGCGGCGGCGCCCGGACCTTGTCGTAAACGCGCACGCGTATTGTTACGGTTGAGAAAGCCAATCGGGCTTGGCTGCCCCAAGCATTAGAATCTTGGGGTCATGGACCTCAAACTTTTCGAAGACCTCATCGCCCTCGCCCGAACCCAAAGCTTCGTACGCGCGGCGGAGCTGCGGCACGTCACGCACCCCGCATTCGGCCGCCGCATCCGAGCACTGGAGGTCTGGGCAGGCGCTCCCCTGGTAGAACGCAATCGCACGCCGGTACAGCTCACGCCCGAAGGCGAGGTCCTGCTCAAGACGGCCGAGCGCACGGTCGAAAGCGTCGCCAACACCCGGGCCCAGATCCAGCGCCACGGCGCCAACCAAGGGCTGGGCTTGCGCGTAGGTACCGGGCGCACTTTGGCCCGAACCCTGGTCGCCGATTGGCTCGCCCGGATCACGCATATGCCACGCAGCCCGCTGCGCGGCAAGGCGCAGGTAGAAATCATCACCGGCGCGACCACAGACCTCGCCGGCCTCCTGGAGCAGAGCAAGGTCGACATGCTCTGCTGCTACGAGCATCGCGCGCTTCCCGTCCCGCTCAACGGCCACCGCTACCGGCACCTGACCTTGTGCACAGAAAAACTGGTCCCCGTCACCGCAACGGATGCCCATGGCCAGCCCCGCTACAGCCTGACTGCCCAGACCACGCCCATCATTGCCTATGGAATCGGACTCTCGATGGAAAGGCTGCTCAGCGAGCACTTCGAACGCAGCCCGCTGACTGGCGCCAACGTATTCCTTCGTTGCGATTCGACGGACGCCGTTTACGAATTC
>NZ_JADGHH010000071.1 GCF_019689535.1 Pigmentiphaga sp.
GGTCGGGCCCGGCTTGTTACTGGCGGGTGGGCTAGGGGCGGCCGCGGTGTTGCTGGGCCGGTGGGAAGTCTTCGCCAGCCGGGGCATGGGCGCGCTGACGCTGGCCATCATCCTGGGCATGCTGGTGGGAAACACGATTTATCCGCGCATCGCCGCCCAAGGCGCGGCTGGCGTAGGCGTGGCCAAGCAGACGCTGTTGCGTGCCGGAGTCGTGTTCTACGGCCTGCGCTTGACGTGGCAGGACATCGGCGGGGTGGGGCTGGCAGGCATTGCCATCGATGCCTTGGTGCTGGCTTCCACCTTCGGGCTCGCCTGGCTACTCGGCACGCGTGTATTCAAGCTGGATCGAAGCTTGGCCTGCCTGGTCGGGGCGGGGGCGTCCATCTGCGGCGCGGCGGCGGTGATGGCCACTGGCCCGGTGCTGCGGGCGCGCGCCGAGGAGATTGCCGTGGCCGTGGCCACCGTCGTCGTCTTCGGCACGCTGGCCCTATTTCTCTACCCCGTTCTGTACCAGATGAACGCGCAGTGGGGCGTGATTCCCGGAGGTGAGCACGGATTCGGCGTTTATGTTGGATCGACCGTCCACGAGGTCGCCCAGGTGATCGCCGCGGGGCGGGAGATCAGCCCCGCGGCGGCCGACACGGCGGTGATCGCAAAAATGGTTCGAGTCATGATGCTGGCGCCGTTCCTGCTGGCATTGTCGGCCTGGCTGGCGTGGGGCGGATGCAGGGCCGGTGCCGCAGGCGCGGACAGTGGCGGAAAACTTTGCATCCCCTGGTTCGCCGTCGGCTTCATTGCCATGGTGGCGTTCCATTCCGCGGTTCCTTTGCCCGAACAGTGGGTCGCGATCGCGATCGAGCTCGATACGTTGTTGCTGGCCATTGCCATGGCCGCGCTGGGGTTGACGACGCAGGCCGGGGCGATACGCCGCGCGGGCGTGCGGCCGCTGCTCTTGGCCGGTGCGCTCTTCGTCTGGCTCGTCGTGGGCGGCGCGGGAATCAATCGCCTCTTGGGCTGAGAGCGTGGTTTTCTCGCCTCATCGAATCGCAGGGGGCGAGCTTCCAGAACCGAGATCGGGCGGGCCTTGCCGGCCCCGGCGGGTTAAAATCCGTTCTTTAGATGCTCGTCCGGCGCGGTGCGCCAGACGCCCGCAAGGTTCCTCATGTCCAGTCCTTCCTCTTCTTCCCCTTCTTCCCCCGCAGCGGTGCAGGTCGGCATCGTGATGGGTTCTTCCAGCGATTGGGAGATCATGAAGCACGCGGTTGCCGTGCTGGATGAATTTGGCGTGCCCCATGAAGCCCGCGTCGTATCGGCCCACCGCATGCCGCTCGACATGGTGGAGTACGGCGCCGAGGCGACGCGTCGCGGCCTGCGAGCCATCATCGCGGGCGCGGGAGGCGCGGCGCACCTGCCGGGCATGCTCGCGGCGCTGACGTCGGTGCCCGTGTTCGGCGTGCCGGTTCCGTCCAAGTACCTGCGCGGAGAGGATTCGCTGTTGTCCATCGTCCAGATGCCCAAGGGCGTGCCGGTCGCGACGTTCGCCATTGGCGAGGCGGGCGCGGCCAATGCCGCGTTGCACGTGGTCGCCAACTTGGCCACCACCGATCCGGCGCTCAGGCAAAGGCTCGATGCCTTCCGTGCCCGCCAGACCGAGGCCGCGCGCGCGATGACGCTTCCGCCGGGAGGCCAGGCATGAAGACGGGACGCATCGTGCCGCCCGGCGGTTGGCTGGGCCTGCTCGGAGGGGGGCAATTGGGCCGGATGTTCTGCCAGGCGGCCCAGAGCATGGGATATCGTGTCGCGGTGCTCGACCCGATCGCCGAATGCCCGGCGGGAGCGGTTGCCGACCTGCACATCCGGGCCGATTACGACGACGAAGCGGGGCTGGCGCAGCTGGCCGAGCGCTGCGCGGCCGTGACGACCGAATTCGAGAATGTGCCGGCGGCTAGCCTGGAAAAGCTGGCGGCGCGCTGCCAGGTCAGCCCGGCCGCGAGCGCCGTCGCGATCGCACAAGACCGCATCGCCGAAAAGCGCTTCATCTCTTCCATGGGCGTGCCGGTGGCGCCTTATGCGGAGATCCGGTCGGCCGCCGACATCGATGCGGCGCCGGCTTCGCTGTATCCTGGCATCTTGAAAGCGGCCCGCCTGGGTTATGACGGCAAGGGGCAGGCGCGCGTGGAGTCGGCCGAAGAGGCCCGCGCCGCCTTCGATGCTTTCGGCGGCGTACCCTGCGTGCTGGAAGCCAGGCTGCCCCTGGAGTTCGAGATTTCGGTCGTCGTGGCGCGCGGCTTCGACGGCGAGGTCGTGACCTACCCGGTCTCCGAGAACGTGCATCGCGACGGCATCCTGGCAGTCTCGACCGTGCCGTCGCCTCGCGCCTCGGCCGACGTTGCGCGCCGCGCCTCGGCGGCTGCGCTCCAGGTCGCATCGGGCCTGGAATACTGCGGGGTGCTGTGCGTCGAGTTTTTCGTGCTTCCGCAAGACCGCCTCATCGTCAACGAAATCGCGCCGCGCCCCCATAACAGCGGGCACTACAGCATCGATGCCTGCACGACCAGCCAATTCGAGCAGCAGGTGCGGGTGCTGGCCGGCCTGCCGCTCGGGGCGTCCGACATGCTGGCGCCGGCGGTCATGCTCAACGTGCTCGGCGACATCTGGTTCCGGCAGGGCGATGAGGCGGTCGAGCCGCCTTGGGCCAAGGCCTTGGAGGTCCCCACGGCCAAATTGCACCTGTACGGCAAGAAGGAAGCACGCCGCGGCCGCAAGATGGGGCACGTGACCTGTCTCGGCGCCGACCGCGACGCGGCGGGCCGCAGCGCCGCGCAAGTCGCGGCCGCCCTCGGCATCGTTTATCCGTAGGCGCCGATGGACGCGCGCATCCTGCCGCCCACGCCCGAGGCCATCGCCGAAGCGGCGGACCTGCTGCGGGCCGGGCAGCTCGTGGGGATGCCTACCGAGACGGTGTACGGCCTCGCGGCGAACGCCTCGGATCCGGACGCCGTGGCGCGCATCTTCTCCGCCAAGGGTCGGCCCAATGATCATCCCGTCATCGTCCACGTGGCCGCCGGCGACGATTTGTCGCGCTGGGCCGCGCACGTTCCCGGCGCCGCGCGCCGGCTGATGGATGCGTTCTGGCCGGGGCCGCTGACCCTCATCCTCCCGCGGGCCCCTGGCGTGCCCGATGCCGTGACGGGCGGACAGGATACGGTCGGGCTGCGTTGTCCCTCTCATCCCGTCGCCCAGGCCTTGCTGGCGGCATTCGGCGGCGGCGTTGCGGCGCCCTCGGCCAATCGCTTCGGCCGCATCAGTCCGACCACTGCCCGGCACGTGGCAGACGAATTCGGCGCGGCCGTGCCCTTGGTGCTGGATGGGGGGCCGTGCGAGGTCGGCATCGAATCGACCATCGTCGACGTCTCCGGCGAACTTCCCCTGCTTCTGCGGCCGGGCCACATCTCTGCCCTGGCGCTGTCGGAGGTACTGGGCACGGCGGTGCTGACGCGTTCCCAAATGGACGATCGCCGCGCCGTGCCGCGCGTCTCGGGCTCGCTATCCGCGCATTACGCGCCCCGCACCCCGCTCAAATTGGTCCATGCGGACCGGCTCCCGGGGGAGGTTGCCGCCGCACGGGCCCAGGGCCGGTCGGTGGGGGTCTGGTCGAAGCGCGATCCGGGCGGGGCGGCCGTCTGGGTGGAGGCGCCCGCCGATCCCGAAGGCTATGCACACGCGCTTTATGCGACGCTGCGCGAACTCGATGCCCGGGGGCTGGATGTGCTGATGCTTGAGCAGCCGCCCGAAACGCTCGAGTGGTCTGCGGTGCGCGACCGGCTCGGACGCGCAGCGGTGGGGTCGGGCCCTGCCTGAGCGGTGGCCGGGCCTGCCGCGAAGCAGGACCGGGCCCCTATCGCTACGGCCGCTTGCGGGCGTAGGCAAACCAAGCGGCGGACTGCGCACTGTTGGTCGCCATGATCAGCAACAGCGGCTCTTTTTCCTCTTCGGCCAGGCGCACGGCGACTCCTTGCATGCTGGTGCCTGCGTGCTGGCCCAGGCAGTTGGTGGCATTGCCGAAAGAGAAAGTGGTGGTCGCGTAGTTCTTGCCCGAGGCGGCTTTGGTCAGTGCGCCGCTGACGTTGCAGGTATCCGGCCTTCCGCTGATTTGGAACCGGGCGTCGAAGTTGCCGTTGGACTGGATGGTGAAGGTCACGCCCGAGCTGGTGCTGTCGCGCCCTTGCCAGGTGCCCGAGTAGGCCGCGAGATCGAAGGCGGCGTCGTACTGCTCGTTGAACGTGGAAGCAAAGGTCACGTTTTGTCCGAGGTTGCCGTCGAACGTCGAGCGGGTCGTCACCGTGCCGGTGATGTTGGCCGTTTCGGCGGTAGTGTCGCCGGTGCCGAAGGTCTTGCCGGTTCCCGAAAATGCCTTGCCGTTCAGCGAACCCGTTCCGCGCGTGAGCCGGCGCACCTGGGTGAAATTTTCGCTCCACGACATGGCCCACAGCTCGTTGTTGGGCGTCACGAGCATGTGCAGGGAGAGCGTGTCGCTGGTGACGGTGCCTGCCCAGATGCCTTGCGCATCGCTGTTGCCGCCACTCCCGCCGCCTCCGTCTTCGTCCGGCGAACCAAAGTAGCCGTTGCAGCCGGCGACGGACAGGGTGCAGAGCAGGGCGAGGGCGATGCGACGATGCATAGACGGTCCGGAGAAAAGGTTTAGGGAGAAGGCGGCGCCTTGCGGGCGCGTTGTGGCGTGAGGTCGAAGCCGCCCGCGTGAAACACCAGCGGCATGGCGTCCGTGTGGCCGCAGCGTTCGACCTCGCCGACGAAGATGCAGTGGTCGCCTTCGTGATATCTGCTGCGGTTATAGCATTCGAACCAGGCCGTGCAACCGTGCAGCAGTGGCGCGCCGTTTTCTCCCGGGCGCCAAGATACTTGGGCGAAGCGGTCGGCGGGGTTGCCGCGGACGGCGAAGCGCTTGGCAATGTCGAGCTGGTCGGCCGCCAACACGTTCACGGCATAGTGCCTGGCCGCCTCGAGCATGGGGAGCGAGCTGGAGGTCAGCGAGAGGCTCCAAAGCACGAGCGGCGGCGTCAGGGAGACGGAGTTGAACGAACTGACCGTCAGGCCGACGGGGCGCCCGTCCGGCCCGATGGCGGTGACCACCGTCACGCCGGTGGCGAAACGGCCCAGGGCCGAACGGAATGCGGTGGAGTCGAAATTCGGAAGAGCTGCAGGCATCCAGGAAAGGGGCTGACGCACCCAGGTCGCTGGTTGCGCGCTGATGTAACTTTAAAACCCCATTTTATCCGGCCCCGGCCATGCGGGGGACGATCTCTTTGGCCAATAGCTCCAGCGTGAGCGGCGCGCTTCCCTCCGCCTTGTTGTTCGCGATGATCCATGCCGGCTGGCCAGCCGCGCGCGCCGCGCAGGCGGCTTCGGCCAGGACGCGGCGCGTTTCGGGATCTTCGGCCTGGATCTTGTCGAACGGAAAAAACTTCGCCTTGGCCGCTTCGTAGCGTTGGCCGGCGAGCAGGCTCCATCGGACGACCAATGGGCCGGGGCCCGTGGCCTCCACCGCCCGCATCTGGCGTGCCGCCGGGGGCATGCGGGCGTGGATGGCCACGCAATAGCGCGCGTCGCGCTGGGCGAGCATTTTCATCATGCGCGGCGTGACGACTTGCGGGTCGCGGAACTCCACCGCATAGAAGGGCGCCTCGCGCCCGCGGGATGCGGGCAAAGGGGGCAGCGCCGCCAGGAAGGCGGAGAGGCGTGCCACCCAGCCGGCCGGGTCGGCCAGGACCTCTGGCGGCAGCGGGGAAAACTGGAAGACCAGCGGACCGGCTTTGTCGCCTAACCCTTCCAGGCACGGTGCCACGAAATGATCAGTCGCCAGGACCGGATCGAGAAAACTGGGATTCGGTCCTGTCGGCGCCCCGCGGTCGTCGCGCAGCACTGCGTCCGTGATGAGGTTGGGCGCTTTCACCACGAAGCGGAACCCGGATGGTACCTGGCGTGCGTAGTGGGCATATTGCTCGGCCGTCAGCGGCGCGTAGAAGGTGCGGTCGAGGCTGACGCTGTTGAGCAGCGGATGGGACGAATACGCCGGCAGGCCTTCGCGTGACAGCAGCGATTCGCTCGCCTTGGCGCCGTACACGATCCCGTTCCAGCCTGAGAAGGCCCAGGACGAGGTGCCAAGATACACGTGCGGTGGCATGGCGGCGCCCAATTGGCGCAACGCCGCAGGATGTTCCGCCGCGGGTATCGTCTTGCCCTTCCGCCTGGGTGGTAGGCCCGCGGCCGGCGCGTCATCGAAAAATGAGGTTTGGCTGGGCGTGACAGGTGCGTCGTCGCCCGCTCGACGATCCTGCTGCGGCATCGCGGCCTATGGAGCAAGGCGCACGATGCGCCAGCCGCCTTCGGGAACGGGCCGGTAGAGCAGGCGGTCGTGCAGGCGGGAAGGGCGGCCTTGCCAGAACTCGATGGCGTCGGGCACGACGCGATATCCCCCCCAATGGGGGGGGCGAGGCGGGTGTTCGCCAAGTTCGGCGCGCAGGCGCTGCTCGCGCTCGCGCAGGACCTCCCGGTTCGGGATTTCGGTGCTTTGTTCGGACACCCAGGCGCCGATCCGGGAACCGAGCGGCCGGCTGTGGAAGTAGGCGTCGGATTCTTCTTCCGACGTGCGCTCGACGCGGCCTTCGATGCGGACCTGGCGTTCATGTGCCGGCCAGAAGAACAACAGGCTGGCGTAAGGCACGTGGGCAAGGTCGCGCCCCTTGCGGGAATGGTAGTTGGTATAGAAAACGAAGCCCCGCTCGTCGTAGCCCTTGAGCAGCACCGTCCGGGCGGCGGGGCGGCCCCGTTCGTCGACGGTGGCGAGCGTCATGGCATTGGGGTCCGGAAGCCGTTCGGCGACGGCACGGTCGAACCAGGCTCCGAACAGTTCGAGCGGCGAGGCCGGGGCGTCGGACTCCAGCAGGGCACCTTGCTGGTAGTTCTGACGAATGTCTGCGATGGACATGATGGCGGGCGAAGAAGAAATCCTACCCATCACTATACCGGGTTGCGCGGCTCCTATTCCTGCGCCAGCGCCAGTCGGCGAACGAGCCGGTCCAGGCGCGTGTCCCGTATGCCATGGGCCTGCAGCGCGCGGGCCGTATCGAGCACGTAGTCCACGCAGGCGCCGTAGCGTCCGTGTGCTCGCCGGATCGCGGCGAGCACTTCCTCTTCAGCGAGCCCGCTGGCATAGCCAGAGCCCTTCCGGTCGATGACGAAGGCGAGGGCGTCTACCGGGCCTGCGGGCGTATTGCAGCGCAGCCAGCGGGGCAGGTACGCGCCGGTCATCATCTCGCGTTCCCAGAGGGCGGGGAAAATGCTGTCGACGTCCGCCGCAGCGATGCGCAGCGCAACCCCGTGGCAGCTGCCCCCGCGGTTCAGGCCGAACACCAGGCCTGGCGACGAGGGCGTGCCGCGGTTCACGCGCGACCACAGGCACAGCGAGCGGTGATAGCCGCGCACCGTGGCCAGGCGGCGTTCCTGCACCGGAAACTCGGCTTTCCAGATCAATGAGCCGTAGGCGAACAGCCAGATGTCGTCACGCCGATTCCAATGGCGCAGGGCGGCTTTGCGCGATGCGTCCAGCTCCTGCGCACTGAGCAGCAGCGGGGCGTATTCAGGGGATGGGGCGCAGGGCGGCGACGGTGCGATTCCCGGTGCGGAGCGCATCATGCAATCGCCGGCGGGTTGTCGTTTCGCATGCATGACGGGACTATCGTTTTTCGCTGCGGGTGGCCATGTTGCCGGCCGCATCGGAGGCTTTCCGTTCTGCCGGTTGCGGCGGTGAGGTCTCGCCGCGTCGCGGAGGCCGAGTCAGGGTTCCGCCTGCGAACAGGCACGCCGCCACCGTCCAGAAGGGCATGCCCAGGCCGGTCAGCGCGCTCAGGCTGCCGAAGACCAGGGGAAGCACGAACTGTCCGCCGTTGATGATGGCCATCCGCAGCCCGAGCGCTTCGGCGGCGCGTCCCGCCGGTGCGTGGGCATGGAGCAGGGACATCAGGCTGGGTTGGCCGCTGCCCAGGGCGAGCCCGAGTAGGAAGGCCAGCAGGATGAGAATGGGGACTTCGCGGAAGAAAGGGTACAGCACGTAGACGACGCTGGCGGTGAGCATGGCGGCGCGCAGCAGCGTCCACGCGGCGACCCGTTGCTGTATCCACGGAAGCAGGATGCGGATCACGAAGGTGGCGACCGAGAACGCGGACAGGATAAGCCCTATGGTCGTGGCCGACAGCCCGATGGCAGACCCAAATATGGGCACCATGAAGGCATTGAGGTCCCAGGCACCGGACAGGAGCGCGGTGGAGATGAGCACCCGGCGCAGCGTCGGGTTGGCGAGCAGGTCGCTCACTTGGTCGCGGCTCGCGCGGCGGTGCGTCCGGCTGGGGCGCGGCAGCCGGCGCTGCTGCTTGAGCAGCGTGCCGAGTGCTAGCAACTGGCACAGGAACAGGATGCCAAACGCCCAACGCACGCCCAGGTGGTCGATCGCCAGCCCGGCGATCAACGGTCCGCCGAAGCCCGAGATCGACATGGACAAGGAAAGGCGCGAGAAGTTGATGATGCGCCGCTCGGGCGAGGCATACATCCCCATGACGTTCTGCGCGGCGATGTGGAAGGTCATGCAGCCTATCCCGGTCATGAAGCTCGATGCGAACAGCACGCGGGTGTCTTGCACCGCGAACGGCAGCAGGCTGCCGGCGATGAGCAGGGAGACCCCGATGCGCATGGGCACCCTGGCGCCAATGTGGTCCACCCAGCGGCCGACATGGACGGACAGCAGCATGGGGAGCAGCGCGAAGAGCGCCATCAGCACGCCGACGGTGAAACTGGATGCGCCCTGCGCGAGCGCGCCGAGCGAGACCGTGACCCGTCCGCCCGTCAGGCCGATGTGGGTAAGAATGCCCAGGACGCAAAAGATGAGGACGCCGCGCTCGTCGAGCGGTGCCTGGGGCGGCTCGGCGGCGGCAGCTTGCTGGCGGGTGACAGTTGGGCCCAAGGTGAATGCGGTGCGGAGTGCCGCAATCGCGCGGCGGCTTCGGGGTGTCATGCATTCTAACGCCGGGATCGTGGCTCGGCCATGGGGGCGCCTTTCCGGGCCTGCTACTATCACGGCATTTCCGCGGCCGCGCCGCCCGGAGCGTTTTCGTTTTTTCCCCCGGATCATCATGAGCTGCGATATCGATACCGAGCGCCGGTTCGGCGGCCTCGACCGCCTGTACGGACCGGGAGCGCTCGATGCGCTACGCGCCGCGCGCGCCACCGTCGTGGGGCTGGGCGGCGTGGGCTCATGGACCGCCGAGGCCTTGGCCCGGTGCGGCGTCGGCACGCTGACGCTGATCGATCTCGATCACATCGCCGAATCCAACGTCAATCGGCAGGTTCATGCGCTGGGCCGCACGCTGGGGCAGGCCAAGGTGGAAGCCATGGCCGAACGCATACGCGACATCAACCCGCAGTGCACGCTGCACCTCGTCGACGACTTCCTCGACCCCGACAACGTCGACCGTTTATTGCCGGACCCGACGAGCATCGTCGTCGACTGCACTGACCAGGTCTCGGCCAAGATCGCCATGATCCTGCGTGCGCGCCGCATTGGTGCGCCGCTCGTGGTGTGCGGGGGGGCGGGCGGCAAGACCGACCCGCTGGCCTTGCGCGCGGGGGATTTGTCCGAAGCGGTCAACGACGCCCTGCTGGCCAAGATTCGCAACCAGCTGCGGCGCCATCATGGGTTTCCCAAGGCCTCGCACGTGGCGGGCAAACCGCCGCGCCGGCTGCCGAAAATGAAGGTGCGCGCGCTATGGGTCGACCAGCCGGCGAGGTTGCCGGCGGCATGGCTGCAGGATGCGGACGCGCCCGCCGGGGCGCCACAGGGGCTTTCATGTGCGGGCTATGGCTCGGCCGTGACGGTCACGGCCGCGATGGGCCTGGCCGCGGCGCATGAAGTCCTGCGCTACATCTTCCCGGCCGAGCGCTGAGCCGGATTCAGTCCAGCTCGACGTCGAACCAGCCGCGCAGCGCATTGGAGAGGCGCAGCCCCTGTGCCTGCGCGAGCATCTCTCGCGTGATCACGCCTTCGACGGCCAGCTCTTCGTCCAGCAAGGCCTGCCGCTGGACGCCGGGCAGCAGTCCGCACGAAACGGGTGGGGTGATCCATTGGCCATCCAGGTAAACATAGACGTTGGACCGGCTGCCTTCGCACAATTCGCCGCGTTCGTTCAGATACAGCATGTCGAAGTGTTCCGGGTGGGCTGCCAGCCAGGTCGTCGCCTCGTCGTACCACGGGCGCGCCGTCGTCTTGTGGCGCAGCAGTGTTTCGCCAGACCGGAGGCGGCGATGGGACAAGCTTGCTCGCGGCCGCTGCGGCAGCGTGTCGAGCGGCGAGGTCTGGATCTCGATGGCGCCGTTGTCGGCGACCAGCACGCGCATGCGGTGCGCCCCGCCTTCGGGTAGGCCCGCCGCAGCGCGCGCTACGGCGCGCTGCACGGCCTCCACCGAGCTGCGGTAGGCGAGTTCGGCGCACGAGCGGCCGAGCCGCTCCAGGTGCCAGGGAAGCAAGGGCATGCGGCCGTCAGCGTCGACGCGTATGGTTTCGATCAGTCGCGGCCGCATCTCAAGATGCCTTGCTCATTTCCACCTGGGACGCCATGAACTCGGCCAGCACGCGCCCGGTGTGCGAGCGCGCCCGTTCCCGCATGACCTGTTCCGGCGAACCCTGCACCACCAGTTGACCGCCTTCGTTGCCTCCCTCCGGCCCCATGTCCAGTAACCAGTCGGCTTCGGCGATGACGTCGAGGTTATGTTCGATCACGACCACGGTATTGCCGGCATCCACCAGGCGGTGCAGCACGCGGATCAGTTTTTCCACGTCCGCCATGGACAGGCCCACGGTCGGTTCATCCAGCACGTAGAGCGTGTGCGGCGTCTTGTAGGCGCGTCCCGTGCGCATCGTGCCCTCGTCCAGGCGGGCTTTCGCCAGCTCTGTCACCAGTTTGATGCGCTGCGCCTCCCCGCCCGACAGCGTGGGCGAGGGCTGCCCCAGGGTCAGGTAGCCGAGCCCTACGCTTTGCAGCAGCTGCAGCGGATTGAGGATGGAAGGATGCGCCGCGAAATACTCGACGGCTTCGTCGATTTCCATGGCCAACACCTCGCCCACGCTCTTGCCTCGCAAATGCACGGATAGCGTTTCGCGGTTGAAGCGCTGGCCGTCGCAGGCATCGCACGGCACTTTCACGTCCGGCAGGAAATTCATTTCTATCGTGCGCATGCCCTGGCCTTCGCAAACCGGGCAGCGGCCTTCGCCGGTATTGAAGCTGAAGCGGGCGGCCGTCCAGCCGCGCATGCGCGCTTCCATGGTGTCGGCGAACTGCCTGCGGATGGCGTCCCAGAATCCTACGTAGGTTGCCGGGCAGGAGCGCGGCGTCTTGCCGATCGGCGTCTGGTCGACTTCCAGCACGCGGTCTAGGGTTTCCCATCCCTCGATGCCCGCGCACCCCGTCCAGGCGCCGCCTTTTTCGGCAGCATCCTTCCCGATGCGCCGCTGCAGGTTGTCCAGCAGCACGTCACGCGCGAGGGTGGACTTGCCTGAACCCGAGACGCCGGTGACCACGGTGAGCCGGCCGATCGGAAAGCTGGCATCGACCTCGCGCAAGTTATGCAGTCGCGCGCCGCGCACCGTGATGCGGGGCGTTTCCGCCGTGACCGGCCGGCGTGCCTGCAAGGGGTGTTGCAGCGGCCGGGCGAGGTAGCGGCCAGTCAGGGACGCGGGATTGGCCATGATGTCCTGCACCCGGCCCTGCGCGACGACGGTTCCGCCGCGGACACCGGCCCCGGGGCCCATGTCGATGACGTGTTCGGCGCGGCGAATGGTGTCTTCGTCGTGTTCCACGACCACAAGGGTGTTGCCCTTGCCCTCGAGCTTGGCCAAGGCATTGAGCAGGATGCGGTTGTCTCGCGGGTGCAGCCCAATGGTCGGTTCGTCCAGCACGTAGCAGACGCCCTGCAGGTTGGAACCCAGCTGCGCCGCGAGCCGTATCCGTTGGGCTTCCCCGCCAGAAAGCGTGGGCGCCGCCCTATCCAGCGCGAGGTAGCCCAGTCCGACCTCTTCCAGGAAAGCGAGGCGGCTGCGCAGTTCGGCAAGAATGTCGCGCGCGATCTCGGCCTCGCGGCCCTCGGTCTCAAGCTCGCGGAAAAACTTCGCCGCATCGCGTACTGCCAGGGAGGCAAGCTGCGCGATCGAGCGGCCTCTCCAGCGCACCGCCAGCGATTGGCGGTTCAGCCGTTGCCCGTGGCACGCTGGGCAGGGCTGCACCTCTTCGTCGCCCATGTTCCAAGCGGCTTCTTCCCCTGTCTGTTCCGCGTCGAAGCCGGGCAGCTTGACGCCCGTCCCGAAGCACGCCGGGCACCAGCCGTGCTTGGAGTTGTAAGAGAACATGCGCGGGTCGGGCTCGGGAAAGCTCTGGCCGCACGACGGGCAGGCCCGCTTGACAGAGAACACGCGTTGTTCGAGGTCGGGGGCGGGCGCAGCGTCGCCGCTCGCCATGGCGGCCCGCAGTTTCTCCAGGGGCCAGACCACGCTCATGACGCCGTGTCCGTGTTCCAGGGCCTCGTGCACGGCCGCCCGCAGCTGGGCCTCGTTGGCCGGATCCACGATGAAATCGGCCACTGGCAGCTCGATGTCGTGCTCCTTGAAGCGGTCCAGGCGCGGCCATTTCGCTGTCGGAATGAAGGCGCCGTCCACCCGCAGGTGGGTGTACCCCTTGTTGGCGGCCCATTTCGCGAGGTCGGTGTAGTAGCCTTTGCGCGCCTTGACCAGCGGCGCGAGCACGCCCACGTGTTGGCCCTTGAGCTCGCGCATGACGCGGCCGACGATCAGGTCGAAGGTCTGGGGTTCGACCGGCACCTCGCAGTCGGGGCAGTACTGCGTGCCCAGCTTCATGTACAGGAGGCGCATGAAATGGTGCGTCTCGGTCATGGTTGCGACCGTGGACTTGCGGCCGCCGCGGCTGGTGCGCTGCTCGATGGCGACCGTCGGCGGGATGCCGAAGATCGCATCGACGTCCGGCTTGCCGGCCGGCTGGACGATGGAGCGCGCATAGGCGTTCAGCGATTCCAGGTAGCGGCGCTGGCCTTCGTTGAACAAGATGTCGAAGGCCAGCGTTGATTTGCCCGAACCCGACACGCCGGTGATCACCGTAAACGCGCCGCGCGGAATTTCCACGTCCACGTTCTTGAGGTTGTGTTCGCGCGCGTTCTTGATCTCGATCGCGCGCGAGGTGCGGCGGCGCTGCGCCAGCACGTTCTGCAGCGGCATGCCTGCGGGCTCGTGGCTACCGTCCGCCCCATAGGGCTCGATGCGCTCAGCCACGACGGTGGGCGCGCCCAGCTGCGCTTCTTCTGGCGCCTGGGCGGGCGCATCGGCGGCCTGGCCGATCTGCGCTTCGTATTCGCGCAGCGCGCGGCCCGTGTGGGAGGCCGGGTGCCTCATGACGTCCTGCGGCGTGCCCGCGACGATGACCTCGCCGCCTGCGTCGCCGCCTTCGGGGCCCAGGTCGATCAGCCAGTCCGAGGCACGGATGACGTCCAGGTTGTGCTCGATGACGATGAGCGTGTGGCCGGCCGCCAACAGCTTGCGGAAGGCGCCCATCAGGCGCGAGATATCGTCGAAGTGCAGGCCGGTCGTGGGTTCGTCGAACAGGAACAGGCTGCCCTTCTTCGAAAGCTTCGCGCCGATGGCCGCGATGCCCGAGCGTGCCGCCTCGGCCAAGTGGCCCGCCAGCTTGAGGCGCTGCGCCTCACCGCCCGAGAGAGTTGGGACCGGCTGTCCCAGGCGCACGTATTCGAGGCCGACGTCGGCCAGCGGTGACAGCCCCAGCTGGATGTCCCGCTCGCCCTCGAAGAAATCCAGGGCCTCGGTCACCGTCATTTCCAGCACGTCGGAGATCGAGGCCGAGCGGCCCTTGCGCTCGATCGTGACCTCGCGGATTTCGGGGCGGAAGCGCGTGCCGTCGCAGTCAGGGCAGCGCAGGTACACATCGGACAGGAACTGCATCTCGACGTGTTCGAAGCCCGTTCCGCCACAGGTAGGGCAGCGGCCGTCGCCGGCATTGAAGCTGAACATCCCGGCGGTGTAGCCGCGCTCCTTGGACAGGCGCGCCTGGGCGAAGAGTTTGCGCACACCGTCGAACGCACCCACGTAGCTGGCCGGGTTGGAGCGCGCCGTCTTGCCGATAGGCGACTGATCGACCATGACTACGTCCACGATCCAGTCGTCACCGAGGATGCGGTCGTGCGCGCCCGCCGCCTCCGTCGGCTTGCCCTTGAGCTTGAGCAGGGCGGGGTAGAGGACGTCCTGCACCAGCGTCGACTTGCCCGAGCCGGAGACACCGGTCACGCACACCAGGCGGCCGAGCGGGAATTCCACCGTGATGTTCTTTAGGTTGTGCTCGCGCGCGCCTTCCACGATCAGCCGCGGCGTGCCGGGCGTGACGGGCATGGGGCGCGGGGCGGCGACATGGCGGCGGCCGGAGAGATAGTCGCCGGTGAGCGTGCGCGCCTGGCGCAGCTGCGCGGGCGAGCCATTGAACACGATCTGGCCTCCGCGCTCGCCCGGCCCCGGGCCGATGTCGATGATGCGGTCCGCCGCCAGCATGACTTGCGGGTCATGCTCGACCACCACCAGCGAGTTGCCGGCATCGCGCAGTCGATGCATGACCTCGACGATGCGGTTCATGTCGCGCGGATGCAGGCCGATGGAAGGCTCGTCCAGCACGAACAGCGTATTCACCAAAGAAGTGCCGAGTGCGGTCGTGAGGTTGATGCGCTGGACTTCCCCTCCTGAAAGCGTGCGGCTTTGCCGGTCCAGCGTCAGGTAGCCCAGCCCCACGTCGCACAGGAACTTGAGCCGCGCGCGGACTTCCTGCAGCAGCAACTCTGTGGCCGCGTCCATGACGCCTTCGAAGCGCAGCGCGTCGCAAAATACGCGTACGCGTTCGATGGGAAGCAGCATCAGATCGTGGATGGATAGGCCGGGCAGCGCATCGAGCGTGGCCTGGTCCCAGGCGACGTGCAGCGGCCGGAAGCGGACGTAGCGATCGTCCGACTCAGGCAAGATCAGGTCGGCCTCGGCCTTGGTTCCCACGCGCCAGAGCAGCGAATCCGGCTTCAGCCGGGCGCCGTTGCAGTCGGGGCAGGGCGTGTACGCGCGATACTTCGACAGTAGCACGCGTATATGCATTTTGTAGGCCTTGGTTTCCAGCCAATCGAAGAAGCGCTTGACGCCGTACCATTGGTATTTCCAGGCGTCGCTGCCTCCCTTCCAGTCCGGAGTGCCATTCAACACCCAATCGCGCTGCACAGGGGTGAGCTTGCGCCACGGAACGTCCAAGGGAATGCCGGCGCGAGTCGCGTACTTCACTAGTTCGTCCTGGCACTCCTTGTAGCTCGCCGTCTGCCACGGCTTGATGGCACCGCCGCGCAGCGTCTTGTTTTCGTCGGGGATGATCAGCCCGTAGTCGATGCCGATGACCCGGCCGAACCCGCGGCAGGTTTCGCACGCGCCGAGCGGCGAATTGAACGAGAATGCGCTGGGCGTGGGCGAGGCGTACGCGATGTCGCACTCGGCGCAGTGCAGCTCGTCGCTGTATTTCCAGTGCGCGGTCTCGTTGCCCTCGGCGTCTACGGCGCGTACATCCACGCGGCCCGCCCCCAGCCGCAGCGCGGCGTCCAGCGCTTCCATGACGCGTGCGCGTTCGGCATTGCCGAAACGGAAGCGGTCCTGGACCACGTCCAGCACCTGTACCGCGTTCTTTCCGCTTCCCGCCTTGCGCTGGGCGTGCACCCGGGTATAGCCCTGGCGTTCCAGGAAGCCACGGATTTCTTCTTCCGTATAGTTCGCAGGAACTTGGACTGGAAAGGTGACGATCAGCCGCGGGTCGCCCGCCTCGGCCGCGCGGCGGGCCAGGGAAGCGTATATGGACTCGGGCGTGTCTTTTTGTACCGGCCGGGCGCACTGGCGGCAGAAGAGCCGCCCGGCCCGCGCGAACAGCAGCTTGAGGTGATCGTTGAGCTCCGTCATCGTGCCCACGGTGCTGCGCGAGGTACGCACCGGGTTGGTCTGGTCGATGGCGATGGCGGGCGGGATGCCCTCGATCCGGTCGACCTGCGGCTTGTCCATGCGGTCCAGGAACTGGCGCGCGTACGGAGAGAATGTCTCGACATAGCGGCGCTGGCCTTCCGCGTACAAGGTGTCGAAGACGAGCGAACTCTTGCCTGAGCCGGATACGCCGGTCACCACCACGAGCTCATTGGTCGGGATGGAAAGGCTGAGATTCTTCAGGTTGTTCTGGCGTGCCCCGACCACGCGGATCTCGGGTTCGGCGGGCGGGGCCAGGGGGACGTCGGGAGCAGGGGAGGCGGAGGACATCGTTCGCATGTCTGG
>NZ_JADGHH010000314.1 GCF_019689535.1 Pigmentiphaga sp.
TTCATATAGTCAGTAGAAAAAAGTTTGACTGTCCGGATGAATTGGACGAACGCGCCGACCCCTGGACGGGGTCGGCTACATCTGGCTTGGCCCGTTACGGACGCGTAACGTCGAACAGCAGGTTTTTCTCAGAAGGACCAAACGAGATCCAGGTACCCACGAGCGGCTGCTGCTCGACGCCGGGCTTGGTCCAGTCGCAGACGCCGTCCGGGAAAATCTCGCGCAGGCGGCTCAGCTGCCCCGGGGTCAACGGCACCTTGTAATCGGCAGGGTCGACGGGCTTGAGCTGGCACTTGACGATGTTGTCCGCCAACGGCCCGCCCGCCACCATCCGGGGCGTAATGCCCGCAGGATAGAGCTCGTTGCAGCGGCCGTCGCCGAATGGCGTGGACGGTTCGACAATCTTCTCGCCAGACTCGTCCCAGCAAGCGTCGGCCAGGCCGGCGGGCTTGTGGGCGACGACTTTTCGCGCCTTGGGTTCGTCCGACTTGTCGTTGACCACTCCCATCAGCCACTGGTCCATCAACTGCAGCAAGCTGTCAGACACCCGGCCGGGACCGAGCATGACGTGATTGTCGAAATGGCCGTTTGCCGCCTTCAGCCGCTCACGCACCGAGTAGGAGTGAATCTTGTTGTGGATGTCGCCGTTGACCGCCTTGTCGAAGTAATCCCGGTGCTCAAGGATGGCCGTGGAGGCCAAGCCGCCTCCGCCATACGTGATGCGGCCCGACTGATAGGCACGGCGAATGGCATCGAGGTCGCCTGAGGTGCGCTGCGGCGTCGGCTGCAGATCCACGTCCAGGCCACCGATGTTGGCATTCAGGTCGAGGAATTCCTCCACCGTGATGACGCCATCGTTGAGCGCCTTCAACCCGTACTGCACGCCCACGTTGTCGATCGGGCGCAGCGCGAATCCGCGGGAGTCTTTCCCGTACACGTTGACGGTGTGGTCGTAAACGGTTGCCCGTGCGCCGCTAGGCCGATCGACCGGATGGTACTTCAGCTCCTCGGGGAAACCGGATGGGAACGAGAGGACTGGGGCGAGCCGTCCCGCACTGGTGCTCATGGCGGAGATATTGCCTACTTGCAAATAGCCGGAAATCGCCTTTTTCTTTTCATCCGTGTAGGCAAGTCCGCCCGGGCGGTTGAAGTAATTGTTGAGCAAGCGCGAATCGAACAGCTTGAACAGGGTGGCCGAAGTCACGTCCGGGAAGACCGAATTCACGATGATGCCGTCGAACAGCCCGGGATAATTAGCCGATGTCTGGAAGCTCTGGTAGGCACCGCCCGATCCGCCGGTTCCTATGGTATAGACCGGCACCCCGTAGGCCTCGATGAAGCGCTCCTTGGTCATCGCGACTGTTTCCGAAGAAAGCAGGTCGTTGCAGTTGGAGCCGAAAATGTTGAGGGTGGAAGTCACCGCGGCATAGCCCTGCTTCATCCATTCGTCGACGATGAGCGTGCTGAACGTTCCGCCTTGCGTATACCAGCCTCCCTGGCAGCCTCCGCCCAAGGGATAGATAAGCTTCCCATTCCAGGCCTTGGACCGCTTATCGGGACCGATGGGCCCCTCGTTCAACGGATCGTGGAGCATGGCCGACTGGTAAATGCCACGATTGATCGTGCCGGTCTCGAGCCGGACCAGATACGGCACCGTGCGTTCGGTTGGCTTGCCCTCATCGATGGTGATGTAGGCCATGTCGTCCGGATAGACCGTCGGGGTATTCCAACGCGCGTTGCCCCCGGTGGTCCTGCGATAGAAGTAATCGATCCGGGTATTCGTCGAACAATGCTCATCCAAGGGACCGTCGAGCGTGCCTCCCCCCAGCCGCCCGAAGCTCGTCGTGGTGCACAGGAAGGGCTTCTCATGGGGGCCGGATATCATCGGCCCGGTAATCGGATAGTTCGTGACCTCGAGGGTCGCCGTCGCCTCGCCAATTTGTGCATGCAAGGTGTTCTTGCCCACCACCATCCCGCTCACCAGCCCCTGCCAGGTCGAGCTTCCTATCTTGGTGAACGCGCGCGACACATCGCTGTTGTCGAGCATGACGACAAGCTCACCCTCCACACCGGGCGGCACCTCGATTTGGACGAGCGCATCGCCCCCCGTCACATAGTCCGGTAGGGATGAAACGGTGCTTAGTTTCAGTAGAGGCGCCGGCGGATCATCGGGCGAAGGCGCACCGCCATCGCTTCCGCCGCAGGCAGCTACCAATACGGCCGCCGCACCTACCGCCCATGCCCACCTCGCCAGTCCATACCCTCCCTGGCGAAGGCGACTAGTACGCATCTGTCGCATGAAAATCTCCTCATTTAGTCTTGTCGTTAGCTGCCGCCCCGACGGCACGCACGATGTCCTTTGCGCACGCGTCGCCACCCCCGCCCGGGAGACGGGGCCTGGCCATTCGATGTGTTGCAGCAGAAGCGGTCTCGTGAACCGCCGTGCCCCCCGGACTCGTTGCACAGCTGAGGCAAGGCCTCTTTCTCGTCTTCTTGTCGTTACGGCAAGGCCGATATTGCAAAGCTCGTGCCAGCGGGGAGCCCCTCTTCGCCCTCCGGCTAACTCATTGTTTCTATGTATTTTTTGCATGCTCCCTTGCGCCGGACGACACAGGGGATGGGCAGATTCCCGCAATAAACG
>NZ_JADGHH010000315.1 GCF_019689535.1 Pigmentiphaga sp.
AGATGCTTGTTGCCGCGGTAACGCATTGATCTATATGCGATTGAAGTTCCCATTGATAATCGAGTGGGAGTGAGCGGGTCCTGCGCGTTGCGCGCCGTGCAGGGGGGCTCAGAGTGTCGAAGTCGCTACGTAGATCCCCACGGCTATGGTAACGAGCGCAAAACCGCGCTCTAGCACATCTTTGTGGGCAGTCAGCGTGCGACCCAGCACGATGCCGACAGCCGTTCCGGCAACACCGCCGGCGATCAGCAGGGCCGTGACGGTCCAGTCGACTATTCCCGAGAGGGCATAGGAAGTGGCCGTCGTCAGACCAAGCGCTGTGATGACGACCAGGGATGTGCCGACCGCATAGCTGATCGGCATGCGGGTGGCGAGCATCAGTCCCGGGACGATGAGAAATCCGCCACCGATTCCGAAAAAGCCGGCGGCTAGCCCGACACCAAGGCCAATCGATACCAGCCTGGGCAGCAGCGCCCGGGCGCTTTCCAGCGTCAGTCTGACGTCCGGAACCTCGGGGAGCCGGCGTTTGCGCAGCATCCAGAGGCCGACGCCGATCATCAACAGGCCAAACAGGAACAACAGCCGCTCGTTCCCCGCTGCCTTGCCCAGTTCGGCGCCAAGGATCGCGCCTGTCACCCCGGCTGTGGTGAACACGCCCGCGCAGCGCCATTTGACGCGCCCGGCATGCGCATGACCGATCAAACCGGCCAGTGCGTTGAGCGCCACGGAGACGGCTGCTGTTCCGATGGCGGCATGAGTCGAGCCGATGCGAACGACATACACGAGCAGCGGCACCGCCAGGATGGAACCGCCGCCGCCGACCAGACCAAGCACCACCCCGATCAACGCGCCGGAGCACAGCCTCGTCAGGAAGGTGCCGGTGTCCATATCGTGCTCAGACTGCCATCCGGCGATTCCAGGGCATGAGAACCAGCAGCTTGGCCATGCCGCACCACCCGGTCACGCCGGCCAGGATCAGCCCCGCGCCGACGAAGGCCGGGATCACGAAAAAACCCGCGGAAACGAACCATCCCAGCAGCGCGCCGATCAGCGCGAGTGTGCCGGCGACAATCTGGACCTGGCGCGCCAGCTCCAGGGGTTGCGAACGGTCCTCGAGCGTGGGAAATCCGGCGGCGCTCCATGCGTCAAGGCCGCCTTTCAGCATGCACACGGGGGTGCCGCGGGCGGCTTCCAGAATCCGCGCGGCATGGGTTGTAGTCCTCCTGCCCGACTTGCAGTACACGATCAGCGGGCGGCCCTGAAGCGGCAGCTCGCTGGTCCGGCCCAGCGGCACATGGATCGCGCCGGGAATGCGCTTGCGCGCGTATTCATCCGCGTCACGCACATCGATGAGCAAGGCACCGGCCTCGATCCTGGCGCAGGCCTCGGAAGGAGTGAGGGTCTCAAGCGTCATGTCGTCATTTCTCTCCATACAGTTCACACAGCGTTGCAAGCAGCATCTCGACGCGGGGGTCGGCGATCCGGTACCAGAGCGTCTGGCTTTCCCGACGGAAGGTCACCAGGCCCTCGTCCCGCATTCTGGCCAGATGCTGGGAGCAGGCGGACTGAGACAGACCCGCCTCCAGGGCCAGATCAGTCACCATCATTTCTCCGTCCCGCACCAGTCTGCAAAGCAGCATCAACCGGCGCGCATTGCCGATCGCCTTGAGTATGTCTGCGACCTGCTGGGCTTTCGCCTCCAGGGTCGCCGGATCTATCCGGGCACTGAGCATCGTACCACTCCATTAGGTATTGCTAATTTAGTGATATCTGATGTAATGTCAAGCCTCCCGATGAGGCACGGAGGATGTGTATGGTCAGTCCTTTCATTAAAGCCTTCTTTGATTAGGCCACTAGCACCATCAGCTATCTCGTTGGCGACCCTGTCACACGAAGCGCCGCGGTGATCGATCCGGTGCTGGATTTCGATCCGGCCAGCGGAACTGCGGATACCGGCTCGGCCGAACGTATTCTGCGTTTTGCGCGCGATAATGGCTGGCGGATAGAGGCAGTGCTCGAGACCCACGCGCGTGCCGATCATCTGTCGGCAGCGGCTTTCATCAAGGAGCAGACCGCCGCCTGGGTGGGGATCGGCGAGCACATCCGTGAGGTGCAGGAAATTTTCCGCCCGGTGTACGGGATGACAGATCTCCGGACCGATGGATCAGATTTCGACCGTTTGTTCCGGGATGGCGAGCGCTTCGCCATCGGCGAGCTCCAGGTGAGGGGGCATGCACGTGCCCGGCCACACGCCTGCCGACGTCGCCTACATCGTCGGTGATGCGGTGTTCGTCGGTGACACCCTGTTCATGCCGGATTACGGTACGGCCAGGGCCGACTTTCCGGGTGGCGATGCGCGCACGCTCTATCGTTCGATCCGGCGTCTGTTGGCATTGCCGGAGGAGACCCGGATGTTCATGTGCCACGACTACAAGGTGCCGGGGCGTGACCACCATCTGTGGGAGACCACGGTCAGGGAGCAGCGTCGGGCTAATGTTCACCGTAAGCTCCCCCTTCGGGTAGACGTTAGTCAGTAGAATTTCGGAGACTCCCTGTCTGGAGACTCCTTTGAAGAAGAGCAGGTTTACAGAAAGCCAGA
>NZ_JADGHH010000072.1 GCF_019689535.1 Pigmentiphaga sp.
GACACGCTGGTGGGAAGCACGTCCTCATCTTGAGGTATGCAAAAACTGAATAACTAGTAGTCGCTTGGCGGACTAGCTGAATCGGGCCCGCAGGCGCATGATTCCGTTCGTGCCGGATGGGCGACAGACGTTGCCGCCGACTCATGTCCGGGTTTTTCGGATCAGGAATCTTTATTATGAAATACGAATGCATCACCGTTACCCCGATATCTCCGCATATTGGGGCCGAAATCGGCAACATCGATTTGACCCGTCCGCTGAGCGATAAAGAGGTTGCGGAACTGCGCGCCGCTTTCATCGAATATCAGGTGATTTTCTTCCGTAACCAGAAAATCAGTTTCGAAGATCAAATCCGTACCGCCAGCTATTTCGGGAAACTGGGCAAGCACGTCGGCGTCAATACCATCAGCAAGACCACGGACAACCCGTACGTCCGCAAATTCCACTACGACGAGACCTCCAAGCAGATCTCGGGCGAGAACTTCCACAGCGACCAGTCCTGCGCCCCGATCCCGCCCATGGCCAGCATGCTCTACAACCACACGGTGCCTCCGCACGGCGGCGGCGACACCATGTTCGCGAGCATGTACGCGGCATACGACGCGCTTTCGCCGAGGATGAAGGCCTACCTGGAAGGCCTGACCGCGACGCATGACGGCACGCGGGTGTTCGGTGCCGGCACGCCGATCTCTTCTCATCCCGTGATCGCGCGCCACCCCGAAAGCGGCAAGAAGCTCATCTTCGTCAACACCGACTTCACCTCGCACATCAACGAGTTGCCCAAGCTGGAAGGCGACCGCATCCTGCAATTCTTGGTCGATCACTGCAACAAGCCCGAATGGACCTGCCGCTTCCGCTGGGAGCCGCATTCGATCGCCTTCTGGGACAACCGTTGCACGCACCACAAGGCGATCTGGGATTATTGGCCCAACGTGCGCTCGGGTTTCCGGGTCCAGATCGAAGGCACCGAGCCTCCGATGCCCGGCTGATTTTCCCCGGTTTTTTCCGCTGGATAAAAGGCGGCTTGCTAGGCAAGCCGCCTTTTTTGTTTGGCCTGCCTTCCGGGGCTGCAGGGGTGCTTGAACGGGGCGACATGGCGCGATAAATTTTTTGCACGAAGCCCGGCGGCCCCGCGTCCCGCCTCCCGCGCGCGAGCCGGGGCCGCGTAAATCGAATCGGAGGCAGGATGAACGTCTTTGAAACGATTTCGGCCCATGCCGCAGCCATGAAGCTGCCTATTTATGCGGTGACCGCGACTACCGTGCCGAAGCGCGACACGCCGGTCCTCCTCATCATCCACTGGCATGGCTTCGGGCGGGAAACGCCGCTGAAACTCGAGGGCGTGCCGTTGCCCCTGCGGGCGGTAGCCGGCTCCGGGCTGCAGCTCGAGGTGCAGGGGGAAGGCATTTCGGCCATCGAACAGGCCTTGCTCGATGCGGCCTGGCAATTGGGGGCTTGGGACCTGGAGCGCCTCGTGAGTCGCCCGTGGTGGCGGCTGGGGGCCTCGGCCAGCGAAGCACTGGCCGGCCATCGCGCCTTTGGCGACTATCCTGATGCCACCGAGCCAGGGGTCATCATGGAAGCGCCGGATCGCGACGGCATGCTGCGCATGGCCGCCCACAAGGGTTATGTGCGCTGGTTGTTCCGGCCCCGCAAAGGCGGCCTCTGGCAGTTGACAGGCGACGAAGACAGTACGCTGGATAGTGCCGGTGGCCGCGCGCTGCCGTGCCCGGTCGTGCCATACCCGTTCGAAGCAGGAAAAGACGGTCGCGCCGTCTATCGATTGGGCAGGGTCGACCGCATCATCCTTTAGTTACATTTTGTTTCAAATTGCGCAGGCGGCAGCCTCTTGAAGGTTTGCCGCCTGCTCATATTTTCCGGTCCGCGGCGCAGGCGCCCCTCCCGGCGCGAGGCGCGGCGCCTGTCTCGCCTGTATCCCTTTCTGGTGACCTGTAATCGCTTAGGAGATTGATCATGAAGATTCGTCCCCTTCACGACCGGGTAATCGTCAAACGAATAGAACAACAACGCCAGACGGCCTCGGGCATCGTGATTCCGGACACCGCAGCGGAAAAGCCCGAGCAGGGGGAAGTCATCGCCGTGGGTCCCGGCAAGACCCTCGATGACGGCAGCGTGCGTCCCCTCCAGGTGAAGGTCGGCGATCACGTGCTGTTCGGCAAATATGCCGGCCAGACGGTGAAGATCGACGGCGAGGAATTCCTCGTCATGCGCGAAGACGATGTGCTCGGCATCCTCGAGGACAAGCAGGGCGAACTGAAGAAAGCCGCCTAACGATAGGATTGCGAGGAAAACGATATGAGTGCAAAAGACATCAAGTTCCATGACGGTGCCCGCGCGCGTATCGTGCAGGGCGTCAACATCCTGGCTGATGCGGTCAAGGTCACGCTTGGCCCGAAGGGCCGCAACGTGCTGCTCGAACGCAGCTTCGGCGCGCCCGTGGTCACCAAGGACGGCGTCTCCGTGGCCAAGGAGATCGAGCTGAAGGACAAGTTCGAGAACATGGGGGCCCAGATCGTCAAGCAAGTCGCCTCCAAGACCGCCGACGTTGCTGGCGACGGCACCACGACCGCTACCGTGCTGGCCCAGGCCATCGTGCAGGAAGGCATGAAGCACGTCGCTTCGGGCATGAACCCCATGGACCTGAAGCGCGGCATCGACAAGGCCGTCAATGCCGTGGTCGAAGAGTTGAAGAAGCTCTCCAAGCCGATATCCACCAACAAGGAGGTGGCGCAGGTTGCCGCGCTGTCGGCCAACGCCGATGAAGCCGTGGGCAAGATCATCGCCGAGGCGATGGAAAAAGTCGGCAAGGAAGGCGTGATCACCGTCGAAGACGGCAAGTCGCTGGAGAACGAGCTCGACATCGTCGAGGGCATGCAGTTCGATCGCGGCTACCTGAGCCCGTACTTCATCAACGATCCGGAAAAGCAGATCGCGGTCCTGGAAGAACCGTTGATCCTGCTGCACGACAAGAAGATCTCCAACATCCGCGAACTCTTGCCCGTGCTCGAGGCGACGGCCAAGGCTGGCAAGCCGCTGCTCATCGTGGCCGAGGACGTCGAAGGCGAAGCGCTCGCGACGCTGGTGGTCAACGCCATGCGCGGCGTGCTCAAGGTTGCGGCCGTCAAGGCCCCGGGCTTTGGCGATCGCCGCAAGGCCATGCTGGAAGACATCGCCATCCTCACGGGGGCGACCGTCATCTCCGAAGAAACCGGCAAGCAGCTCGAGAAGGCTACCCTGGAAGACCTTGGCCGCGCCAAGCGCGTGGAGGTGCAGAAAGAGAACACCATCATCATTGACGGCGCTGGCGAACAGTCGCGCATCGATGCGCGCGTCAAGTCCATCCAGAAGCAGATCGAGCAGGCCACCAGCGATTACGACCGTGAAAAGCTGCAGGAGCGCGTGGCCAAGCTGGCGGGCGGCGTGGCCGTGATCAAGGTGGGCGCCGCGACCGAAGTCGAGATGAAAGAGAAGAAGGATCGCGTCGACGATGCCCTGCACGCGACTCGCGCCGCAGTGGAAGAGGGCATCGTGCCGGGTGGTGGCGTCGCGCTGCTGCGCGCCCGGGCGGCCGCCGAAAAAATCAAGGGCGACAACAGCGACCAGGATGCCGGTATCCGCATCGTGTTGCGCGCCCTCGAAGCGCCGCTGCGCACCATCGTCGCCAATGCGGGCGAAGAGCCCTCGGTGGTCGTCTCGAAGGTGCTGGAAGGCAAGGGCAACTATGGCTATAACGCCGCCACCGGCGAATACGGCGATCTGGTCGAGATCGGCGTCGTCGATCCTACCAAGGTGACGCGGACCGCGCTGCAGAACGCCGCGTCCATCGCCGGCCTGATCCTGACCACCGACGCCACGGTGGCCGAACTGCCCAAGGAAGAAAAGGCCCCGGCTCCCGCTGGCGGCGGCATGGACTTCTAAGCGTTCGGTTGCCCAGCAAGACCGCGCCGCGCCTGGCGCGGTTTTTTTTCGTTCGTCCGTGCCGCTTTGCGATGTGCGGGCGAGCGTTGTGTTCGTCGCCTCGTTGCCGCCCGTCGCGTCCCGGCGACCTGGGGCCCCTGGGCCTTCCTCAATGGAAATTGCGGCTCGATACGACGAGCTTGCCAAGCAGGGGAGTGAGGTCGACCAGCCGTTTCGCCAGCAGGTGCTGCACGCCCTGGTGCGATTGCCAGGTACCGTATACACCCAGCAATGGAGCACCTACCAATTCGCGGCGCTGGCGTTCAGCCAGGCCCGACCAGACGATGACGTTGACCTGGCCCGTTTCGTCTTCCAGCGTGATGAATACGGTACCTTTGGCCGTACCTGGCCGCTGGCGCACCGTGACGATGCCACAAGCGCGCGCCAGTCGGCGGTCCGGGTAAGTTTTCAGGACCGAAGCGGGCATGAAGCCGCGCCGCGTGAGGCGTTCGCGCAGCAGCGCCAACGGATGGCGCCGCAGCGTGAGCTTCAAGGCTTCGTAGTCGGCCCGGATGTCGTCGGCCTCGCCCGGCGCATCGAGCAGCGGCGCTGGCTCATAGGGCATGGCGTCGCGCAGCAGGCCGGGCTGGGGAACGTTGTCGGCTGCTTCCCAGAGCGCGGCGCGCCGATGTCCCGACAAAGAGCGCAGGGCATCAGCGGCGGCAAGGGCTTGCAAAGCCTGGCGATCGAGATCGGCACGGCGCGCCAGGTCCGTGGCATTCCGGAACGGCGCTTCTTTCCTGGCGGCTTCGATGCGACGCCCCGCGCTTTCGGACAGCCCCTGCACCTGGTTCAACCCCAGGCGTACCGCGGGACGTTCGCCAGCAGGCTCGAGCGTGGCATCCCAATCGCTAGCGAGGACGTCTACCGGGCGAATTTCCACGCCATGTCGCTGGGCATCTTGGATCAATTGATAAGGCGAGTAAAACCCCATGGGCTGGCTATTGAGCAAGGCCGCCAGGAAGGCCTCCGGTTCATGGCACTTGAGCCAGGCGCTTGCGTAGGCAAGCAATGCGAAGCTGGCTGCATGCGATTCGGGAAAGCCATATTCCCCGAAGCCTTGTATCTGGCGGCAGATGCTTTGGGCGAATTCCAGTTCGTAGTCGTTAGCCAGCATGCCGCGGATGATTTTTTCGTAGTGTTTTTCGAGATTGCCTTTGCGCTTCCAAGCCGCCATGGAGCGGCGCAGCTCGTCGGCTTCTCCCTCTGTATAGCCGGCCGCGCACATCGCGAGCTGCATGACCTGTTCTTGAAAAATAGGAACGCCGTAGGTGCGCTCCAGGACTTTCTTGACTGCCGGGCTGTGGTATCGAATGCGTTCCGGCTGCTGGCGCTGGCGCAGGTACGGATGCACCATGCCGCCCTGGATGGGGCCCGGCCGCACGATGGCGATCTGGACGGTGAGGTCGTACAGATTGCGCGGCTGCAGGCGGGGCAGCATGCTCATTTGCGCGCGCGACTCGATCTGGAACACGCCTATGGTGTCCGCTTTGCAGATCATGTCGTACGTCGCCTCGTCTCCGTGCGGCACGGCGTAGAGCTCCAGTGTGTGCCCGCGACGCCGGCTGGCAAGCTCCAGCGCCCGGCGTAGCGCCGTGAGCATGCCCAAGGCCAGTATGTCTACCTTGAGCAGTCCCGCGGCATCGAGGTCGTCTTTGTCCCATTGCACGATGCTGCGGTCTTTCATGGCGGCGTTCTCGATGGGCACCATGCGCGAGAGTTTGCTGTGCGAAATGACGAAGCCGCCGGGGTGCTGAGATAGATGGCGCGGGAAACCGAGCAATTGTTCGGCCAGGTTCGCCCAAAGCTGCGCTTCTGGGGAGTCGGCCGCCAAGCCGCATTCCTCGAGGCGCTTCAGGATGTTCTTTTTTCCATCCCACCATTGGTGGGCCTTGGCGACGCGGTCCACCAGGGCGAGATCCATGCCGAGCGCGCGCCCCACGTCGCGCAGTGCGCTGCGCGAGCGGTAGGAAATGACGACGGCGGTCAGCGCCGCCCGGTCGCGGCCGTATTTTTTGTAAATGTATTGGATGACATCTTCGCGGCGTTGGTGCTCGAAGTCGACGTCGATGTCGGGCGGTTCGTTGCGCTCTTTGCTGATGAAGCGCCCGAAGAGCAGGTCGATGCTTTCGGGCCGGACTGCGGTGATGCCCAGGCAGTAGCAGACTGCGGAATTGGCGGCGGAGCCGCGTCCTTGACAGAGGATGTTGCGGCTGTTCGCGAACTTGACGATGTCGTACACGGTCAAGAAATAGGCCTCATAGCGCAGCTCGGAGATCAGCGCGAGTTCTTTCTCGAGCTGGGTCCGGATGCGTTCGGGAATCCCTTCTGGATAGCGCTTGCGCGCCCCGGCGTAGGTTTCGCTGCGCAGGTAGGAAGCGGGTGTATGCCCCGCCGGCACGAGTTCTTCGGGATATTCGTAGCGCAGCTGGTCCAGGTCGAAGGCGCACAGTTTGGCGATACGCACGGTTTCTTCCAACGCTTCAGGGGGATAGAGCCTGGCCAGGTGGACGCGAGTCCTCAGGTGTTGCTCCGCGTTGGCCGCCAGCGCATATCCGCATTGGCCCACGGGCCGGCGCAAGCGGATGCCGCATAAGACGTCGTGCAAGGGCTTGCGGGAGCGGACATGCATTTCCACCCGTCCCGTGGCCACCACGGGCAATGCATACTGGCGCGCGATGCTTTCCACCGTGTTGCGGTGATGGTCGTCTCCTGGAAGGTTGAGCAAGCTCAATGCGAGCCAGCACCGTCCGGGGAAGGTCGCGGCCAGCCATTCGGCCTGCCGGGACAGGCGATCCGCGCCTATTCCATGGGCGGGGACGAGAATGGCGAGGCAATGCGGCATGCCGCGCAAATGGGCATATCCTGCAGGGGGATGCGCGAGATCGTCCGCGCGCAAGCAGTAGCTGCCCTTGGCGCTTCGGGAACGGGCGTACGTGATCAATTCCGCAAGGTGACCGTAGCCTTCCTTGTCCGTGGCCAGCAGCACGAGCTCCATCCCGGGCGAGTCCGTTTCGTCTTGCAGGCGGAATTGACTGCCCAAGATCAGCGGCAGCTTTTTCTCCTTGGCCCGGACATGGGCGCGTACCGCACCCGCCAGCGAGCATTCGTCGGTGATGGCCAGGGCCGCATAACCGAGCTCGGCGGCGCGGTCCACCATTTCCTCCGGCCACGAGGCGCCGCGCAAGAAACTGAAGTTGGTCAGGCACTGCAGCTCGGCGTACGGAGGCAGGCTGATGCCGGGAAGGGAAGGTGGAGCAGCCATGGCGTCAGGCATACAGGCCGTGCAGGTACCACCGGGGCTCCTTCAGAGACCGGTCGAGATAAATCCAATAGCGGATTTTGTCTTCGCTTTCGGCCACGAAGTAATCGCGGGAAATGGGCGAGCCGTCCCACCAGCCGGCTTCGATGCGCTCGGGCCCGCGCAAGATGCGCAACGGCGTGCCGTAATACGGTCGATGCTCACGCATGACGAGAGGAATGGGCCGCTGCAGCAGCCAGAACGGACGCTCGGCAGAGAAGTTTTCCGCCGTGGCGGCCGAGCGGAACGGCCCGAGTGCCGGCAGCCAGCGGTTGGCCGCCTCGGGACGGTGATCGGCCTGTGGCCGGGCAGCCAAGACTTGGCCGGGGCCCAGGCGCGCCGTCAGCAGGTCCAGCAGGCGCCCTTCCCGGGCAGGCTCTCCTCCGGGCTCGATGAAGAGGTCGTCTGGCGCCGGCTCGCGGGGTGCGAGCCGGTCGGTCTGCAGGCCAACGGCGATGACCGGCGCCTGGAGTGACAGGCGCCCCAGGTGTTCTTTGAGCAGGTGCAATAAATGATCGGGCTGCCATTCGGGGTCTGCCGGCGCGATGGACAGGCGCGTAGGAGGGCGGGCATGGCGGCCGCGTTCGTGTTCCAGGACCAGCACGACGGCGCACACGGCCGCCTGTACTGCATTGAGCCATCCCGCCAATTGCTGGATGAGCCGCCTGGCCACCGTGAGCACGGCCGGAGCATGTTCGATGCGGGCCAGTAATTCAATGCGGGCCGAGAACTCGAGTGGGGGTCGTATCCATTCGAAGACTTCTGGATGGTGCCCGTAGGCTTGGTCGATCGATCGAAGCAAATCGGGGCCGCAGCGGCGCTGCATGCCGGCACGCGGCAAGCGGAGCAGCGCGGCGAGGGTGCGGCAGCCTATGCCTTCGAGCCATTCACGGTGCGGGCGGGCAGCGGGCAGCAGGGTGCAGGGAATGTTCCCCAGGTTGCGCACGAGTGCCGGCAGCCGCAGCACCCGACGCGGGCCGGGGGTAGCACGTGCCGCGAGCAGCCATGCGCCGAGGGCAGTGGGAGCCATGCCGAGGCGGGACTGGCAGCCGAGCTCGCCCATGCTGCGGCGTATGCGCCGGCACAAGGAGGCCGGGCCGCCGAAGGCCCGCAGACTGGGGCCGACTTCCAATAGCAGGCTGGCCTCGGGACCGAAGGCGACGTCGGGGGTGTATTGCAGCATGGCGAGCGAGGCAGCCTTCAGCAGTTGCTGCTCGCGTTCGGCGTCGCGTTGGATGAACGAGGCGTGGGGCGCCACCGCGCCTGCGCTTTTTTTGCGCATGCCTGGACGCACGCCCAGCCTGCGGGCCTCGGGGGTGACGGCTACCACCTGCTCGTGATCCAGGACCGCCACGGCGGGCGCGGCCTCATCCGACCAGAGCGGGTTCAGTGCGTCGAGGCTGGGTTGCGTCAGGTAGACGGCTATCCACAACCGCATGATGGGGCTCGGAAGACGGAACGGCGTCGCCCGGCGCCGAGGGGGCAGGCGCGAGCGGCAGCACCAAGGGGGTTTCCTGGCAGGGGCCGCGGCGCTTGAGTATGCGCAGGCATAGCCGATCCCCGGCCGGCTGCAGCAGCAGCCGCAAGGAGGCTGGAGAGGAGGCTTGTGCCGCGGCGGCCGGGCGGAACATGAAGAAAGCGGTTTCTCCGCCTTGCGCGGCCAAGTGCAGCCGCCGCAGGGCCGTGGCGGACGAATGCTCCGCCCAGTAAAGCAAGGCCCCGCAGCTTCCGTGCTTGAGGATTTGCTCGGCGGCCCATAGGGCATTGGTCGTTTCCCTGGGCGACACCCAAAGCAGTTGCCGGACCGGAAAGCCCTGGGCCAGCCAGGCCTGTTGGCAGGGGACGTGCGGAGGTCGAAGCAGGACGATGCTGCGCTTGGGGGGAAGCCTGCGCAGGGCGGGCAGCAGCAGCCTGAGCTCGCCTATGCCGGAGTGCGGCAGCAACAATTCGATGAGCTGCCCCAGGGGCCAGCCCCCGCCGGGCAGATTGCGGGATAGTTCGGGATGGCCGGTCTCCACACACGGCTGGTCGGCCCGTGCGAGCTGCGACCCCCGCCAGAGCAGCGGGTGGATGGCGGGCAAAGCCGAGGGCGAGGAAGCAGCGAAAGCAGGCATGGGGATGCGCGAACACAACGGATGGATACTGTATGAATATACAGTATCTCCGTCAAGTCACCGCTGTCGCCATGTCCCCGCCATCCGTGGGCTGATCCTTCCCCAGGGGCTCGGCCCACGGCGGGGAGGAGTGCTCGCGCGCCTTAGCTACGGCTGCAGAAACTGTCTACTGCCGCCGGGTCGGAGACGAAGCGGTTGCCGCTGCCCTGTATGCGCTGGATGCGGTGCTCCCGTTCGCGCTCCCAGGCGTCCACCGGATAGGCCCGGGCCCAGGTGCAGAACAGGCGCCGATCCTGTTGGCTCAGGTGCAGGCCATAGGTGGTGGCCATGTACATCTGGATGCGTGCAATGCGTCCCCGCACCACTTGCCGGGGCTGTATGCGGCGCTTTTTGAAGTCCACGACAGTGCGGCATTGGCCATAGATGGGAGGCGGGTCGTCTGCCCACACAGCATAGCGGAAATTAGAGCGGTCCGCGTTGATCTCGCCGATCACGGGAACAAGGTTGACTAGATCGCCTTCCGCTTTGCGGAAGACCGGGTCGACGGCCGCGCAGTGCTTGCGTCCGCCGCGTTGCCAGCACTGCCGCTGGTGGCCGATGACCCAGGCTGGCACGACGTGTTCCCACTCCTGGCGTGATCCACGGCGGGCGTCCTTGCGGACCTGGTAGCTACAGGAGGAAAAGTCAATGCTTTTGCCGCGGTAGCGGCATCCGCAATAAAACGTGCTTTCTAGGCCTGCATAGACCTTGGGGAGGACTTGCTTGGCATGCCGGAAATCGCGGTGGCCGACGGCGCCCGGCCGGGTGACCAGGTCTGCGGCATGAGCGGGAAGCAAGGAGAGAAGCAGTGAAAATGCCAGCGAGCGGAAAATCATGGGGCGGCATTGTACGCGGCCGACCCATCCTCGATCTGAGGGAGAACGCGGCGCCAACGGGTCAGTTCGACGTTCCGCTTCCTGCCACCACGCGCACCACGGCTTCGCTCTTGCCCGTACGTTGCGCATGATCCAGGCCTTCGTTGGCCAGTGCATCGGCCCGTTCGTTGCCGACATGGCCGTTGTGTCCGCGTACCCACTTGAACGTGGCACGATGCCGATCCGCTTCTGCGATCAGCGTCTTCCAGAGTTCGACGTTCTTGACGTCTTTCCAGTTCTTGCGCACCCATCCATGGCGCCATTGGTTCATGCCGTTCACGACGTACTGGGAGTCGGTATAGACGACGACGTCGCAAGGCTGCGGCAGCCAGCGCAAGGCTTCGGCAGCCGCGGTCAACTCCATGCGGTTGTTGGTCGTGTCCGGAGACCCGCCAAAGATTTCCACGGTGCCGTCCGGCGTGCGGATCAGCGCGCCCCAGCCGCCCGGGCCGCCGGGATTGCCACGGCAAGCACCGTCGCAAAAAATCACGGCTCCGTTGGCCGGCGGCGCTTCGTCCACGGGCGCCGCCACGGCCGAGGCAGGCGCATCGACGTCCAGCCAGCGTTGAAAAGGCGTGAGATCGGCGGCGTCCTTGACGTACCACTTCTTCTGCGCGGGAGACCACCTGGCCCCTAGCGCCTTGGCTTCGTCCTTCTCGGCATAGGGCACTTTGAGCCAGACAACCATGGGATCACCATCTCTATACAAGGGGCGTGACCATAATCGGCCAAGCAAGCCATTGTCAAGGCAAAGGGGCAGCAGCGCCTGGCGGGATGCGCTGCTCAATTCGTGGGCGGGGAACCTCAAAGCGCGCTGTGATGCGGGCCGTTTCCGTTTGTTCCACTGCTGTCCCCAAGCTTGTCCACAGGATGCGGGGATAACCCCGCATCAGGATGCATTTGCCGACACGGACGCGCCGGGTGCGCGGTAAAGCGTGCGGGGAGCTGCCAGGTGCAGCGTCAATCCGCGCAGGGCGTTGAAAGTAAGAAAAGACAGCCATAGGCCGTGATTGCCAAACTTCGGCAACAGCCCCAGGGACAATCCGAGGAAGGCGGCGCCGCACAAGAGCATGGAATACATCAGCGTCCGGGTCTGCGTCGCGCCGATGAACATGCCGTCGTACAGGTAAGCCCAGACCGAGGCGATGGGCGCCAGTACCATCCACGGCAGGAAGTGCGCGGCCGTTTCGCGCAGCACCGGCTGGTCAGTCAGCATGGCGACGATGGCGGGGCCTGCCGCGGCATATGCCGCCGCGTAACCCAGCGCACCGGCGGCGGCCCAGCCCATGCATAGCCGCACCGCGCGGCGCAGCCCCGGGGCGTCGCCCGCGCCTACGGCTGAACCGACCAGTGCCTCCGCTGCATGCGCGAAACCGTCGAGGCCGAAAGCCATGAAGGTCAGGAAGTTCAGCAAGAGGGCATTGGCGGCGAGCACCGTGTCGCCTTGCATGGCACCAAGGTGTGCAAACCACCCCATGCTCGCCAGCAGACAGGCCGTGCGGATGAATATGTGGATATTGATGCCGACCAGCCGCCGCATGGCCGAGGCGTCGAGCAAGGCCGCCAGGCGCAGGGCCGGCCAGGCAGACCGGTGGGAGCGCCATAGCAGGAACCCGCCGGCCAGCGTGCCGACGCCGTCGGCCGCGGCCGTGGCCGCGCCAATGCCGGTCACGCCCCAGTCGAAGACGTGCACGAACAGCAGCACGGCCGCGAGGTTGACGAGGTTGATCAGGATTTGCAGGCCGAGCGCGATGCGTACCCGCTGGCAACCCAGCAGCCAGCCCAGGATGACGTAGTTGGCGAGAGCGAGCGGAGCCGCCCAGATCCGGCCCCGGCAGTAGGCCGTCGCCTGCCGGGTGACTTCCGCGCTCCCTCCCAGCAGTTCCAGGCCCAACGCGATCAGTGGTCCTTGCAATGCCAGCAGGAGTAGTCCGATTGCGGCGGCCAGGATCATGGCACGCACCACCGTCGCGGCGAGCGCGGGTTCGTCGCCTTTGCCCCAGGCCTGGGCGACGAGGCCGGTGGTTCCCATGCGCAAGAAACCGAAGCCCCAGAAAAGAAAGCTGAATAGCAAGCCGCCCAATGCGACGCCTGCCAGGTATTCCGGGCCGGGAAGATGGCCTGCTACCCCGGTATCGACGGCCGACATCAAGGGTTGCGTGAGATTGGCAAGCACGATGGGCAAGGCCATCGCGAGAATGCGCCGATGGGTGAGGGGAGGAGACACTGGGGGCACGGACCGTCCTTCCGCCGGGTCGTATTCGTCTTGCCGCTGCCGCGGCGTTTCGCGGCGAGCATACCCTGAAACGAAAAACGGACGCCCTGGGCGTCCGTTCCTCATCGAATTTGGCTCCCCGAACTGGGTTCGAACCAGTGACCTGCGGATTAACAGTCCGTCGCTCTACCGACTGAGCTATCGGGGAATCGAGCCCGTAACTATAGCAGAAAAAAATGCGGCGTCAAAGGACGCGAGCAGGGCGGTAAACTTGCCGCCATGAGTTCCCTCTTTACGCTCGAAGCGCCTTGCAGCTACCGCGAGGAGATCCGCAAGAGCCGGTTCCTCGCGCATGCGGCGCCGGTCTCGAGCGCCGATGACGCGATGGCTTTCTTCGCCAGGCATTCCGATCCCACGGCCACGCATAACTGCTGGGCTTACCGCATCGGCGCTTCGTATCGCTTCAACGATGATGGCGAACCGGGCGGCACTGCCGGGCGCCCCATCTTGCAGGCCATAGACGGACAGTCCTGCGACCGCGTCGCAGTGCTGGTGGTGCGCTGGTTCGGCGGCACGCTCCTGGGGGCAGGCGGGCTCGTGCGCGCCTATGGAGGCTGCGCCGCCAATTGCCTGCGCCTGGGACGGCGCGTGCCGCTGGTGGAAGTAACCGAAGCCGAAGTCTCGTGCACGTTCGCCGAACTGCCGCTGTTCAAGGCGCGGCTGCGTAGCCATGGTGCAGAGGTCGTCCAGGAACATTTCGACGAGCACGGTGCCCGCCTCTCGATCAAAGTGCCGCGCGCCAACCTAGATGCGTTGAAGCAGGTCCTGACAGGCTTGAGCCGCGGTCGTTCCGTGCTGGAACTGCGGGACGCGCCCTGATGGCGTCCGGCTTATAGCTTATAGGCCGGCGAGCTTACAGGCGCGCTGGACCAAGATGCCATCGGGTGAGGCCAGGTCGTTCAAGATAGTGAAGTGATTGCGGTCGGCCACTCGCAGCAACTCACCGGGCAAGCCGGCGCGCGCGGCAGCGAATGTCTCGGCCTGGCGCTGGAATTCCGGAAGCTCCGCCGCGCCGTACGCCAGGATCAGTTCGCGGCGGCTGAGCGGTCGGTGCAAGGGACTGAGCCGTTGCACGTCCGGCGGACACAGGCACAGTCTTTCATTCAAGTGGCTGAGCCGGATGGGTTCGAGGTCATAGATGCCGCTGATGGCCAGGCCTGCGCTGACACCCGGCTCGTCAAGCACCATGGCGGCCAGGTGCGCCCCGGCCGACCAGCCGCAGACGATAAGGCGATCCGGGTCGGTGCCCCATTGTGATGCATGCCGTGTCAGCCAACCGATGGCCGAGCGGATTTCACCCACGATGCCGCCCAGGGACTGCTCCGGCGCTAGCGTATACCCCACCACAGCCACGTGCAGCCCGTGGGCAAGCGGCCCGGCGGCCAAAAAGCTGAAGCTATCCTTGGAGCCTGACTGCCAGTAGCCGCCGTGGATGAACACCATGAGCGGGCCGGGCCGCGCGGCCGGAAAGTAATCGATCCGGTTGCGCGAGGCCGGCCCGTAGCGCAGGTCGAGGTACTGGGGATACGCCGCCCGCAGCTTGGCGCTGCGCTCGTTGAACTCCGCCATCAGCACCGCGCTGTTGAGCACGGCGGCGCAATTATCGTAGGCGACGTCGAGTTCCTCCCGGGGCATCCCGTTGTACATCGCAGTCATACGACGATTCCGGTCCAGGCAGGAAGCGAGGATGTCATGATCTCGGGCAGCAACCAACATTTCCGAAGCAGAAGAATTCATCCTTTCTCGTTCCAATGCAAGACCTGTGCCGGCTCTACGTCGCGGCGGCGCTCTTTAGTGGTGCATGCCGTGCGTTCCGTGTTCGCCGCCCCGCGCACCCGGCGCATGGACTTTGAACTCTACCTGTACCTCGCCCGCCTTCTCGAAAACGAGCGTGGCCGGGAAGCTGGCACCTTCCTTCAGTGGCGCCTTCAGCCGCACGAACATGATGTGGTAGCCGCCGGGCTTGAGCTCCACCTCGCCACCTGCCGGCACGGCGATGGCGTCCACTTGCCTCATGCGCATGATGTCGCCTTCCATTTGCATCGTGTGCAGTTCGGTCGACGCCGAGACATCGGCCCGGACGGCGATGAGCTTGTCCGCCTCGCCCGCGTTCGTGAGTTTGAGGAATCCCCCTCCGCTGGGCTGGCCGGGCGCCGTGGCGCGGGCCCACGGGTGCTCGATACGGATGCTGCCCGCAGTGTAGCCGTGGGCGTGTGCGCTGGCCGCGCCGGCAACGAGCAGAGAAACCAAGAAGCTAGAAAGAAAAGGGCGAATCTGCATGTTTTTTCTCGTCGTAAAAATGCGGGTCGATGCGGGCGCGGCGGGTACGACGCGCCCGAGCTCTCTCACGTAGCCAAGCGTCATGCCGGCGGCGCGCGGGACGAGAAATGCAGGTAAGGGGGAAGGGGAAAAGTCCAGGCCGAAAAATCGACATGATAGGCCGGACCGCAGTCGAGCAGGACGGTCCGTGCCGGATCGGACGGAGGGGGCGGAAGCGCAGCGGCGTGGGCGCCCGCCAGGCACAAGGGGCACTGCAGCGCCGCCAAGACGTGGGCGCCGCCGTCTAGCGGCCCCAGCGGAACCGAGGCCGTTCCCTGATGGGAACAGAGCTCGGCCACCAACTGCTGTCTGCCGGCGGCCGCGTGCACCATCGGGACGGCGGCATGCCAGAGTACGCACAGCAGTGCCAGCCAGGCGAGGCGTGAGGAAGCGTAAGCGGCCATGGGCCGATCATACTCCAGTCCCGGGATGAGGCCGGAAATGCCCCCGCCCCAGGGCCGGATCACTCAGGCTTGATGCCCGCCTTCTTCGCGACCTCGCCGAACAGCTTCACTTCGCGCTCGATGCGCGCCTTCATTTCGGCTGCCGTCTCCTGCGTAGCCTCGAAGCCGGCCGCCTTGAGCTTGTTGGCATACTCCGGGTTGGCCACGACTTTCTTGACGGCGTTCTCGAGCTTGGCGCGAACGTCAGGCTCCACGCCGGCCGGCACCATGATGCCAAACCAGATGCTGATCGTGACGCCTGGGTAGCGTTCGGCCGCAGCGGGCACATCCGGCAGCGCGGGCAGGCGCTTGGGCTCCATGACAGTCAACGGCACCAAGCGCTTGCTGCGGATGTACTCGACCGAGGGCGCGTATGTAGCCGATGCCAGGTTGATCTGCCCGCCCACCGCATCGGACACGACCGCTGCCGCCCCTTTATACGGTACATGCACGAGATCGATGCCTGCCGCGGATTTCAGCAATTCGACCGCGAAATGCTGCGGGGTGCCGTTGCCCGAGCTCTGCGGAAAGATACGGCGCCACCAAGCGCGCGACGATGTCTGTGCCTCCTCCCGGCCCGAACGGCACCACGAAGCGGATCGGGCGGGACGGGAAGGTGTCCGCATGGGCTGCGGCGCTGGACACGGCGAGCAGCGCTGCGGACAGAAAAGCGCGAACTTTCGTTTTCATGAGTCTCCTCTAGCGTTTTGCCGGCACGAGAAATCTCGCAGTGTGTTTATCGTGAGGCCGGCCTGACGGAATGCCGCTCCGCCGTGCCAGGCATGGCCGCCAGCGGACGCGCTGCGGCAAGGTACCGAACAGCCTGGCATTGATCAAGATTGAATGTTGAATAAACCTATTGCCCCTAGCCGGCGCTCGAAGGGCGGGCACGGTTGTCGCAAACGGCTGGAAGCGCCGCGGCAAAGAGGGGGC
>NZ_JADGHH010000316.1 GCF_019689535.1 Pigmentiphaga sp.
ATCCCCAGCGCAGCGGTTCCCACCGCGCCCACGCCCACCCAGATCGCGTACGCGGTGCCGACCGGGAGCGTACGCATTGCAACACCCAGCAATACCACACTGGCTATCATGGCAATGGCGGTTCCCAGGGACGGCCACAGCCGGGTGAAGCCATCGGTGTATTTCAAGCCGATAGCCCAACCGACTTCTAGCAAGCCGGCGACGATCAATAGCATCCAAGCCATATCGCTTCCTGACGGGAGCGCCTCCACGCGGCTGCGTTCATGCCGCCCATGGTACGTCCCTATTTTTATTGAAAAACCACGGAGAAATATCGCTCCGTCCCTTTTTAAAAAATCGCACAAAATGAGGGCCTAAAGCCAACATTTAGCAGCATGATGACGAAAAAAGATGATTACAATGCCGCATTTTTCCGGTGCACGATGCACCGGTTTAGCGCAACACCGCACGTATTAGGTGCAACCTTCGGCGCCGCGCCGCCGGCGGGATGGCCTAGCGCCCGGATATCCATCGGAGCCGTAATTGAAACACACCAGCCTAGATAGTTTTCTCGCGCGCGTCGCCCAGCGCGACCCTCACCAGCCGGAATTCCTGCAAGCCGTCAAGGAAGTCATGACGAGCCTTTGGCCGTTCTTGCAGAAGAACCCGCGCTATGCCGAACAGGGCTTGCTCGAACGCCTGGTGGAGTCGGAACGGATCATTCAATTCCGCGTCTGCTGGGTGGACGACCGCGGCCAAACGCAAGTCAACCGCGCCTTCCGCGTCCAACACAACTCCGCCATCGGCCCCTACAAAGGTGGCATGCGCCTGCATCCCTCGGTCAACCTGTCCATCCTGCGCTTCCTGGCATTCGAACAGACCTTCAAGAACTCGCTCACGACCCTGCCCATGGGCGGCGGCAAAGGCGGCGCCGACTTCGACCCCAAGGGCAAGAGCGATGGTGAAGTCATGCGCTTCTGCCAGGCCTTGATGCTGGAGCTGTACCGCCACCTCGGCCCCGACACCGACGTGCCCGCCGGCGACATCGGCGTGGGCGCGCGCGAGGTGGGCTTCATGGCCGGGATGATGAAAAAACTATCGAACAGCTCGGCAGCGGTGTTCACCGGCAAAGGACTTTCCTTTGGCGGCAGCCTGATGCGCCCCGAAGCCACCGGCTACGGCACCATCTACTTCGCCGAGCAGATGCTGCACCGGAAGGCCGAAAGCTTCGACGGCAAGAAGGTCTCGATCTCTGGCTCCGGCAATGTTGCACAGTACGCCGCCGAAAAAGCCATCGACCTCGGGGCCAAGGTCCTGACGATGTCCGACTCGGACGGCACCCTGTACGTCCCCGAAGGCATCAGCACCGACCTGCTCAAGGAAATCATGGAGTTCAAGAACGTCCAGCGCGGCCGCCTTGCCGACTTCGCCGCACGCAATAAGCTGGCGTTCGAAGCCGGCAAGCGGCCCTGGCACATCCCCGTGGACATCGCCCTGCCTTGCGCCACCCAGAACGAGCTCGACGGCCAAGACGCCGAAACGCTGGTGCGCAACGGCGTGGTGTGCGTGGCCGAAGGCGCGAACATGCCATCCACCCTCGAAGCCGTGGACGTATTCGTGAAGGCCGGTACGCTCTACGCGCCGGGCAAGGCGAGCAACGCCGGCGGTGTCGCGGTGTCGGGGCTGGAAATGGCGCAAAACTCGCAGCGCGTCTCTTGGCACCATGCCGAAGTCGACGAACGGCTGCGCGCCATCATGAAAGACATCCACGAGAACTGCGTTCGCCACGGCACCCGGCCCGACGGCAGCATCAACTACGTGGACGGCGCCAACATCGCCGGCTTCGTGAAGGTCGCCGACGCCATGTTGGCACAAGGGATCTACTGATCCGACCCCCGCTCCCCCTGGTGGCCCTCCAGGGGGCAGGAAAGCTCGGCGCGGGGGATCTCTCTCACCCACTCGCGCCAGATGGCGACCAGCAGCGCCATCAGCACGGGGCCGACGAACAGGCCCACGAGCCCCATGGTCTGGACGCCCCCCACGAGGCCGATGAAGGTCGGCAGGAAAGGCAGCTTGACCGGCCCGCCGACCAGTTTCGGGCGCAATGTCTTATCGACGATGAAAAGCTCGAACGAGCCCCAGGCGAACAGGCCGAGCCCAGCCACGAGCTTGCCGGACGCGATCAGGTACAGCGACACCATGGTGAACGCCACGGGAGCGCCGCCCGGCACGAGCGCCATGAATCCCGTGATCAAGCCCATGAGCGCCGGCGACGGCACGCCCGCGATCCAATAAGCCGTGCCCAGCACCACGGCTTCGCCGATGGCGATCAGCCCCATGCCCGTGACCGTTGCGCTGATGGTGGCAGGCACGACGCGCGAAAGCCGCGTCCAGCGGGCCGGCAACACGCGCTCGCCCACGATGTCTAGCTGGGCGACCATGGCCTCGCCGTCCTTGTAGACGAAAAACAGGATGATCAGCATGAACACCACGGTCAAGGCAATGTGGAACGCATTGCCCGTGGCCGAGAGCACGACGCGGTAAATATTGCCGAGGTGTTCGCCGCTGACGAGCTGCACCCAGGAACCGAGGGC
>NZ_JADGHH010000073.1 GCF_019689535.1 Pigmentiphaga sp.
GTGCGCGGCTTCGATGGATTTGAGCAGCGGGCCGATGCCGGCATTGCGCAGCGCCGACACGGTGTGCATCTTGGCGAAGGACAGGAAACGCAGCTTGCGGTCGAATTCGCGCTTGATCTGCTCTCGCTGGTCGCTGTCGGCGCGATCCCATTTATTGATCGCGACCACCAGGGCGCGGCCGGTCTCCAGGACGAAGCCGGCAATATGGGCGTCTTGCTCCGAGATTTCCGTGCTGGCGTCGAGCATCAGCAAGACGACGTTGCTGGCCTCGATGGCTTGCAAGGTCTTGATGACGGAGAATTTCTCGACGGCCTCGAAGACCTTGCCCCGCTTGCGCAGGCCGGCGGTATCGATCAGGGTGTAGCGCCGCCCTCCGCGCTCGAAGTCGATCTCGATGGCGTCGCGGGTCGTGCCGGGCTGGTCGAAGGCAATGACCCGCTCCTCGCCCAGCAGGGTGTTGACGAGCGTGGATTTGCCGACGTTGGGACGGCCCACGATGGCGAGCTTGATCCGGTGGTCGACGGCGTCCACGGCCACGAAGGCCTCTTCTTCCCCGTCTCGCTCGTCTTCCGCTTCAGTCGTAGCTGGAACCAGGTCGGCCAGGGCGGCCTCGATCAGGTCCACCACGCCGTCGCCGTGCGCCGCCGAAATGGCGAACGGCTCGCCCAGGCCCAGTTCGTAGAACTCGGCTGCCGCCGTGGCGCGCGACATGCCCTCGACCTTGTTGACAGCCAGCAATACTTTGCGTCCGGCACGCCGCAGGCGATCGGCGATCTCGCGGTCGTGGCCGGTCAGGCCAACCCGGCCATCGGTCAGGAAGATGACCGCATCGGCCTCATCGACGGCCTGCACCGTCTGCTTGGCCATCTCGGCCATGATGCCTTGCTTGGCGACCGGTTCGAAGCCGCCGGTGTCGACGACGATGAAGGGATGGCCCCCCACCCTCCCCTCGCCGTAATGGCGATCGCGCGTCAGGCCGGGGAAGTCAGCCACGAGCGCGTCGCGCGAGCGGGTCAGCCGGTTGAACAACGTGGATTTGCCCACGTTGGGTCGCCCGACCAGGGCGATCACCGGTTTGAATGTCGAGGGTTTCATCGTCGAAAAAAACCTTGCTGCTTATTGACCGACATTAATCGAGTACAGGTTGCCCTTGGAGGTCTGAACCAGCACTCCGCGACCGGTCGGTACCGGCCTGGCCAGGATGGCGCTGCCGTCGGTGGCGATGCGGGCCAGCAAAGCGCCGTCCTCGCGTTGCAGGAAATGCACGTAGCCTTCGAAGTCGCCCACCGCAATGGCGCGGCCCACCGAGGCCGGTGCGGTCAGGCCGCGGTTCTGCAGCGCGTCCTGTTTCCAGATGTTGGCGCCGCTGTCGAGGGCGAAACCATGCACCACGCTGCGGTCGTTGGCAGCGTAGGCGAAGCGCACGTCGGCGGCCAGGCCCGTGACGCTGGAGAATTCGCGCGACCAGACCGAATTGCCGGTTCCCACGTCAAAGCAGTTGATGCGGCCCTGGTAGGTGACCGCGCACAGTTGTCGCCCTGAAATGACGGGTGCACCGACGACGTCGGCCACGCGCTCGAGTTCGCTGGTTCCGCTCGGGATGGCGACGGTGCCTTCCCAGCGCACGGCGCCGCCGGTGGTGGAGATGGCGATCAGCTTGCCGCCTGGCAGGCCCGTGAAGACGTAGCCTCCCGAGAGCAACATTTCGCCGGGCGCGCGCAGCGCCAGCGCTGGCCCGGGGCGCTGGACGCTCCAGCGCCGGCGCCCGGTTTCGGCGTCATAGGCCTGGACACGGTAGTCGCCGCTGCGCACCACGACCAGGCCATCGCCCACCAGCGGCGGGATGGTGATCTCACTTGTCGCCTGGGCGCGCCATTTGATCGAGCCGGTGTCGTCCAGGGCAATGATTTCCCCGCGGGGCGTCGCTACCGCCGTGATGCGCCCGTCGCTCCCTACCCCGGCCGAAAGATCCGTTTTCGTGGACGTGCGCCAGATCTCGGCTCCCGTGTCGAGGGAATACTTGGCGACGGTGCCATTGCTCGTGGCGGCGTAGACGGCATCGCCGACCACCGCCGGCACGAAGCCCACGCCCGATTTGCCGCCGACCGAGACGCTCCAGGCATTGCTGACCGGCAGGGTCGGGGTGAGCGGGGTCAGCGGTGCGGGCGGATAGCGCGGCTTCTCGCTGGAAAAGAGCGAGCATCCTCCGAGCGCCAGCGCGGCCGCGACGGCGGCGGCCTGGCAAAGGCGGCGCCAGCCGCGGCGCTCGCCGGTATGGCGGTTGTGCAACTCCATCAAGCGCCTCCGAGAGCATCGAGTTTGAGTTGGATGGACGAACGCAGATCGGTGGACGGATCGAGCTTGGCGAGCGCTTCTTCGTACGCCTTGCGTGCTTCTTCGCGCTTGCCTTGGGCCGCCAGGACGTCGCCACGGCGGTCCGCATACAGGGCGGCAAATGCCTCCGGAGGCTGCGTGCCTAGCACCGCGAGCGCCTCGTCATAGTTCTTCTCGTCCAGCAGCAATCCGGCCAGCCGCACGCGAGCCACGGCGGCCAGGGCCGCGTCGCCGCTGCGGTCGATGACCCACTGCAACTGGGCCCGCGCCGACTTGGCGTCCCCCGCCTCCTGGAAGGCACGGGCCGCCAGCAGCGCGGCCCGCGGCGCGTAACCGGTGCCGGAATACTTTTCCAGGATGGAGCCGGCGGCGTCCTTGACGCGTCCCAGATCGCCCGCCTCGACCGCTTTCTCCAGGGCTTCGAACTGCACCATGGCGTTGGCGGCTTGGTTGCGTTGGTACCACTGCCAGCCGTTCCATGCGGCCGCAGCCAGCAGCACGATGGTGGCCACGCCCAGTACGAGGTTGCCGTACTTGGCCCACCATGCCTTCAGTGATTCCAGTTGTTCCTGTTCGTCGATGTCGTAGGCCATGCACGCCCCGGTTGATTGGTTATGGCTGAAAATCTGCCGCGGGCCGCCAGGCAGCCCGCGGAACCTCAAGAGCCGCAAGATTAACTGATACGGAGCAATCCCGTATCCACCCGCCGGGAGAACCGGCTATTCCGCTCCGCCGGCCGTCAGTTCGGTGACGAGAAAGTCGGGCAGCTCCGCGGTCGGGATCTTGCGTTGCGGCACGCCATCGGCGCGCAAGGCCTTGACGCTCGCCACGCCTTCGGCCAGCTCGTCCTCGCCCAGGATGACGGCGTACTCGGCTCCGCTGCCGTCGGCGCGCTTCATCTGGGACTTGAAGCTGCCGCCCCCGCAATGCAGGATCACGTCTAGCCCGGCGTCGCGCAGGGACTCGGCCACGCGCATGGCCGCCCGCGCCGCGGATTCGCCCTGGTGGACGACGTATACGTCGCACTCAGGCTGGGGTTGCGGCGGCTGCACCTGTGTCCACAGGTCGAGCAGCCGCTCGACGCCGATGGCAAACCCCACCGCGGGGGCTGGCTTGCCGCCCAGCAGGGAAATCAGCCCGTCGTAGCGGCCGCCGCCACATACCGTTCCTTGGGCCCCGAGCCGGTCGGTCACCCATTCGAACACGGTCAGGTTGTAATAGTCCAAGCCGCGCACCAGGCGGGGATTCACCCGGTATTCGATGCCCGCGTCTTCGAGCCGCTCGCGCACGCCGTTGAAATGGGCGAGCGATGCCTCGCCCAGGTAGTCGAGCAGGCGCGGCGCATTGTTCGCCATGTCTTGCAGGGCGGGATTCTTGGTGTCGAGCACGCGCAGCGGATTGGTATAGAGGCGCCGCTTGCCGTCTTCGTCGAGCAGGTCTTGGTGCTTTTCGAGGTAGGCGATGAGCGCTTGCCGGTGGGCGAGCCGCTCTTCGGCCGAGCCCAGCGAGTTGATTTCCAGGCGGATGTCAGTCAGGCCCAGGATTTTCCAGAGCCGGGCGAGCATCAGGATCAGCTCCACATCGATGTCGGGCCCGGCAAAGCCCAGCGCTTCGACGTCGATCTGGTGGAACTGGCGGTAGCGCCCCCGCTGTGGACGCTCGTGCCGGAATACGGGACCGATGGCGAACACCCGTTGCGGACGGTCGTACAGCAGGTTGTGCTCGATCGTCGCGCGCACCATGCCCGCCGTGAACTCGGGGCGCATGGTGAGCGAATCGCCGTTGAGCGAGTCGGTGAAGCTGTACATCTCTTTTTCGACGATGTCCGTCACTTCGCCTATCCCCCGCGTGAACAGCCGCGTCTGTTCCAGCACGGGCGTGCGCAGGTTGCGGTAGCCGTAGCTGCGCAGCCACTCGCGCACGAGCGACTCCAGGCGCTCCCACTGGCCCGAATCTGCGGGCAGGATGTCATTCATGCCGCGAATCGCGGTCACTTTCTGGAAAGTTTCGTTCGTCATGGTAGGTCTCCCCTGCGCGCCGGCGCGCCCCGCAATGGGGGCGTCGCTCAGGACGCGGGGGCCGAATGGGTGTTGAATCTTTTTTCTACGTACGCTTCTACCAGCGCCTGGAATTCGCGCGCGATGTGTTCGCCCTTGAGCGTGACCGCGCGCTGGCCGTCGATGTAGACCGGTGCGACCGGCTGTTCGCCGGTGCCGGGCAGGCTGATGCCGATGTCGGCGAACTTGCTTTCGCCCGGGCCGTTGACGACGCAGCCCATGACCGCGACATGGAGGTTCTCGGCGCCGGGGTACTTGAGCCGCCAGACCGGCATCTGCTCGCGCAGATAGCGCTGGATGTCGGATGCGAGCTCCTGGAAAACGGTGCTGCTCGTGCGGCCGCAGCCCGGGCAGGCCACCACCGTGGGCGCGAAGGCGCGCAATCCCAGGCTTTGCAGGATTTCCTGCGCGACCACCACCTCTTTCGTGCGGTCGCCGTTCGGCTCTGGCGTGAGCGAGACGCGGATGGTGTCGCCAATGCCTTCCTGCAGCAGGACGCTGATGGCCGCGGTGGACGCCACGATGCCCTTGCTGCCCATTCCCGCCTCGGTCAGCCCGAGGTGCAGCGGATAGTCGCAGCGACGCGCAAGATCGCGGTAGACCGCGATGAGGTCCTGTGCGTTGCTGACTTTGCAGGACAGGACGATGCGGTCGCCCGGCAACCCCAGCGCTTCGGCGCGCCGGGCATTGTCGACGGCGGAGACCACGAGCGCTTCGCGCATGACGGCCTGCGCATCCCAGGGCTGGGGCTTGCGGTTGTTTTCGTCCATCATGCGCGCCAGCAGGTCCTGGTCCAGGCTGCCCCAATTGACGCCGATGCGCACCGGCTTCCCATAGCGGCAGGCCACTTCGATCATCTGCGCGAAGTTGTCATCCCGCTTCTTGCCGGCACCCATGTTGCCCGGGTTGATCCGGTACTTCGACAGGGCCTGTGCGCATTCTGGGTACTGGGTCAGCAGCTTGTGCCCGTTGTAGTGGAAATCCCCCACCAGCGGCACGCTCACGCCCATGCGGTCGAGCTGCTCGCGTATGGCCGGTACTTCCCGGGCCGCCTCGGCCGTGTTGACGGTGATGCGCACGATCTCCGAGCCGGCCAGCGCCAGCTCCTTGACCTGGATCGCCGTGGCGATGGCATCGGCGGTGTCGGTGTTCGTCATGGACTGGACCACGACAGGCGCGTCGCCGCCGACCGCGACCGAGGCGTCGCCCCAGGCAATGCGCACCTGGCGCGTCGGCCGGCGCGCTGCCGGTCCGGCCGGATATGGTGTGCTGTCGTTAAAGGAGGCGGCGACGGGCTGCGTGGAGTTCATGGCTCGGGTAACGGCTATTGCAGGGTGAGGCGGGCGACGTTGTCGCGGCGGTACGGGGTCAGATCGACCGCAGCGCCCCGCCAGCTCAAGTCTACGCCGTTGACGTTGCCGATGACGACCCGGTAGGGAGCCCCCGCGGGATCGAGCGCGAAGGTCTCGTTGGCAGGAAGAATGCGCGAGACGGCGATTGATCCGTCCGCCCGGCGGATCTCCACCCAGCTCGCCTGCTTGAGTTTCAGCGCCAGTCCGGCTTGCGGGGCGGCTGCGGGTTCCGGATCGGCGGCAGGTGCCGGGGTGGGCGCCGGCTCGTGTGCCGGAGGCAGCGCCGCAGTGGCCGGCGGAACTGGCGTTTCGGTCGTCGTTCCCGCTGGCGTTTCTGTCACCGATGCGGCTGGCGGTGCAATAGGCGTTTCCACGTGCACTGCTGTCCTGCCGTCCGGGGTTTCGAGCGTGGACGCCGTTTGCTCGCCGAACGACAGCTTGCCCTGCTGGTTGAGCGCGTAGCCCAATAGCGCAAGTGCGGCCAGGGCCATGATGCCCCCGACCAGCCACGGCGCCAGGCGCTTGCGCGGGCCCGTCGGCCAGCCGCGGCGGGACGTCATCGCGAGCGGGCTGGAAAGCGACGAGGCCTGTGCGAGCGACACCGGGTCCGTCGTCTGCAACTCGGCAGGCAAGGCCTGCAACAGCGGGGCCGGATCCACTTCCAGCAGGCGGGCGTAATTGCGGACGAAGCCCCTCAGCGGCATGCCTTGCGGCAATTCATCCCACTTCTCGTTCTCGAGCGCGCGGACCTGCCGCACGGCGAACTTTAGGCGGTCGGACACATATTCCTGCGACCAGCCGCGCGCCTCGCGCAGGCGCGCCAGCTCCCGACCCACGGACGACGAAGACGGCGCGGCGCCGGAGGGCGCATGGCCGCCCTGCTGCTCCTGCTGACCGGTTTCGTTGTGTTCAGACATCGACGACTCCTTGTCAGGCCCAACCGCAGGAAAGGTCGGGCCGGCAACGCGACAGCCTCACTCGCGCACCTCGATGATGCGGCCGAAGCGGGTTTCGCCGGCCAGCCGCTCTTTGAGGCGCGTGCGGTCCTTGACCTCTCCGGCCAGCTGGCCGCAGGCGGCGTCGATGTCGTCCCCGCGCGTCTTGCGCACGGTCGTGACGATGCCTGCGTCCATGAGGCGTTGCGCGAACAGCCGGACCCGCGCCGCCGGCGAGCGTTTGAGCCCCGACTGCGGGAAGGGGTTGAAAGGAATGAGGTTGAACTTGCACGACACCTGTCGCGCAATGTCTATGAGCTGCCGGGCATGTTCATCACCGTCGTTGACGCCGTCGAGCATGACGTACTCGAAGGTGATGAAGTCGCGCGGCGCGAATTCCAAGTAGCGCTGGCAAGCAGCGATCAGCTCGCGCAGTGGGTATTTGCGGTTCAGGGGAACGAGGTCGTTGCGCAGCGCGTCGTTGGGGGCGTGCAGCGATACCGCGAGCGCCACCGGGCAGTCCCGCGAAAGCCGGTCCATCATGGGCACGACCCCCGAGGTGGAGACCGTTACGCGGCGGCGCGACAAACCGTAGGCGTTGTCGTCCAGCATCAACCGCAGCGCCGCGACGGTGTTGTCGTAATTGAGCAGGGGCTCGCCCATGCCCATCATGACCACGTTGCTGATTACCCGGTCATCGGTCGCGGCCAAGGGCGCCGGCGCCCCGTTGGCCAGGCGCGCACCTTCCCGGTCGGCTTCGATGGTGCGGCGGGCCAGCCACAACTGGCCGACGATCTCGTCCACGCCCAGGTTGCGATTGAACCCTTGGTGCCCGGTGGAGCAGAAACGGCATGCCACCGTGCAACCGGCCTGCGTGGAAATGCATAGCGTGCCGCGGTCGTCCTCGGGGATGAAGACGGTCTCGATGGCGTTGCCATTGCCGACGTCGAGCAGCCACTTGCGCGTGCCATCGGCAGATTTGTGCACCGTCAGGACGCCAGGGGCGCGCACCTCGCAATGGCGGGCCAGTTTTTCACGAAACGACTTCGCGAGGTCCGTCATCTGCCCGAAGTCGGCCACCCCGCGCTGATGCAGCCAGCGCTGCAACTGCTTGGCCCGGAACGGCTTGTCGCCCCAGCTTTCCACCAGGGAGGCGAGCCCGGCCGCGTCCAGCCCCAGCAGGTTGATGCGCGGGGATCCGGAACGGGGTTCGACCTTGTCGGCCAGGGCTGTCGGCGAGATGGAGCTCATGCCGGCCTCCTTGGGGAGAAAAACATCCCGGCTCAGCGGCTGTAGATGTTTTGTTCGGGGAAGAAGAACGCGATCTCGGCCTTGGCGGTTTCCGGGGCGTCGGAGCCGTGCACGGCGTTGGCATCGATGCTTTCGGCGAAATCGGCGCGGATGGTGCCTTTCTCAGCCTTCTTGGGATCGGTGGCGCCCATCAGGTCGCGGTTCTTCTGGATGGCGTTCTCGCCTTCGAGCACTTGCACGAACACCGGGCCCGAGACCATGAAGTCGACGAGGTCCTTGAAGAAGGGGCGCTCGGCGTGCACGGCATAGAAACGCTCTGCGTCGGCGCGCGAGAGCTGCACCATGCGCGCGGCGACGACTTTGAGGCCAGCGGCCTCGAAACGGGAAACGATCTGGCCGATGACGTTCTTGGAAACCGCATCCGGCTTGATGATCGAAAGGGTGCGCTCGATGGCCATCAAAAACTCCAATAAAAACAAATACTTTGGGGGGAACTTAAACGTTAAATTGTATCACGCCTACCTGACGGCACACCTGTCTGCCGGCGTTGTGGCGGGGTGGCGCCCGCCCCACTGGATGTCGGCGGAACCCTGCGGCATACTCAGACTCTCAATCTCATGCCCGCTCGCGGGGCGAAACGAGCCAAAACACGAATAGGAGTCGCTCAACCATGAATGATCTACGCACCTCGCCACTAGCCCGGGCCGGCGCCGCGCCCGGGGAAGTCACGCGCAACCGCGTGCTGCGCAATACCTATTGGCTGCTCGCGCTGTCCTTGATCCCAACCGTGCTAGGGGCGGCGATCGGCGTCGGCACGGGCCTGGCCCAAGTGATGGGCGGCAGTCCGGGGCTGACCACCATCGTGTTCTTGGTGGGCGCCTTTGGCCTGATGTTCGCCATCGAGAAGAACAAGCACAGCAGCTTGGGCGTCGTCTTGCTGCTGGCCTTTACTTTCTTCATGGGCCTGATGCTGTCGCGCATGATCGGCTTCGTGCTGGGCATGGCCAACGGCGCCACGCTGATCATGACCGCATTCGGCGGAACGGCGGCGGTGTTCGGGACGATGGCGGTTCTCTCCACCACCATCAAGCGCGACCTGTCCGGCCTGGGCAAATGGCTGTTCGTCGGCGCCGTGGTCATCCTGCTCGCCGCGCTTGCCAACATCTTCCTGCAGTTGCCCGCGCTGATGCTGACCATTTCCGTGCTGGCGGTCGCAATCTTCTCGGCCTTCATGCTGGTGGACCTGCAGCGGGTGGTCAACGGAGGCGAGACCAACTACATTTCGGCGACGCTGGCGATCTACCTCGACATCTACAACGTCTTCGTCAATCTCCTGATGCTGCTCGGGATCTTCGGCGGAGAGCGCGACTAAACGTCAAGGTGGCGCTTGTGGGGCGGCCGGGCCGCTGGTGGCGCCCGCCGCACGCCCTGAGGGCGCCGGTGCCGAAGTCCAGGATTCACCCCGGCACCGCTTTCCTTCCCCTTCTCCGGGTGCGCCGTGCGCGCCCCCTTCCCTCCCTCAACTCGATCCGGGCCCGCCTGGCTCGAATACGGCGATCGACTCGACGTGGCCCGTGTGCGGGAACATATTGACCACGCCGGCGGCACGCAGGACGAAGCCTCCCTCATGGATGAGAATGGCCGCATCGCGCGCCAGGGTCGAGGGGTTACAGGACACATACACGATGCGTTGCGGCCTATCCGCGCCCAGCTTGGATAACGCCTTGGCCACGGCTAGCGCGCCTTCGCGCGGGGGGTCGATCAGCATGCGGTCGAAACGGCCTAGGCCTCGCAGCCATTGTTCGTCGACCTCGAACAAGTTCAAGGTCGAAAACGACGTATGCCCGGCCAACCCCTGCCGGCGCGCCGCGTCCAGCGCGCGGTCGGTCAGCGCCGGGCTGCCCTCGACGCCGACCACCTCGCGACAGCGCGTGGCCAGAGCGAGCGTAAAGTTGCCCAGGCCGCAGAACAGGTCTGCCACACGATCGGTGGGCTGGGGGTCGAGCAAGGCGATGGCCCGCGAGACCAGTACCCGGTTGATCGCATGGTTGACTTGGGTGAAGTCGGTGGGCTTGAATGGCATGCGCAGGCCGAATTCGGGAAGCGCATAGGCTAGGCCGTCGGCGTCCGCGGGTTCGAGCGGATGCACGCTGTCCGGGCCCTTGGGCTGCAGCCACCAGTGGATGTCGTGCCGTGCAGCGAAGGCCTTGAGGACGGCCACGTCTTCGTCCACCAGTGGAACCAGGTGGCGCAGTACCAGCACCACCTGCTTGTCACCCACGGCGACTTCGATTTGCGGGATGCGGTCGCGCGCCGGCATGGCGGCCACCATTTCCCGTAGCGGCACGAGCAGCGATGCCACGTGCGGGTGCAGGACGTGACACTCGCGCATATCGGCCACGTAGCTGCTCTTGCGTTCGCGAAAGCCCACCAGCACGCCGCCCTTCTTGACCACCACCCGCACAGACAGGCGGGCGCGATAGCGATAGCCCCATGACGGCCCGTAAACGGGCGGCAATACGCGCTGCGGAACCAGCTTGCCGATGTGCCATAGCGTGTCTTCCAGCACGCGCTGCTTGATGGCGACCTGTGCGGAAGGCTCCACATGCTGCATGGCGCATCCTCCACAGACGCCGAAATGCGGGCAGCGTGGTTCGACGCGCATGGGGGAGGCGCGCAGGATGTCAGCCACCTCGGCAAGCTCGTAGGACGGTTTGCGCTTGAGTATCTTGAGCGTCACCCGCTCGCCAGGCAACGCGCCTTCGACGAATACCACCTTGCCCTGGCGACGCGCGATGCCCCGCCCCTCCAGGTCGACCGATTCGATGCGTACGGAACCGTCGTCGAACTCGGCGGCAACGGTTTGCCCTTCCAGCCCTTGCTGGAACGTGTGATCAGTTTCTTGAGCCATGTTCCGATTTCAGTGGGCGACGCTGCGTCAAGCGGCGCCCGCGGCGTTTACCACGCTGCGAGGTATTCTTTCCAGTGAGGCTGGTCCAGCGCTTCGAGCGTACTGCGGACCAAGTCCAGTTCCGCCTCGTATTGGGCTCGCGACAGCATGCCGCGCACCAGCCTGAAGCGGCAGTAGACCAGCCAGGTATTGACGACGTCGGTTTCGCAATAGGCGCGCACTTCTTCCCGCCGGCCCGAGTGCCACGCCTCCCATACCAGGCTGCCGTCCATGCCCAGTTTGCCGGGGAAGCCGCAGAGCTTGGCCAGCTCGTCCAATGGCGCATTGGCGCGTCCATTGTATTTGGCCAGCAAGTCCATCAGGTCGCAATGCCGGTTGTGGTAGCGGCTGATGTAATTGCTGTAGCGGAAGTCGCGATCGTCTTCGCCCATGTCCCAATATCGCGCGGCCTGGACGCCGTGTATCAGGCCGCGGTAATGCAGTACGGGCAGGTCGAATCCCGATCCGTTCCAGCTGATGAGCTGGGGCGTATAGCGGTCGATGGTCTTGAAGAAGCCCGAGATCAGCGTGGCTTCGGGATCGTCGGCCTTGCCTATGCATTTGACCCGGAATCCCTCGTCGTCGCGAAAGACGCAGCCGATCACCGCCACCTTGTGCAGGTGGAGCGGGAGGAAATCGTGTCCCACAGCTTCGCGTCGGGCAGCAGTCGCCCGCGCGACGACCTCGGCGTCCGGTACCTCGTCTCCCCAACCGTTGAGCTTGCGCAAGCCCTCCACGTCGGGGATGGTTTCCAGGTCGAAGACCAGCATGGGCGTCATGGTGGGCCTCAGCGCGGGGGCAAGTAATCCATGGGGTTGACTGGCCGGCCTTGCCTGCGGATTTCGAAGTGCAGGCGCGGCGATTCGGCGTCCGTGCTTCCCAGCTCGGCGATCTTCTGCCCGCGCCTCACCGCCTGCCCTTCCTTCACCAGCATGGCGCGGTTGTGGGCATAGGCCGACAGGAAGGTGTTGTTGTGCTTGATGATGATTAGTTGCCCGTAGCCGCGCAGCCCGCTGCCGCTATAGACCACTTTTCCGTCGGCTGCCGCCAGCACGGGGTCGCCGGGGGTGCCGGCGATGTCCAGCCCCTTGTTGCGGGTTTCGTGGAAGTTCTCGATGATCTTGCCGCTTGCCGGCCAGCTCCATTCGATGCGATCGCCCGCGGGCTCGGTGCGTGATGGCGGCGGAGCCGGCTTTGCAGGAGGCGTGCTGGGCGCTTGCGCGGGCGGTTCCGGCGTCGGGGAGGAAGGCGCCGGTGCCGGCGTCTCCAGCGGACGCGTCGTCGATTGCGACGGGCTCGGCACGGGCGTGACTTGGGCCACGGTCGTGTCTGCCGGTTTGGCCTCGGTCGTGCTCGGGCGGGTCACGCGCAGCACTTGGCCCGGGCGGATCTGATTAGGGTCCTGCAGATTGTTCCACTGCGCGATGTCGCGCCAATCCTGCCCGTGGTCGAGTGCAATCCGGATCAGCGTATCGCCGCGCTTGACGACGTACGTGTCGGCATCGACCAGGCGAGACGGTTCTCTTCCCGCCGTGGCGGGAGGCTCGGCGGACTTGGACGGCGGCGTGGTGCGATCCACGACGGGAACCGTCCTGGGCGCCGACCCGCAGGCCGCCAGCAGCAATGCGCAACCCGTCCAGGCCAGTGCGTAAATGGCGGCCCGTGCGAGGCTGTCCGTCCCGTTACGCCGGGGCGGAGCGGTTTTCTTGCTGCTCGGCTTGCGCCAGTTCTGCATCCCAGATCTCCTCTTCATTACGACAACACACCTGATTGCAGGGGCACGAAGCGCACGGGTTCGAGTTCGGTGCGCACCCAGCTGTGCGCGCCCGTGCGCTCGATGACGACCAATTTTTGCGTAGCGCCGCCTTCCGGCGCCACCAACCGTCCGCCCAGTGCCAACTGGGCGGCCAGCGCATCAGGAATCTTCAATCCCGCGGCCGCGACCACGATGGCGTCGAAAGGCGCGGCGCTCGGCAGCCCCTGCATGCCGTCGCCGAAAACGAGCCGCACGTGCGAAAAGCGGAACGGGCGCAGGCGGCTGCGTGCCAACTCGTGCAAGGCCTTGATGCGCTCGATCGAATACACCTCGCGCGCGACGCCTGCCAACACCGCAGCCTGGTAGCCGCACCCCGTGCCGACTTCCAGCACCTTTCCGAGCTCGCGGCCGTGGCACGCGGCGGCGATCATGCGCGCGACGATCCAGGGCTGCGAGATGGTCTGCCCGTGTCCGATGGGCAGTGCCGCGTCCTCGTACGCGCGGCTCGCCAGCGCTTCGTCGACGAAGCGATGGCGGGGAATGGCCTGCATCGCCGCGAGCACGCGTTCGTCGGCGATGCCCTGGGAACGCAGGCGGGCCACCATCGCACTGCGCATCCGTTCCGAGTTCAGTCCGTGGTTCGGTTCTCCGGCCGCAGGCGCGGGGGGCGCCGCGGAAGGCGTGACGATCCGCGCGGGCACCACCCTGGCATTGCTGTTGAGGGGCTTGGCTTCCTCCCGGCGAGGCAATGGGGTAGCCGCGTTCCTGACCACAGGGGGGCGGCCGGTGCTGACCCGCGTGTTGCTGTTGGCAGGCGTGACGGGGAGCGCCGAGGGCGTGAGCCGCCTCGTCGCGGTTGGCGTGTTCCCACTGGCGCGTGGCGCCGCGGGAGCGGGGGTCAGCGGTTTGCGCCTGTCCATTCCGTCGGGATCCATGCACGTAGCGGCTCGATCTGCGCAGTGTGCGTCAGGTCGAACCGCAGCGGAGTGATAGACACTGCGCCGTCGGCGCAGGCGTGGAAGTCCGTTCCGGGCGTCGCATCGGCCGCCTTCCCCGCCGGTCCGATCCAATAGACCGGCTCGCCGTAAGGCGTGGAGGAACGCACCACGGGTTCCGATGGATGACGCCGCCCCAGCCGCGTGATGCGGGGAGGCTTGAGTTCGGTGAGCGGTAGGTTGGGAATATTGACGTTCAGCAATGTGGGGGCCTCGAGCGGCCGCTCGATGAAGTGCTCGACGATGCGGCGCGCAGTGGCGGCCGCAGCATCCAGATGCGTCCATCCCTTCGACACTTGGGAGAACGCAATCGAGGGAATGCCGAACAGGTAGCCCTCGGTCGCGGCGGCGACGGTGCCGGAGTAAAGCGTGTCTTCGCCCATGTTCTGGCCGTCGTTGATGCCCGACACGACAAGGTCCGGCCGCCGATCGAGCAGCCCGGTCAGGGCAATGTGCACGCAATCGGACGGCGTCCCGTTGACATAGAAAAATCCGTTCGCGGCCGTGCGCACCGACAAGGGGCGGTCCAGGGTGAGCGAGTTGGACGATCCGCTGCGATTGGTCTCGGGCGCGACCACGATCAGTTCGGCAAGCGGGCGCAACACTTCGACGAGAGCGGCCAAGCCGGGGGCGAAGTAGCCGTCGTCGTTGGAAACCAGAATCAACATCTATCGCCCCGCTCTATTACGCAATGACATCTCCAGTCAGCATCAAACACGCTTGCTGCCGGCACGGGCCGCGAACGAAAAAGCCCGCACGGCGACCCTGCGGGCTTGTGTCGTCCGGAACGAGCCGGCCAGCCTCCTGGTTGCTTGGCGATTCCGGATAACGCATCTGCTGCCGGCCCACCGAATGCTCTGGGATTGTACATGACCCCCTCCGGCAAGTAGCGCTAGCCGGCACGGACGTTGCGCGCATGCCCTAGCAAGGCACGGGCCTTTGTTTCTGGAACGCCTCGACCAATGCGTCGAGAAAACCCCGAACCGCCGGCACGAGCCCGCGCCGCGACGGAAATACCGCCTGTACGATGCCCTCAGGCAGCGTGTATTTCGACAGCGTCACCTGCAGCCGCCCTGCCTCGACGTCCGCAGCCACCATGAACCAGGGCAGGCAAGCCAGCCCGAGGCCTTGCAGGGCCGCGGTCTGCAGGGTGTTCAGGTCGTCCACGGACAAGCGCGGGACGTGGGCGACCGCGGCTTCCTTGCCGTCGGGGCCCTTGAACCGCCAGACGTGCTTCTCCCCTGTTTGCACCATGCTGAGCGTGGGCAGGCGGGCGATGTCCTCTACGTGTTCCGGATGTCCGTGGCGTTCGAAAAAATCGGGCGTGGCGACGACCACGGCGCGTGTGGTGGCAAGCGGACGCACCACCAGCTCGGAATCCTCGAAGGGGGGCTGGCGCACGCGCAGGGCGAGGTCGAGCCCTTCTTCCACGACGTCCACCCGGCGCGACGTGGCCTCGATTTGCACCCGCACCAGGGGATTGCGCGCCAGGTAGTCCGAGACGATGCGGGCCACGTCGCTTTGCAGCAGGCCCACGGGGCAGCTGAAGCGTATCAATCCTTGCGGCTGGGACGTAGTGCGGTCCACCGCCTCCTGCGCCGCCGCGGCCTCGGCTACCAGCGCGGCGCAGTGCTGGTAGTAAGTATGGCCGATCTCAGTGACCGATATCTTGCGGGTCGTGCGGTGGAGCAATCGCACGCCAAGCGCTTCTTCCAAGGCCGCGATCCGCCGGCTAATCCGGGACACGGGTATCCCCAGCGCCCGCGATGCGGCGGTATAGCCACCGTAGTCCACGACCTTGGCGAACAAGTACATGTCGTTGAGGTCCTGCATGGTTCCCCCTTTTTATTGAATTATTCCATGCATGAAAAAGTCCATCTCGTTGCGGCCAATTTAAAATTTATTGTTGAAGATATATCGTGAAGCCTCTTTGGAATTCATCCGCATTAACCCTAGTCTGCCATTGGGAGTTTCACGTGAACGTCTTGCAAATCGATTCCAGCGCGTCCGGCAGTGCCTCTGTTTCCCGTCAATTGACGGCTGCCATCGTCCAGGCGCTTTGCCGGAACCGCCCCGGAGCGCAGGTTCGCCACCGCGACCTGGTCGCCCAGCCCCCTGCTCACCTGGACGGCGCCCTGCTGCAGTCGTTGCGCCCCCAACCCGGCGCGGAATTGCCTTCGGACGCCAGTTTCCGCGAGCAGGCCGCATATACCGATGAGCTGCTCGAAGAGTTCCTGGGCGCGGACGTGGTCGTCGTGGGAGCCCCCATGTACAACTTTTCCATCCCGTCTCAGCTGAAGGCGTGGATAGATCGGGTGGCCCAGGCTGGCAAGACGTTTCGCTATACGGCCGAGGGGCCACAGGGCCTGGCGGGTGGGAAGAAGGTGGTGATCGTTTCGTCCCGTGGAGGCAAGTATGCCGGCACGCCCATGG